>NZ_JBHSKG010000004.1:0-402724 GCF_042657905.1 Actinomycetospora rhizophila | reverse complement strand
GGAACCAGAAGTAGATGCCGGCGTAGGTGGCGAACACGATCGTGCCGAACAGCACGTAGTGGAAGTGCGCCACCACGAAGTACGAGTCCGACACGTGGAAGTCCAGCGGCGGGCTGGCCAGCAGCACCCCGGTGAGGCCACCGAACAGGAACGTCACCAGGAACCCGATCGCGAACAGCATCGGCGTCTCGAACGTCAGCTGGCCGCGCCACATGGTGCCGATCCAGTTGAAGAACTTGATGCCGGTCGGCACCGCGATGAGGAAGGTCGTGAACGAGAAGAACGGCAGCAGCACCGCGCCCGTGGCGAACATGTGGTGGGCCCACACCGCCACCGACAGCGCCCCGATCGCGACGGTGGCGAACACGAGTGTCTTGTAGCCGAAGAGCGGCTTGCGGCTGAACACCGGGAAGATCTCGGTGACGATGCCGAAGAAGGGCAGCGCGACGATGTAGACCTCGGGGTGCCCGAAGAACCAGAACAGGTGCTGCCAGAGGATCGCCCCGCCGTGCTCGGGCGCGAACAGCTGGGCCCCCAGGTGCCGGTCGGCCTCCAGACCGAGCAGCGCCGCGGTGAGGATCGGGAACACCATCAGCACGAGGATGACCGTCACCAGGATGTTCCAGGTGAAGATCGGCATCCGGAACATCGTCATGCCCGGGCCACGCAGGCAGACGATGGTCGTCACGAAGTTGACGCCACCGAGGATGGTGCCCAGGCCGGCGACCACCAGACCGAGCAGCCACAGGTCACCGCCCAGCCCCGGCGAGTGCGTGATGTCGGACAACGGGGTGTAGGCGAACCAGCCGAACGCGGCGGCGCCGTCCGGGGTCACGAACCCGGACAGGACGATCGTCCCGCCGAAGAGGAACAGCCAGTACGAGAAGGCGTTCAGCCGCGGGAACGCGACGTCGGGCGCCCCGATCTGCAGCGGGACGATGTAGTTGGCGAAGCCGAACAGGATCGGCGTCGCATAGAGCAGCAGCATGATCGTGCCGTGCATGGTGAACAGCTGGTTGTACTGGTCCACCGACAGGATCTGCAATCCCGGCTGGGCCAGTTCCGCGCGCATCAGCAGGGCCATGAGCCCGCCGATCATGAAGAACGCGAACGACGTGACGAGGTAGAGGATCGCGATGTCCTTGGGGTCCGTCGTCCGCAGGTAGTGCGCGAACGCGGACCCGCGCCTCGCCTCGCGCGGTGGGTACGGCGTGGTGACGATCGGCCTGGGCGGCTGGTGCGAGGTGGTCGACACGGTCGACAGAGCTCCTCGGTCCCGGCGACGGATACGAGGTGTGGGAGTGACCCACCTCACACGGTAGGAGCGGCCCCGGGCCTCGGCAAGAGGTCGCCGACGAGGTCCTCGCCGTCGAGGCGGTGGGGTGCCGGGGTGTCGTGGAGGACGAGCAGGCCCTCCGGCAGGACCGCGAGCCCCTCGGGGCGGTCGCAGCCCCGGCCCACCGCCACCTCGGTGACCTCCTCGACCTCGCCCGCCGTGATCGCCGGCGGCAGCGGGCCGGCCGCGGCACCCCGCAGGCGCAGGATGCGCGCCGGGCCGTCGAGCACCATCGTCGGCCCGGCCAGCACCAGCAGGTCGTCGCCGTCGCGGGCGAGGTCGCGCACGCCGAGGCCCTCGAGGTCCACGAAGCACTTGTCCAGCCGGTCGAGCACGAGCTTCGGGCCGTCGGCGTGCACCGCGACCTCGAGCAGCACCGCCCACCCGCGCAGCACCGGGCCGCGCAGGCCGAGGACCACGCCCCCGCCGTGGTGCGCCGGGCGGACCGCGATCCCCTCGACGTCGAACCCGTTGTCCTTGCCCGGGACGCCGAGGAACGGGGCGAGGTGCTCGTCGTCGGCGAGCGCGCCCCACAGGCCCCGCCGGCCCGACGGCAGCCGCGCGGCCTCGCCCAGCCCGGCGACCTCCTCGCCCGCGCGCACCGTGCGCGGGCCGTCCGGTCCCTCGCGCAGCGGCAGGCGGGCGAGCACCCGGCGGCCCTTCTCGGGAGCGACCTCCGCGAGCCGCGGCCCGATCTCCTCGGGCGGGGTGCCGGGCCGGACCCGCTTGCGCTTGGCGCTGTGCGAGCCGGCGACCCAGAGGCACCCGTCGACCACGTCGAGGCCCTCCGCGTCGACCTCGTCCTCGGGCCCGCCCTTCAGCGCCACCGCGTCGGTGAGTGCGATCGGCTCGGGCGCCTCCCAGTCCAGCGACCCGCCGCCGGGCGCGCGGCGCAGCCGCAGCAGCGAGGAGCCCTCGTCGGGGGCGAGGAACATGGTGTCGGCCGTGACCGCCACCCCGGACAGGTCGACACCGGCGGTCGGGGCGTAGGCGCCGAGGGCCAGGCGCACCGGGAGCGTGGTCATCGCGCAGACCTCATCTCTTCGCGAACGTGAAGACCGCGGTGCGCCCGTCGGACGACTCGAGACGCACCGTCGACCCGTCCTCGACGAACGACCCGCCCTGCGGCACGCGCGTCACGGTGCCGTCGTCCTCGACGTCGACCCAGCCGGGCCCGATGGCGTTCACCCCGAAGTCCACCCCGTCATTGTTCCTCGCCGGACGCCGTTTCGTACTGCTCGTGCGCGTCCGGGTCGACTGCGCGTCGGGCTGGGAGACCTCGACCGGCGCGCCGCTGACCGTCGCCCGGCACGTGGCGCCGGTGCAGCTCACCGAGGTGCTGGTGCCGCCGCTGCAGCCGGCGAGCAGGCCGCCCGCGAGGACGGCCAGGGCCAGCGCGCCGGCGGGGGAACGGAAGGGGGCGATCATGCCGCTACGACGCTCCGACCCGGCCGGAATGTTCCGGCGTCAGGTCAGGATGTCGGCGAGGACCGGCGCCATGTCCCGCGGGGCCCACGCGTGGTCGGCGCCCGGGACCTCGGCGCGCACCGCGTCGGGCAGGGCATCGACGACGGCGTCGGCGGCCGCGGCCATGAACGGCCAGGTCGAGGTGCCGGTGAGCACGGTGGTCGGCACCGTCACCCGCGTGGCGAGCGAGCCGTCGCGCAGCCCGTCGTGCACGCGGGCGAGGGCCTCCGCGTCGGCCGCGGTCGTCGGTGCCAGCCGCCGGTAGCGGTCCCCGTCCGGGCCGTCCAGCATGCCGTCGAGCACCTCGGCCGGCAGGAAGCCCATGGCGAAGCGCAGCGCGGCCTCGGGTTCGCCCGCGCGGTCGACGATGCCGGCGTGGAACGACCACCCGGCCTCGGCCGGGGCGTCCACGTCGAGCGGGATCTCCCAGAGCACCAGCCGGTCCACCCCGGGGAGCTCCGCCGCGGCGGCGAGGGCGATCGCGGCCCCCGAGGAGCTGCCGTAGAGCGCCGCGCGCCCGTCGAGCTCGTCGACCAGGGCCCGGATCGCCGCGATCTCGCCGGCGAGGGTGAAGGGCGTCTCGCCGGTCGACTCGCCCCGACCCGGCCGGTCGTGGTGGACGACGTCGAGGCCGCGGGCGGCGAGCTCGCTCGTCAGCGTCCGGGTCCCCGGGTCGAGGGCTCGCATCTGCCCGAGCCCGCCGACGAGCACGAGCGGCCGCCCGCCCGAGCCCTCGCGGTCATAGGCGATGCGGCGCCCGTCGTCGGTGCGGACGTACACGTCAGCCGGCCACGGCGCGCAGGCGGCGCACGACCTCGTGGGCGCCGAGGGCCCGGGTGACCTCGTAGAGGTCGGGGCTGCGCTGGGCACCGGTGATCGCCACGCGGGCCACGTTGGCGGCGTCGCGCAGCATGCCGGGGTAGGCGTCCGGGTCCTTCTTGTACGTCTTCGGGTTCGGGGCGAAGCCGTGCCGCTGCGCGAGGTCGCGGATCTGCTGGAACCAGGTCGGCTGGTCGCCCTCGTGCGTGTAGGTGTCCGCCAGGTCCGCGGCGACCGTGCGCACGAGCTCCGGGTCCAGCTCGCCGAAGCGCTCGTCGGCGGGGTCGGTGACGTCGGCGAAGAGCTCCGGGAAGAAGAAGCCGTAGGCCTCGCGGAAGTCCGACCACTTCGCCAGGTCCTTGCGCGGGTTCTCCACGCCGACCCGCTCGACGTCGATCGCGGCGGCCGCGAGCTCGGGGTTCGCGTCGAGCACCTTGACGATCTCGGGGTCGTACTCCGCGGCCCACGTCCGCACGCCCGCGAGCACGTCCGGGCCGGGCAGCGTGGCGATGTGGTCGGCGGAGATGTCGGACAGCTTCACCGTGTCGACCAGCGGGCCCGCGAGCCCGAACTCGTCGAGACGCAGCGGCGTGGCCAGGGCCTCGGCCAGCGGCATCTCCGCGAGCCGCGGGTTGGCCAGGCCGCGCAGGTAGTACTGCACGGCGGGCACCGGGAAGCCGGCCTCGAGGTAGAAGTCGACCGACGCCTCGGGGTCCTTGCGCTTGGAGAGCTTGCGCTTCGACCCGCCCTCCTGCTTCATCAGCGGCGCGAGGTGCGCGTAGTCGACGGGCTCGAAGCCCAGCGCGGCGAACAGCTGGCGGTGCGTCGGCACCGACGACAGCCACTCCTCGGTGCGCACGACGAGGTTGGTGCGCATGAGGTGGTCGTCGACGGCGTGCGCGAAGTGGTAGGTCGGCAGGCGGACAGGGCTCGCCGACGTCTTGAGGATGACCACGTCGTTGTGGTTGTCCTCCATCTCGACCCGCCCGCGCAGCCGGTCGGTGAACGCGAACCGCTCCCCCACCTTCCCGTCGGACCGGAACCGCGCCACCCACGGCTTCCCGGCGTCGAGCGCGGCGCGGACGTCGTCCTCGCTCGCGTCGCGCCACGGCGCCCAGCGGCCGTAGTAGCCCGTGGGCAGCTTGAGCGTGCGCTGCGCGTCGGAGATCTCGGCGAGCTCCTCCTTCGTCGCGAAGTCCGGGTACGCCCTGCCCTGGCGCATGAGCTCGCGCACGAAGGCGTGGTAGATCGCCGCACGCGCCGACTGGTGGTACGGGCCGTAGTCGCCGCGGGGCTCCGGCAGCGCCGTGAACACCAGGTCGCCCTCGTCGGGCTCGAGGTCGAAGGCCTCGAACGCCCGCCGGAACTGCTCGTCGGCGCCCTCGACCTCGCGGCTCTGGTCGGTGTCCTCGATGCGCAGGACGTAGACGCCGTCGGTCGAGTGCGCGAGGTCGCGCGACACCATCGCCGTGTACAGGCCGCCGATGTGCACGAACCCGGTCGGGCTCGGGCCGAAGCGCGTGACCAGCGCACCGTCGCCCAGGGCACGCGGGGGGTAGCGCTCCTCGAGCTCGGCGGGCTCGGGCAGGTCGGCCGGGAACAGGCCGTCGACGAGGGCGCGATCGAGCATGGGTCCCGATGCTACGAGGTGCCCGGGAGGTCAGAGCGTGTCGGGCGGCGTGCCGTCGCCGCTCGCGTGGCGGCCGGCGCCGTTGGACTCGGGCTCGGCGGACGTCGCGGCCTCCGCGCGCTGCTCCGCGGCCGCCACCACCTTGGCGATCTCCGGGTCGGTGCTGGTGTCGAACCAGTCGGCGACGTCGGCGTCGGTCTCGCCGGGCCGGGCGATCGGGGTGCCGTCGTCCGGGGAGGGCGTGTAGCGGAAGACGCCGTCGTCGCCGGGCGCGCCGAGCATCTTGGTGAAGCCCTCGAGCGCCTTGCCGAAGTCGCTGGGCACCATCCAGACCTTGTTGGCCTCGCCCTGCGCCATCTGCGGCAGCGTCTGCAGGTACTGGTAGGCCAGCATCTCCGGGGTCGGGCGCCCGGCCTTGATGGCGGCGAAGGTCTTCTCGATCGCCTTGGCCTCGCCCTGCGCCTGGTAGTACTGCGCCGCCCGCTCGCCCTGGGCGCGCAGCATCGTCGACTGCCGGTCGGCCTCCGCCTCGAGGATCGCGGCCTGCTTGGCGCCCTCCGCGGAGAGGATCGCCGCCTGCTTGTTGCCCTGCGCCTGGGCGATGGCGGCCTCGCGGTGGCCCTCGGCGGTGAGGATCATCGCGCGCTTCTCGCGGTCGGCCTTCATCTGCCGCTCCATCGAGTCCTGGATGGAGGGCGGCGGGTCGATCGCCTTGAGCTCGACCCGCACGACCCGCAGGCCCCACGGCCCGGTGGCGTCGTCGAGGGCGCGGCGCAGGCGCGAGTTGATCGTCTCGCGGGACGTCAGCGCCTCCTCGAGGCTCATGCCGCCGACCACGTCGCGCAGCGTCGTGGTGGTGAGCTGCTGCACGCCGTTGATGTAGTCGGAGATCTCGTAGACCGCGTTGCTCGGCTCGGTGACCTGGTAATAGACGACGGTGTCGATGGAGACCGTCAGGTTGTCCTGGGTGATCACCGGCTGGGGCGGGAACGAGACGACCTGCTCCCAGAGCGCCACCCGCTCGCGGATGCGGTCGATGAACGGCACGAGGAAGGTCAGCCCGGGGGCCGCGGTGCGCTGGTAGCGCCCGAGCCGCTCGATGACCGCGGCCTCGGCCTGGCGGACCACGGTGATGCTCTTGACCACCGCCGTGATGATGAGGATCAGCGCGGCGGCGATGGCCACGTAGAGCACGAGCGTCGCGGGCTCCATCAGCTCTCTCCCTGGAGGGGCGGGCGGGACGGGTGGGGCGGGCCGGACGACGGGCCCGTGACCACGGCGGTCGCCCCGCGGATGTCGACGACGACCACCGGGTCGCCGGTGGCGAAGGCCGTACCGTCCGGGCCGTCGTGCAGGGCGCGCGCGGTCCAGAGCGCGCCGCCGATGCGCACGGTGCCGGCGTCGCCGGCGGGGATCGGGTCGACGATCTCGGCGTCGGCCCCGAGCAGCGCCTGCGGGCCGGCGTTGACACCCTCGGCGCGGTCGGTGCGGAAGCGGCGCTGCAGCGCGGGGCGCGCGAGCAGGATCAGCACCAGCGCGGAGAGCCCGAAGACGGCGACGTCGACCCCGAGCGGGGCGCCGAGCGCGGACGCCCCGGCGGTGACCAGCGCGGCGAGCCCGAGCATGAGCAGCACGAAGGTGCCGGTCACGAGTTCGACCGCGACGAGCACCACCCCCGCGATCGCCCACAGCAGCGGGATCACACCGGCGAGTGTGCCAGACGCCACTTGCCGCGAGCGTGAGTTCAGGGATCGACGGTGACGAAGTCGATCAGCTGCTCCATCGCCGTGATCAGGGGCGTCTCGAGGTCGTTCCAGCTCGACACCGCCGACAGCACCCGGCGCGCCCCGGCCCGCTCGTCGCCCCAGCCCAGCGCCTCGCACACGCCGCGCTTCCACTCGATCCCGCGGGGGATGGTGGGCCAGGCCCGGATGCCGACGGTGCCGGGCTTCACGGCCTCCCAGATGTCGATGTAGGGGTGGCCGAGCACCAGCACGTGCGCGGCCGCCGGCCCGAGCTCGCGGCGCAGCCCCTCGGCGATCCGCGACTCCTTGGACCCGGTGACGAGGTGGTCGACGAGCACCCCGAGGCGCCGGCCCGGCCCCGGCCCGAACTCCCGCGCGGCCTCGACGAGCACGTCCGCGCCGTGCAGGGGCTCGACCACCACGCCCTCCACGCGCAGGTCGTGGCCCCAGACCCGCTCGACGACCTCGGCGTCGTGCAGCCCCTCGACCCAGATGCGGTGCGGCAGCGCGGTCCTCGCGCGGACGTTCTCCACGCGGCGCGACCCCGACGCCGAGCGCTGCGGAGCCTTCTCGGGCGCGGCCGCCCGCTGCGGCGGGACCAGCGTGGCCGGGCGCCCCTCGTGCAGGAAGGCGGCGGGCTTGTTCGGGAAGAGCCGGCGGCGGCCCGCGGCGTCCTCGAGCACGACCTCGCGGATGTCGGCGCGGATCACGGCGCCGCAGAAGGTCTCGGCGGCGTCCTCGACCACGAGCCCCGGCTCGGCGACGACGGTGACGACCTCGCGGGCCGGCTTGTGCGACGTGAGCCCCGGCAGCCCGCCGGTGCGCCCCGCGCCCGACGACGGACCGCCGCCGCCCCGGCCGGGCGCGCGCACCGCCCCGCCGGTCGAACGGAATCCGGGGTCGCCGGTGGAGCCGTGCATCCCCCGGCCCTGCGTTCTCGCCACGGACGAACGCTATCCGCGGGCGGTGATCGTCCGGGGTAGACACGCCCGCGCACCTGCCGAACGTGCCTCTCGCCGCTGCTCGCCGGAACGATCTCTCCAGAGAGCCGCCAGAGCAGTGGGCGCGACGACGCTGGGTGCACCCTCGGGAGATCGGGATGGAGAGCGGCCGCGGCGCGGGGTCCCGGTACCGTGGATCGGGTGCCTTGTGCGAGTGCCTCCCTGGCCGTGTGGACCGCGGCGTGGCTCGCCGGCTCGGCCGCCGCGGACGACGTCCTCGACGCGCTGGGGCCCTGGTCGGAGGCGCACGACGTGGTCGCCGCCGACGCCGCGACCGCCGCGGTGACCGACCTGCCGACCCCGGACCACGCCGGCGCCGGGGTGGCCACGCTGCTCGTCCTCGCCCGCCGGCGGGTGTCGCCGCTCGGGCCCGATGCGCGGCTGGTCATGCCCGCGCCCGGCGACGTGCGCGGGCTGCCGGGACCCGAGGCGCTGCGGATCGCGGCGATGGAGGCCGGCGAGTGCGCGGTGCTCGCCGGGGCGGGGCTGGCCGTCGTGCCGGCACCCGTCGCCGACGGCGTCCTGCGCTGGACCGTGCACCTCGTCGACGAGGTCCCGCCCGCCGCGCACCCGAGCCTGTCCGACGCCGAGCACGACCTGCGCAGCTCGGTGCGCGACGCCGCCGACACCCTCGCCGCGATGGACGTCGCCAAGCCGCGCGCGGGGGTCCGCGAGGAGATCGCCGCCGCCCTGCGCCGCCGGCCCGACGCGAGCTGGCCCGCCGGCACACCCGGGCGCCCGCTGCGGGTGCTCCAGCACGCCGACGAGGTCGAGGCCATCGTCATCGCGGCGTCGGGCGACGACCCCGGCGGCGCGGTGTCGTCGTCGGCGACGCTGGCGCGCACCGACGCCCTGCGCCCGCTCGCCACCGCCGTGCGCGCGGCTCGTGTCGCGGCCGTCGCCGAGACCGTGCGGGCGCTGACCGCCGCCTGACCCGGAGGCCGGGCGGCGGTCAGGACCTAGTGGCCGTGCCCGTGACCATGGCCGTGACCATGGCCGTGACCATGGCCGTGACCGTGCCCCGAGGACCCGCCGGTGTCCTTCTTCGGTGCGGGATCGGGAGAGGAGTGCCCGAGGTACGGCTCCCCCGCCCGCAGGGGCGCCTGCTCGTAGCGACCTTCGTGGGCCGCCACGGGGCGGGTGTCCCCGCGGAGCTCGGGGTGCTTCGCCTCGAGCTTCTGGCGCCGGTCCCACTGCCGCTGCAGGCCGGTGACGTACTCCCGGTTCCCGCGGTGGGTGCCCTTCCAGGTCTGGGGCATGTACTCCTTGGACGGCCCCGGGTCGGCGGTCCCGGTGAGCGCGGGGCGGGACGGCACCTTGCGCGTCTCGCCACCGCACTCCGGGCACGCCGGCGCGGGGGCGTCCCGGCCGATCAACCGCTCGAACCGCAGGCCGCAGTCGCAGCGGTAGTCGTAGATCGGCACGCGGCTACCAGTTCTCGATCGACTTGCGGAAGATGTCCGCGATGTCGTCCTCGGTGGGCGTCCGGGGGCAGGTCGCCAGCAGGCGCTGCTGCTTCATCGTCCCGTCGACGAGGTCGGGGATGTCGCCCTCGCCGAAGCCGACCGCCCCGATGCCGTTGGGGATGTCGATGTCGCGCATGAGCTCGGTGACGACGTGCGGCAGCTGCTCCGACGCGTCGTTCTGCGTCTCGGCGTTCGGCCCGAGCATCCGCGCGGCCGCCATGTGCCGGTCGGGCGCGGAGTCGAAGCTGAACCGGAAGGCCTCCGGCGCCGTCAGCGACACGGACATGCCGTGCGGGACCATCGCCTCGTCCGACGGGTAGCCGGCGGGGTGGAAGTCCCGGACCTGGCCGGCGATCGGGTAGGCGTTGGCGTGCGGGATGTGCACGCCCGAGTTGCCGAACCCCATGCCGGCGAAGGTCGCCGCCATCATCATGTCCATGCGGGCGTCGACGTCGTCGGTGCCGCGGTGGACGGCCGTGCGGAACGACCTCGCCAGCAGCGACATCGACTTCTCGCACCAGAGGTCCGAGACCGGGTTGGACCCGCAGTAGGTCACCCGCTCCTCGGGCTTCTTGCGGTCGAACGTCGTGTACCAGCGCGCGGTGTACGACTCGAGCGCGTGGCAGACGATGTCCATGCCCGACGCGGCGGTGACCTCCGGGGGGAGCGTCATCGTCAGCAGCGGGTCGACGACGGCGAGGGTCGGCCGCAGCCGCCAATGGCTGATGCCCGTCTTCACCCGCAGCGACAGGATGTCCAGCACGCACATGGCGGTGGACTCCGAGCCGGTGCCCGCCGTGGTGGGCACGGCGATCAGCGGCTTGAGCTGGCCCGGCGGGACCTGGGCCTTCCCGACGGGCTTGTTGACGTAGTCCATCAGGTCGCCGGGGAAGGTCGTCAGCAGGTTGACGGCCTTCGCGGTGTCGATCGCCGACCCGCCGCCGACCGCCACGAACCCGTCCCACGGGCCCTGCTCGGAGGCGTAGCCGACGGCCTTGTTCATCGAGTCGTCGGTGGGCTCGACGTGGACGCCGTCGAAGATCTCGACGGTCATGTCGTAGCGACGGATCTGGTCGGCGATGCGGTCGGGCAGGCCCGTCTGCTGCATGCCGGGGTCGGTGATCAGCAGGATCCGCTTCGCCCCGTACTGGGCGAGGTCGAAGCCGATCTCGTCGCAGGCACCCGCGCCGAACTTCAGCGGCGGGGCACCCCACGTGAACACCGACTCTTCGGTGGGAACCGGGGGGACGGTCATACCGGTGAGTCTCCGATCGGGTTGCCAGTGATCAGGTGTAGTGGCCGCCGCCGTTGCCCACGGTCTTGAGCTGGTGGATCTGCTCGGCGTCGTGACCGAAGACGACCGTCGCGTTGGTCTTCTCGGCGACGCCGCGGATCTTCTCCACCGACGAGTAGAACTGCCCCATGTCGTTGACGATGGCGGCGGGCGTGGTGGGCGGGCCGTAGCTCTCGCCCATGTAGACGGCGTCCGAAGTGAAGATCATCGTGCCGGTGTCGGGCAGGTCGACCTGCATCGACATCGTGCCCGGCGTGTGCCCCGGGGTCTGGAGCAGCGTGACGCCGGGGAGGAACTCGGTGTCGCCCGACACCGTCTCCCAGTTCAGCTCCTCGTAGTCGGTCTTGAGGTGGGCGCCGTTGAACAGGCCGTCGAACCCGAACGCCCAGTCCTTCTCCTTGTCACTGCAGATGAGCTTGGCCGACGAGTCCTTGAACATGTCGGCGTTGCCGCAGTGGTCGAAGTGCAGGTGCGACAGCACGACGTAGTCGATCTGGTCGACGCCGATGCCGAGCTGCTGCAGGCGCGAGTCGAGGTACTCCTCCTCGCTGACCTTGTCGTAGGGGAAGAAGTCCTGCAGGCCCGTGGGGCCCCAGCGGTCCTCCCAGTCGCGGGGGCAGCTGGTGTCCCAGAGCAGGGTGCCGTCGGGGGTCTCGACGAGCACCGTGTGCGTCGGGACGTCGGCCCACTCGGTGGGCTGGTCCCGCATCTGCCGGGGGCGGATCGAGCGCCCCGGCTTGAGGAGCAACCACGTCAGGTCCGCGGTCATCATGCCGCAGTCCAGGATGTTGACCTTGATCTCGCCACTCGCAGCCATGGGCGCTCCTCCGCGTGCCGCGTGCCGAATCGGGGGTCGCAGCCGGGGGCGCCGCACCGATCATGCATGCATCACCGGCCACGTGATGGCGGACACTAGCGACGCTCACGATCATCGGCAAACGGTAGGAAGTCCGAGCGATTCGCGAGGTTTCTGCGCCCGCCCGCTGCTCCGTCGGAGTGATGAGCATTATCACGGACGGTGACGATCGGGCAGGGTGGGACCGTGGCCGCTCCTCCCCCGACGACGGGGACGTCGACGCATCGTCGCGCTGTGTGGGCACGCCGCTCGCGGCTCGCCACGGCCCGGCGCGCCCCGTTCTGGGTGCTGCTCGCGGCCGGCGTCGTCGCGGCGTCCTCGGTCCCGATGATCCACCTCGCGATGGGCGACCGGTGGCGTGACGCCGAGGGGATCCTGCCCGACCAGCTCGTCGGCCTGACGGTGCTCGCGGTGTTCGGGCTGATCATCGCGGTGATGACGACCGGCCTCGGCGTCCCCTGGGCCCTCGGCGCGGTCGGCGAGGCCCCCACCGACGACGTCGAGGCCTACGGCGGCGGGCGCCGGGTCGAGCTCGCGTGGGCCGACCGCTACGCGACCACGGGGCGGATGGCGCTCGAGGGCGGTCCCGACGCGCGGGTGGCGGCGGCGCGGGACCCGGACGGGAAGCGCGCCCTGCCCGCCACCGTGTCGCCGCGGGGCGAGCCGGCGGTCCGCGTGGCGGCGCGGCGCGAGCGCCCGTTCGCACCGGCCGCCTACGCGGTGACCACGCCGGAGGACGCCGTCACCGTGTCCGCCGACGAGGGCCCGCGCGGCCTCGTCGACTGGACCCTCGATGACGGGCGGGGCACGACGCTGCGGTGGCGCCACCACGTCGCCGACCGCGTGCCGCGCGTGACCCTGGTCGACGCCCACGGCACGGCGTGGTGGGTCCGGCGCACGAGCCGCACGGCCCTGGCCGCCGAGCTCCCCGACGAGCTCGACCCGGCGGCCGCCCGCGCGCTCGTCCTCGTCGTCGACGACCAGCTGGCCCACGCCGCCCGCCTGCGCTCGGCGATGGCCGCCTCGGGCGGGAGCGGCGACTAGCGGGAGGGCCCCTGGGTGGGTCGCTTCGCGGGCTCGCAGCACCCCGGATGGCAGAGCGCCCCGTTGCAGCCCACCCCGGCCCGCGGCGCGGTCCCCAGCTCGCGGGGCGCCACGCCGTCGACCTGCTCGGCGATCAGCTCCACGATCATCTGGACGAAGCGGGGATCGGCGCCGGCGCTCGCGGCGCGGGCGAACCCCATCCCGAGCTTCTCGGCGTGCTCGGCGGCCTCGTTGTCGAGGTCCCACACGACCTCGAGGTGGTCGGACACGAACCCGACCGGGCTGACGACGACGGCGCCGACGCCGCGGTCGTGCAGGTCGTCGAGGTGGTCGACGATGTCGGGCTCGAGCCACGGGATCTGCGGCGGACCGGAGCGCGACTGCCACACGAGGTCGTGCTCGGGCGCGTCGACGGCGTCGGCGACCAGGCGCGCGGCCTCACCCATCTGCCGCGAGTAGCGGTGGCCGCCCTCCTCCGGCGGGCCGGCGGTGCGGTCGGCCGACTCGGGGATGGAGTGCGCGGTGAACACCAGCCGCGCCTCGTGCCCCCGGTCCAGCTTCTCCCGCGCCGCCCGCACCCCGTCGGCGACCGAGGCGACGAACAGCGGGTGGTCGTAGAAGTGGCGCAGCTTGACGAGGTCCGGCGCCGACCCGGTGCGCTCGACGGCCGCCGCGCGGGCCCGCGCGATGTCCTCGTGGTACTGCCGGCACGCCGAGTACCCGCCGTAGGCGCTCGTCGCGAACACCAGCGCGCGCCGCACGCCGTCGCGGGCCATGCCCTCGACGGTGTCCTCGGCGAGCGGGTGCCAGTTGCGGTTGCCGAAGTACACGGGCAGCTCGCGCCCGGCCTCCCGCAGCGCGCGCGACAGGTCGGCGACGAGGCGCCGGTTCAGCTCGTTGATCGGGCTGACGCCCCCGAAGTGCTGGTAGTGCTCCTCGACGGCGTCGAGACGCTCCGGCGGCACCCCGCGGCCCCGCGTGACGTTCTCCAGGAACGGACGGACCTCGTCGGGACCCTCGGGGCCGCCGAAGGAGAGGACCAGCACCGCGTCGAAGGGGGGTTCACCGCTCACGTCGTCCAGCATCCCCCCGCACGACGAGGGCTACACGGTGAGACCCGGACCGCTAGGCGCCCATCGCGTGGTAGCCGCCGTCGGCGTGGACGACCTCGCCGGTGGTGGCGGGCAGCCAGTCGGAGAGCAGGGCGCAGATGGTCTTCGCGACCGGCGTCGGGTCGCCGAGGTCCCAGCCCAGCGGCGAGCGCTGCACCCAGGCCTCCTCGAAGGTGTCGAAGCCCGGGATCGACTTCGCGGCCATGGTGCGCACCGGGCCGGCGGCGACGAGGTTGGCGCGGATGCCCTCGGGGCCCAGGTCGCGGGCGAGGTAGCGCGTGGTGGCCTCGAGCGCGGCCTTGGCGACGCCCATCCAGTCGTAGCCGGGCCAGGCGACGGTGTTGTCGAAGTCCATGCCGACCAGCGACGAGCCGGGCCCGAGCAGCGGCCTGCAGGCCATCGCGAGCGACTTGAACGAGTAGGCCGACACCTCGACCGCGGTGGCGACGTCGGACCACTCGGTGTTCAGGAAGTTGCCGCCCAGGGCGTCCATGGGGGCGAAGCCGATGGAGTGCAGGACGCCGTCGAGGCCGTCGACGTGCTCGCGCACCGCGTCGGCGAGGCCGTCGAGGTGCTCCTGGTTCTGCACGTCGAGCTCGATGACCGGCGCCTCCTGCGGCAGCCGCTGCGCGACGCGCTTGACCAGCGACAGGCGCCCGAAGCCGGTGAGGACGACGGTGGCGCCCGCCTCCTGCGCCGCCTTCGCCGCGTGGAAGGCGATCGAGGCGTCGGTGATGATCCCGGTGACCAGGATCCGCTTGCCCTCGAGCAGGTTGCTCACTGTCTCCCCTTCTAGTGGCCCATGCCGATGCCGCCGTCGACCGGCAGCACCGCGCCGGTGACGTAGCCGGCGTCGTCGGAGGCGAGCCAGGCGACGGCCTTGGCGATGTCCTCGGGCGCGGCGGTGCGCCCCAGCGGGATGGAGTTCAGGATCTCCTCGCGGCGCTTGTCGGTCAGCTCCGCGGTCATGTCGGTGTCGACGTACCCGGGCGCGACGACGTTCGCGGTGATGCCGCGCCCGCCGAGCTCGCGCGCCGTCGAGCGGGCCAGCCCCACGAGGCCCGCCTTGGAGGCCGCGTAGTTCGCCTGCCCCGGCGCGCCGGTCAGCCCGACGACGCTCGAGATGTAGATCAGCCGGCCGAAGCGGGCCTTGACCATGCCGCGGATCGCGCGCTGGGTGACCCGCCAGGCGCCGGTGAGGTTGGCGTCGAGGACCTCGGTGAACGCGTCCTCGGGCATGCGCATGAGCAGGCCGTCGCGGGTGATGCCGGCGTTGGCGACGACCACCTCGACCGGCCCGTGCTCGGACTCCACCTGCGAGAACGCGGCGTCGACGGCGGCGGAGTCGGTGACGTCCGCCTGCACCCCGTGCAGCCCCTCCGGCGGCTCGCCCGAGCGGTGCGTCACCACCACCGTGAATCCGCGGTCGGCGAGCTCGCGCGCCGTGGCGAGCCCGATCCCGCGGTTGCCTCCCGTGACCAGCGCGACGCGGCTCACGCGACTCCTCTCTTCGGGGCTGCGGCGGCGGAAGGCTACCGGCTCCGGGGGTGTCCGGCCCACGGGACGACGCGGCCGAACGGCGCCTGGCCGGGCTGTGGCCCGCGCCATAGGGTCGATCTTGCCGTCGATCTCGACACCGGAGGACCGATGACAGCGACCGACACCCCGCCGACCCTCCCGGGCCGGCTCGGCGACCCCTCGCTCGACCTGCGCACCGACCCGCGGGCCAAGCCCGACCTCGTCGCCGCGCTCGCGGCGTTCGGCCTGGACGGCCCGGCCGCCGAGCCCCCGATCACGCGGGAGGCCGGCCGCGAGGCCGTGGCCGAGGCGGTCGGCGGGCTGCACGCCGGCTTCAGCGCCCTCTACGCGAACATCCCCCTCGACCTGCCCGGCGACGCCCCGGACGACGCCGTCGAGACCACCGACACGTCGGTGGCCTCGCCCGACGGGCACCTCGTCCCGCTGCGCCTCTACCGCCCGGCGGGCGTCACGGGCCCCCTGCCGTGCGTCGTCTACATCCACGGCGGCGGCATGACCATCCTCGACGCCGAGACCCGCGTGCACGACCGCTGGTGCCGCGAGCTCGCCCTCACCGGCGTCGTCGCCGCGCGCGTCGGCTTCCGCAACGCGTGGACCGAGCTGGGCCCGCACCCCTTCCCCGCGGGCCTCGACGACTGCGCCACCACGGTGCGCTGGCTCGACGACCAGCGCGGCGAGCTGGGCCTGACCCGCCTCGTGCTGCAGGGCGAGTCCGGGGGCGCGAACCTCGTGCTCGCCACCACGCTGCGCGCCAAGCGCTCGGGCGACCTCGACGCCATCGACGGCGTGTACGCCTCGGTGCCCTACGTCAGCGGCGGCTACGCGTGGGACCGCGCCCGCAAGCTGCGCGAGCTCCCGTCGATGATCGAGAACGACGGCTACTTCATCAACTGCGCGCTGATGGACCTGCTGGTGGCCCAGTACGACCCGCACGACCGGCACGCCGAGGACCCGCTGGCCTGGCCGTACTTCGCGACCGCCGACGACCTGGCCGGCCTGCCGCCGCACGTCATCACCGTCAACGAGCTCGACCCGCTGCGCGACGAAGGGCTCGCCTACTACCGCAAGCTCCTCGCCGCCGGGGTCCCGGTCGAGGGGCGGACGAACCTCGGGATCACCCACGGCGCGGAGATGATCTTCCGGCAGGCACTGCCCGCCGAGCACCGCGCGGCGATCGCCGACATCCGGGCCTTCGTCGACCGGCTGACGGTGGACCACATCTAGCTACGGGAGACGCTGCCCCGTGACGATCGCGGTGGCGGCGCCGAGCACGACGAGGATGGTGGCCGCGAGGAACCAGCGCCCGGAGAGGTCGACCGTGCGCTCCTCGTAGCCCACCTGCTCGGCGAGGTTGGCGTAGGTCTCGCGCAGGTCCAGCTCGGTGGACGCGCGGCGGAAGTCGCCGCCGGAGAGCTGGGCGATCTCGCGCATCTGGTCGTCGGCCACCGCCACCGACACCGGCCGGCCGTCGATCTCGATCTCGCCGTACTCGGTGCCGAACGAGATCGCCGAGATCGGCACGCCCGCCGCCCGCGCCTCGGCGGCGGCCGGGAAGGCGCCCCGGTCGTCGGCGGGGTCGGTGGTCGGCGTCGTCTGCTTGCCGTCCGAGAGCAGGATGATCCGTGCCGGCGGCGGGCCCTCGGGGCCGCGGATCTGGCTGCCGAAAGCCCGGATGGCGGCGAGGCTCGCGCGGATCGCGTCGCCGGTGCCCGTCGACTCGGCGAGCTGCAGGCTGCCGATCGCGTTCTTCACCGCCTGGCGGTCGGTGGTGGGCGTGACGAGCGTGCTCGGGGTCGCCGCGAACGACGACAGGCCCAGGTTGATGCCGGCCGGGAGCTGGTCGGCGAACGTCGAGGCGGCGCTCTCGGCGACCTGCAGCCGCGAGGGCTCGACGTCGGTGGCGCGCATCGAGAGCGACACGTCGATCGTCAGCATCACCGTCGCGCGGTTGCGGGGCACCTGCGCGGTGCCCTGCGGGCCGGCCAGCGCGATCGTCATGAGCACGAGGGCGACCAGCACCAGCGCCATCGGGACGTGGCGCCACCGGCCGGGGCCCTTGGGGGCCACGCGCTCGAGCAGCGCCAGGTTGGTGAAGCGCATCGTGTAGCGCTGCCGGCGCCGGTTGATCCACCAGTAGCCGACGGCCAGCGCGGCCACGACCAGCAGGAACAGGAACCACCAGGGGTGCGCGAACATCAGCGTCTCCCGGCCTGCTCGGGGACGCGTCCCGTCGTCGCCCCGCCCGACCAGCCGCGCTTGCGGGCCACGGCGAAGCGCACGACGTCGGCGATCCAGTCGCGGTCGGTGCGCAGCACGAGGTGCCCGGCGCCGCAGCCGCGCAGGGCGGCGGCGACGCGCCCGCGGTGGGCGGCGGCCTCGGCGGCGAAGCGGCGGCGCAGCGTGGGGGTGGTGGTGACCTCGCGGTGGCGCCCGGTCTCGGGGTCGGCGAGCACGACGGTGCCGACGTCGGGGAGCTCCTCGTCGCGGGGGTCGACGACCTCGACGGCGAGCAGGTCGTGGCGCGCCCGCAGCGCCCGCATGGCGCGCTCCCAGTCGACGTCGCCGAGGAAGTCCGACACCACGACCACGAGCCCGCGCCGCCGCGGCGGGCGACGCAGGGCCTCGAGCGCGCCGGGCAGGTCGCCCCGCGTGCCCTCCGGCGCGGGCCGGGTGGACGCGATCCGGCGCAGCAGGTCGCGGGTGGCCGCCTCGCCGCCGCGGGCGGGCAGGCGCAGCGTCTCGGCGCCGGTGGCGACGACGGCGCCGATGCGGTTGCCGCCGCCGCGGGTCAGGTGGGCGACGGCGGCGCACGCGGCGACGGCGAGGTCGCGCTTCTCGCAGGCCGCGGTGCCGAAGTCGAGGCTCGGCGAGAGGTCGACGACCAGCTGCGTCTCCAGCTCGCGGTCGGCGATCGTCTCGCGGATGTGGGGCTCGGTGGTGCGCGCGGTGACCGACCAGTCCATGCGGCGCACGTCGTCGCCGGGCTGGTAGACCCGCGGCTCGCCGGCCTCGGTGCCCGGACCGGGGACGAGGCCCAGGTGGTTGCCCTGCAGCAGCCCGTCGAGGCGGCGCCGGACGGTGAGCTCCAGGGTGCGCAGCGACGCCGAGAGCCGCGCCTGGGTGCGCTCCCCCGCCACCTCGTCGGGACCCGAGGGCACCGGGGCGGTCGGCGGCGGCGCCCACGCCGGGCGGGGACCGCCGGCCGGGCTCTCGGCCGGGGTCGCGGCCGGCGGCAACGGCCCGGGCTCGGGGACCTGTGCCGAGGGCGTCCCGTCGGATGAGCCCTGGGGCTGGTCCCCCGGTGGGGTCACCGACCCGCCGCCGGCACGGGCGCCGGGCCCATCCCGACCGGGCGGGCCGACACCTGCGGCAGCGGGACGGTCTGCAGGACGCGGGTGACGACGTGGTCGACCGGCACGCCGTCGGCGAGCGCGTCGTAGGACAGGACGAGGCGGTGGCGCAGCACGTCGGGCGCGATGTCGACGACGTCCTGGGGCAGCACGTAGTCGCGCCCGCGGACGAGCGCGAGCGCCCGCGCCCCGGCGATGATGCCCAGCGACGCGCGCGGCGAGGCGCCGTAGGCCACCCAGCCGCCGACGTCGCCCATCCCGTGCTCGGCGGGCGAGCGCGTCGCGACGACCAGGCGCACCACGTAGTCGACGAGCGCGTGGTGGACGAACACCTGGGACGCGACGTCCTGCAGGCGGCGCAGCTCGCCGGGGTCGAGCACCCGGTGCGGCGAGGGCGGGCTCACGCCCATCCGGTAGACGATCTCGCGCTCCTCGTCGGCCGTCGGGTACTCGACGAGGATCTTGAACAGGAAGCGGTCGCGCTGCGCCTCGGGCAGCGGGTAGACGCCCTCGTTCTCGATGGGGTTCTGCGTGGCCAGCACGAGGAACGGGTCGGGCATCGCGTGGGTCTGCCCGCCGATGGAGACGTGGCGCTCGGCCATCACCTCGAGCATCGCCGACTGGACCTTCGCGGGCGCGCGGTTGATCTCGTCGGCGAGCACGAAGTTGGAGACCACCGGGCCCAGCTCGACGTCGAACTCCTCGCGGCCCTGGCGGTAGATCCGGGTGCCGAGGATGTCGGCGGGCACGAGGTCGGGCGTGAACTGGATGCGGGCGAACGACCCGCCCACCACGCGCGCGAACGTCTCCACCGCGAGGGTCTTGGCCACACCGGGCACGCCCTCGAGCAGCAGGTGCCCCTTGGCGAGCAGGCCGACGAGCATCCGCTCGACCAGGCGGTCCTGGCCGACGATGACGCGCTTGACCTCGAGCACGGTGCGCTCGAGCTGCTCGGCGTCGTGGGCCGGCGTCGAGGGCGCGCCCGAGCCGGAGCCCGTTGACGCCGGCGGCGTCGGCGATCCCGACGGGCCCTGTCGGCCGGTCGGCCCCGTCTCCGTGGGCTCGGTCACCGCTGTCCCTCTCTGGTCGGCGCTCGCTCCGCACCCGCCGGGCGGGTGCGTCCGGGGCGGCACGCTACCCGCCGGTCCACCAGGCAACTCGTCGGCCGGTGAGGGTGCCGTGTGGTGTCACGACGTGCTCACACCAGCCGGGTGACGGTCGGGACGATCTCGTCGTCGAACCGCACGGACGCGATCCGCACGGTCTTGCCCGACTCGGGGGCCTCGACCATCTGGTCGCCGCCCAGATAGAGGGCGACGTGGTGCACGGGGCCCGCGCCGTCGTCGTCGGCCCAGAAGAGCAGGTCCCCGGGCCGGCGGTCCTCCAGCGCGACCCGCTGCCCGGCGTCGGCCTGGTAGCCGCTGTAGTGCGGCAGGTCCTTCCCGGCCGCCGCGAAGGCGTAGATCATCAGCCCGGAGCAGTCGAAGCCGGTCTTGTCGTAGTCGCCGTGCGCGTCGGCCACGCCGCCGTCGCGGATGCCCTTGGTCGGGCCCTCGGCGTCCCCGCCGCCCCAGGCGTAGACGACGCCGAGCTGCGAGAGCGCGCGCTCGAGCACCGTGCGCACCTCGTCGGACAGGCCGTCGGTGCTGATGCCGGCGTCGGCGAGCGGGTCGTCGTCGGTACCGGCCCGGGCCGCCCGGGCCTCGAGTCCCGCCGTCGCGGCGCGGCGCACCCGGGCGTCGCGGGCGGTCTCGCGGGCGGTCGCGGCGGCGTCGAAGGCCTCGGCGCGGTCGCGCTGCGCGGCCAGCGCCGGGTCGGCGTCCTCGAGCGAGCGCAGGCGGGCCTCGGCGGCGTCGCGCTGGGCGGTGAGCTCGCGCAGCTGCGCCTGCGCGGCGTCGGTGTCGGTGCGCACCCGGGTCAGCTCGGCGTCCGCGGCGACCCGGGCCGCGGCGGCGCGCGCGGCGGCCTCGTCGGCGGCGATGCGCGCGGCGCGGGCGCGGGAGTCGGCGTTGGCCGCCTCGATCCGGGCGCGCTCGGCGCCGTCGAGGGCGGCGCGCTGGTCGGCGGTGACCACGTCGCGCAGGTGGGCCCGCGCGGCGACGTCGTCGGGGCCCGACGAGCCCGAGAGCACCGAGAGCGGCCCGAGGACGTCGGCCTGCTGGAACCAGGCGGTGATCCAGGCGTCGACCTCGGCGCGGGCCCGCTCGGCGGCCGCGGCGGCGGCGTCGGCGCCGCGGCGGCTCTCCTCGGCGGCCCGGCGGGCGTCGTCGGCAGCCCGGCGGGCGGTGGTGTCGTCGGCCAGCGCGCGGTTGGCGAGCTCCTGGCGCCTGCCCAGGTCGGCGGTGAGGCGGTCGAGGGCCGCGCGGGCGGTGGCGATGCGGGCGACGAGGGAGCCGGCCTCGTCGGCCGGGTCCTGGGGCGCCGGGGACCCGCCGGCGGGTGGCGGCGTCGGGCTCGGCGGCGCGGCGAGGGCCGGCGGGACGAGCGTCAGCGCCGTCGCGAGCACGGCGGCGACCACGGTCGCGCCCGTGACCGCACCACGCACGCCGTCCTCCACTCCCCCGAGGTGGCCCGGTCCCGGACCCGGGCCGGGTGAGGAGCTTGGCGGCCCCCGGGGCCGCCTCCGGGCTCCGACACGCAGGGGTGTGGCGTGAATCGCCCGCTCGTGGGGCATCCGGGGGGCTCACCGGCTGCGTCGGGACCAACACGGAGGGGTGCCCGGTCGTAGGCTGGTGAGGGCGGGAGTGCAGCAGTCGTGAGGGTGCGCAAGACTCCCGCCCGACCCCCGGGTCGAGCGTCGTCACCCGTGCCGGCCGGCTCGCGCCGCGCCGATCGGGCCACCACCCGGACAGGCCCCGCCTGCCCCGTCGACGCCGCCGGGACCGAAGCGACCCCGGTGTCGCGGCCGATCCCCACCCGCCGCGCCCGCGAGGAACGAGGAGGAACGTGTCCGTGAGCTCGTCAGACCAGTCCGCCGACTCTTTCGGTGCGAAGGGCACCCTCGAGGTCGGCGGGCAGTCGTATGAGATCTTCCGACTGTCCGCGGTCGAGGGCTCGCAGCGCCTGCCGTTCAGCCTGAAGGTGCTGCTCGAGAACCTCCTGCGGACCGAGGACGGCCTCGTCACCACCGAGGCGTCGATCCGGGCGCTCGCCGAGTGGGACCCGACCGCCGAGCCGGACTCCGAGATCCAGTACGTCCCCGGCCGCGTGGTGATGCAGGACTTCACGGGCGTCCCCTGCATCGTCGACCTCGCGACGATGCGCGAGGCGGTCACCGAGCTGGGCGGCGACGCGCAGAACGTGAACCCGCTGGCGCCGGCCGAGCTCGTGATCGACCACTCCGTCGTCGCCGACCTGTTCGGCACCCCGGACGCCTTCGAGCGCAACGTCGAGCTGGAGTACCAGCGCAACGAGGAGCGCTACAAGTTCCTGCGCTGGGGCCAGACCGCGTTCGACGAGTTCAAGGTCGTCCCGCCCGGCACCGGCATCGTGCACCAGGTCAACATCGAGCACCTCGCGCGCGTCGTGATGACCCGGAACGGCCAGGCGTACCCCGACACGCTGGTGGGCACCGACTCGCACACCACGATGGTCAACGGCCTGGGCGTGCTCGGCTGGGGCGTCGGCGGCATCGAGGCCGAGGCGGCCATGCTCGGCCAGCCGGTGTCGATGCTGATCCCGAAGGTCGTCGGCTTCCAGCTCTCCGGCGAGCTGCCCGCGGGCGCCACGGCCACCGACCTGGTGCTGACGATCACCGAGATGCTGCGCGAGCACGGCGTCGTCGGGAAGTTCGTCGAGTTCTACGGCGAGGGTGTCGGCGCGGTGCCGCTGGCCAACCGCGCGACGATCGGCAACATGAGCCCGGAGTTCGGCTCGACCGCCGCGATGTTCCCGATCGACGACGAGACGCTGACCTACCTGCGCTTCACCGGCCGCGACGACGAGCAGGTCGCGCTCGTCGAGGCCTACGCCAAGGAGCAGGGCCTCTGGCACGACCCGGCGCACGAGCCGGACTACTCCGAGACCCTGTCGCTGGACCTCTCGACGGTCGTCCCGTCGATCGCCGGCCCGAAGCGCCCGCAGGACCGGATCCGCCTCGACGCGGCGAAGGAGTCGTTCCGCCAGTCGCTGCCGGACTACGTGAACAACGGCGCCGAGCCGAAGGCCGGGTCCGAGGAGTGGTACTCCGAGTCCTTCCCCGCGTCCGACCCGCCGGCCGAGACCCGCGACGAGGAGGCCGACAAGCCGTCGGTGCACAAGCAGCCGGCGGACCCGTCGGGGCGCCCCTCGCACCCGACGCCGGTCACGCTCTCCGACGGCGTCGAGCTCGAGCTCGACCACGGCGCGGTGACGATCGCGGCGATCACGTCGTGCACCAACACGTCGAACCCGTCGGTGATGATCGGCGCGGCGCTGCTCGCGCGGAACGCCGTGGAGAAGGGCCTCGAGCGCCGGCCCTGGGTGAAGACGTCGCTCGCGCCCGGGTCCAAGGTCGTCATGGACTACTACGAGCGCTCGGGTCTGCTGCCCTACCTGGAGAAGCTGGGCTTCAACCTCGTCGGCTACGGCTGCACCACGTGCATCGGCAACTCGGGCCCGCTGCCCGAGGAGATCTCGAAGGCGGTCAACGACGAGGACCTCGCGGTCACCGCGGTGCTCTCGGGCAACCGCAACTTCGAGGGCCGCATCAACCCCGACGTCAAGATGAACTACCTGGCGAGCCCGCCGCTGGTGGTGGCGTACGCGCTGGCCGGGACGATGGACCTCGACCTCGCCACCGAGCCGCTCGGGCACGACACCGACGGCAACCCGGTGACCCTCGCCGACATCTGGCCCTCGCCGCAGGAGATCCAGGAGACGATCTCCTCGGCGCTCTCGCCCGAGCAGTTCACCGAGGGCTACGCCGACGTCTTCGCCGGCGACGAGCGCTGGACCTCGCTGCCCACCCCCGAGGGCGAGACCTTCACCTGGGACGAGGACTCCACGTACGTGCGCAAGCCCCCGTACTTCGAGGGCATGTCGCGGGAGCCCTCGGAGGTCGGTGACATCGAGGGCGCCCGGGTGCTGCTCAAGCTCGGCGACTCGGTGACCACCGACCACATCTCCCCCGCCGGGTCCATCAAGGAGGACTCGCCGGCCGGCCGGTACCTCAAGGAGAACGGGGTCGAGCGCAAGGACTTCAACTCCTACGGCTCGCGCCGCGGCAACCACGAGGTGATGATCCGCGGCACGTTCGCCAACATCCGGCTGCGCAACCTGCTGCCCACCGGGGACGGCGGCTCGCTCGACCAGGGCGGCAACACCGCCGACTACACCCAGGGCGGCCAGCAGGTCGCGGTGTACGACGCGGCGCAGAACTACGCCGCGCAGGGCACGCCGCTGGTGGTGCTCGCGGGCAAGGAGTACGGCTCGGGCTCGTCGCGCGACTGGGCGGCCAAGGGCACGACGCTGCTCGGCGTCCGCGCGGTCATCGCCGAGTCCTACGAGCGCATCCACCGCTCGAACCTCGTAGGGATGGGCGTGCTGCCCCTGCAGTTCCCCGACGGCGAGAACGCCGACTCGCTGGGTCTGACCGGCACCGAGACGTTCTCGATCACCGGGGTCACGGCGCTCAACGACGGCGAGGTCCCCGACACGGTGCACGTGACGGCGCAGCCCGAGTCCGGGGACGCGATCGAGTTCGACGCGCGCCTGCGCATCGACACCCCGGGTGAGGCGCAGTACTACCTCAACGGCGGGATCCTGCCCTACGTCCTGCGCAAGATGCTGGGCTGACCTGGGTCTCTCCGCCTGTTTCGGAACGAACGCGCCGTTCGCTGCTTCTAGCGCAGCGAACGGCGCGTTCGTTCGTTTCCGGGGGCCTCAGTCGTCGGCGGGCTCGGCGGTGCCGGCCAGCGCGGCGCGCACCTCCTGCTCCTCGGTGCGCCCGCGGCGCCAGTAGCCGGTGAAGCAGACGTCGCGCTTGTCGACGCCGCGCTCGCGGACGACGTGGCGGCGCATCGCCTTCACCAGGGACGCCTCGCCGGCCAGCCACACGTAGGGCTGCGCGGCGGGGAAGGCGAGCCCGCGGAGGTGCTCGGCGAGCGCGTCGGGTGTCGTCCAGTGCGTGGTGACGTCGCCGGCGGTCGCCCAGGTCTGCTGCTCGGTGACGTCCCGGACGCCCGCGAGGACGGTCGCGCGCCGGCCGGGCGGCAGGGCCTCGACGATGGCGCCGATCGCCGGGACCGCGGTCTCGTCCCCCGCCAGCACGATGCCGTCGTGGTCGTCGCGCGGGGCGTAGAGGCCGTAGGGGCCGGTGAACGCGAGGTGCTCGCCGGGGGCGGCGCGCAGCGCCCAGTCGCGCGCCGGGCCCTCGTCGTGCAGGACGAAGTCGACGTCGATCTCGACCGGGTCCTCGCGCCGCCGGCGGAGGGTGAACGTGCGCATGGGTGGGCGGAGGTCGTCGGGCATCGCGAGGTAGCGGCGGAACCAGCCGGCGATGTCGGGCCCGTCGTCACCCTCCTCGACCAGCGGGGGCAGCTGCGGCTCGACCTCGTCGGCGCGCGGGAAGAAGAGCTTCATGTAGCCGTCGGGGGCGACCATGGGCAGGTCCGCGAGCTCGGGGCCCGCCACCGTCACCCGCACCACCCGCGGGGTCGGCCGGGCGACCGCCCGGACCACCGCGCGCCGCAACCGGACCGCCGGACGTGTCGACGCCGCCGTCACTCGCTCCCCTTCCGTCACCGCCAGGTGAGGTCACCCTAACTCGCGCATGCCGCCGGGCGCGCCGGTCAACCCTGCGCGCAGAGGGAAGGAGTACCGATGACGCTGCAGGAGACCGCGCGCGAGATCCTCGCCGACGGGAAGGGCATCCTCGCCGCCGACGAGAGCACCGGGACGATCACCAAGCGGCTGGAGGCGGTGGGCGTCGAGTCCACCGAGGAGACGCGGCGCCGGTTCCGCGACCTGCTGTTCACCACCGAGGACGTCGAGCAGCGCCTCGGTGGCGTGATCCTCTACGACGAGACCGTCCGGCAGACCGCGCTCGACGGCACGGGGATGGTCGACCTCCTGCGCCGGCGCGGGATCGTGCCCGGCATCAAGGTCGACGGGGGCGCGAAGGACCTGGCCGGTTTCCCCGGCGAGAAGGTCACCGAGGGCCTCGACGGGCTGCGGGAGCGGTTCGCCGAGTACGCCGAGCTGGGGCTGCGGTTCGCGAAGTGGCGCTCGGTGATCTCGGTGTCCGACACCCTGCCCAGCGCGACCGCGGTCGAGCTCAACGCCGCCGGCCAGGCCCGGTACGCCGCGCTCGCGCAGGAGGCGGGCCTGGTACCGATCGTCGAGCCCGAGTCGATCATGGACGGCGACCACGGGATCGAGCGGTCGGCCGAGGTCACCGAGCAGGTCCTCGCCGCCACGATCGAGGCGCTGCGCCGCCAGCGGGTCGCGCTCGAGGGCGTGCTGGTGAAGACGAACATGGTCGTGTCCGGCTACGCGGGCGCCGACCAGGCCGGCCCCGACGAGGTCGCCGACCGCACGCTCGAGGTGCTGCGCCGCACGATCCCGGCCGCCGTGCCCGGCGTCGTCTTCCTCTCGGGCGGTCAGGAGGACGCGCAGGCCAACGCGAACCTCGACGCGATCGCGCGCCGGGGCCCGCAGCCGTGGACCGTGAGCTTCTCCTACGCCCGCGCGCTGCAGAGCAGCCCGATGGCGCGGTGGGCCGGCGCGGAGGAGAACGTGGCCGCGGCCCAGGACGCGTTCGCCGAGCGGCTGCGGCTCACCGGGGCGGCCAACCGCGGCGAGTGGAGCGCGGATGAGGAGAAGGCGTCGTGACCGCATCGTGATCTGAGGCCGCTCCCGGAGGGACCGGGACTGTCGGAGGTCGGTCGTAGCGTCCGGGGCATGGAGCAGGAGCGTCGGGGAGTCGGGGTGCGCGAGGCGCTGGCCGACGTGCTGGCCTCGACGCTCCCGCTCGCCGCCGCCGCGATGCGCGACGGGGTGCTCGACGCCGACCAGCTCTACGTCATCAGCGAGGTGGTCGAGGCGTTGCGAGCGGAGGGCCGTCCGGCCACGCTCCTCGCCGGCGTCGAGCGGGCGCTCGTCGACGCCTGCGTCGTGGGGCGGGGTGTCGACCTGGTGCCGCTCGCCACCGACCTGTGGGCCGCGCTGGCCCCGGACGCCGACGGCGTGCCGTGGGACGTGGAGCCCGACCTGCTCGAGGTGGCGTGGCCGTCGGCCGAGCCGAGCGAGCGGCGTACCGCGGCCGGTCCTGGGACGTCGGGGCCGGCGAGCCCTGGTCCTGGGTGCGAGGAGGGCCCCGACGGTGCCGAGGTGCTGCTCCCCGCGGCGGTCGCGGACGGCTCGGTGACCGCGGATGGGTCGCTGTTCGCGAATGGACCGCTTGTCCCAACCGGAGCCCCGGTCCCGACCGGTGCGCCGGTCACCGAGGACGCGCTGGTCGCCGACGAAGCGGCGGTCGCGGACGCATCCGTGGGCGCGCGCGGAACCCCGGTCGCGGCATCGCCGATCGCGGGATGGCCGGTCGCGGGACCGCTGACAGCTGGACCGCCGGACAAGGGCCCGCCGGACGAGGGAACGCCAGTCGCGGGGAGCCTCATGGGCGTTGCCTCGGCCGACGGCCCTGGTTCCGTGGTCGCGGCCCGAGGTCCGGAGCCGCTCGGCACGGATCCGCCCACCCCGCCACCGCGTGCTCGACACGCATCGTCCCGCAGGGGAGAGCTTCGGGTGTCCCGCCGGCGCACGCTCGTCGTGACCCGCGCGGTCGACGCCTGCGGGCGGGCGCCGCCGGCGTTGGAGTGTCCGCGGGCCGGCCCGCCCGACCGCCCGCCGGACGTGGTGATCGCGCCCCGGCGAGGCGGACGATGTCGCGCGGGCTGCGTCAGGCCCGCTGGGGCGCGCGCGGGCGCAGGCGGTCGATGTCGGCGGTGAGCTCCTCCACGGACTCGAGGACGTCGGAGGCACCGGCCTCCCGGAGCTCCTCGTTCGAGAAGCCGCCCGTCCGCACGGCCACGGACGGCAACCCGAGGCGCTCGGCGGCCCGGCAGTCCCAGACGGAGTCGCCGACGACGACCGCTTCCTGAGCCCCGACGCGCTCCATGGCGACCCCGAGCAGGTCGGGGGCCGGCTTGGTGCGCTCGACGTCGCCCGAGCTGACCCACTCCGCGGCGAGGTCACCGGCGTCGATCAGCTCGGCGTAGCGCTCGACGTGGTGCGGCTTGCCCGAGCTCGCCATGACGAGGGTGAAGCCGGCGCCGACGATCGCCTCGAGCAGGTCGTGGGCCCCGGGTAGCGCCGAGATCTCGTCGAGCATGGCGTCGGCCTCCTCGGTCCAGGCCGCACGGATCTCGTCACCGTGCTCGCTCTCGACCTCGTCGCCCGCGACCGCCGCGACGAGCTGGTCGCCGCCCATCCCGATGTGACGGTGGATGGTCCACACCGGGATCGTCACGCCGAACCGACGGAAGGCCCGGTACCAGCCCAGCGCGTGGTGGTAGTTGGTGTCGACGAGGGTGCCGTCGACGTCGAGGATCACGGTCCCGCGTGTGTCCGTCATGGCGACGGGGATGCCCGGCGCCGACCGGCTCGCATGCGCCGCGCACGGTGACGCGGGTCGCCCCCGTCAGTCGAGCAGCGCGGCGATCTCGTCCACGGTCCGGCGCAGCTCGGTGGCGAAGCGCTCCATCTGCTCGCCGACCGTCGCGGGCGTGCTGAGGTGCACGACCAGTCGCCCGGGCAGCAGGACGTAGGCGACGCCGATGCACTGGGTGCTCGTCGAGCCGAAGCCGAAGACCCGCACGTGCTCCGAGGGCGCCGAGCTGGTGGACATGAAGTCGTCGCGCATGACGCGCCAGCCCGGCGAGTCGACGACCGCCAACGGCTCGGTGGCCCCGAGCTCGTCGCCGCGCCGCTGCTGGATCAGCGACAGCTCCCACAGGTGCTGCTCGGGCGCGTAGCCGGCCTGGCACTCCTGGGCCCGCCGGACGTGGGCCGCCGCGGCGGCGTCGAACGCCTCCCGGCGCTGCGCGTCGTCGGCACCGGGATCCTCCATCGCGGCCGTGAACGCGAGGATCTCCGGGGTCACCACGCGCATGGCCTCGGTGCGCCCGTGGTGGAACTGCAGCGTCGCGATCGACTCGTAGGTCGCGCCGACGAAGCCCTTCGCGCGCACGTGCGCCAGCTGGTAGGCCATCTGCACGAAGGCGTCGGGCGAGACGCCGAGCTTCTTGATCCGGTCGCTGCCGAGGTCGTCGAACACCACGAGCCGGGTCGCGACCGACGCGGTGAACCGCGCGAAGTCCTCCCCCGCGGCGCGGATGTCGGCGGCGCGCTCGTCGCTCACCACGAACGGCAGCGGCGCGGCGGCCGGGACGCCCTGGGACCGGGCGCCGAGCGCCGCCGCGTGCTCGGCGGTCGAGGCCCCGAGCATCCCGTCGACCAGCGCGAGCACGGTCGTGCCGTCGAGGCGGCAGTGCTCGGTGTTGATGCCGGCGGTGCCGTCCGGGAGCACGACGAACGTGACGGCCTTGTCGAACCAGCGGTTCGCCGCGTCGCCGCCCAGCAGCTGCTTCCCGACGGCGCGATCGTCACCGGGGAGATCGTCCTCCAGCGCCACGCAGAACAGGGCGGTCTCGAGGTCGTCCAGGGCCGCCTCGTTGCCCTCCGCCAGCAGCGCCCGGCGGCTCGCGGCCCACGCCGCGCGGGCCTTCGTCGTCAGGTGCCCGACGCCCGGGCCGCGGCTCTCCCCCACCCGTGCCCGGATCGCCCGCAGGCCCTCGGCGATCTCGTCGGCGGTGTGCGCGGTGCCGTCGGGGCCGAGCACGTCCATCCGGAACGCGTGGCCGCGCACGAGCACGACGACGTGGCGCGCGCGGGAGGGCCCGGGCCAGGCGTCGGTGTAGGGCGTCCGCGCCGTGTCCTGCTCGTCGCCGGGGATGCGCGTGGCGGAGAACAGGAACTTGTGCTGCTCCATGGTCATCGGCGCGCCCTTGCGGGTCGCGGTCGGCAGCGTCTCGGTGTCGACCCGGTGCTTGTGGTCGAGCGCGCCGAGCACGAGCCCCGCCGCTCGCGACGCCTGGTCGGTGGCGTCGGGGTCGTCGGCGAACAGGAAGAAGAAGTTGGCGTTGAGCGCGATGCGGTCGCGGCGCCCCAGGTAGCGCGACTCCCAGAAGTCGTCGAGCCAGCTGTGGGTGGAGGGCTGCGCGTCGTAGGCCTCGAGCGCGGCCTGCAGCACCGGGCCGGGCCCGTCGGGGCGCAGCAGCTGGTCGACGGCCTCGCGGGTGGCCGCCCGCTGGTCGTCGTCGAGCAGCGGCTCGCTCCACGCGAGGAACTGCTCGGCGCTGTCGGCGAGGGTCGGCACCGGGACCCGGGGCAGGTCGTCCTCGGCGTCGAACGTCCCGGTCATGGCTGGTCCTCCGGTGGTGGGGGTCAGTCCTGCAGGGTGTCACCGCGGACGGTCGCCGCCGCGAGGTGCTCGGGCGCGACGCGACCGAAGAGCTGGCGGCTGCGCGTCGGGGAGTTGAGCACACCGGCGCGCTCGCTGTACGCGAGGATCGCGGCGTGGCGCGGGGTCGCGCCGCCGACCGGCGTGACGCGGTGCAGCGAGAACCGGCCGCGGAAGAGCTGCAGGTCACCGGGGCGCAGCGTGAGCCGCCGGACCGGGCCGCGGTCGCCGTCGAGCACCGCCCGCACCCCGGCGCGGTTCTCGTCGCCGGCCGCGCGCAGGCCTGGGCAGTACTCGAACACCCCGCCGCTCTCCGGTGCGCGGGTCAGCAGGCTGACGGCGAACTCGTTGGTGTCGAAGTGCCACGGGTGGTCGTCGCCCGGCGCCACGACGTTGAGGGTCAGCCCGGCGTAGGGGTCGGCGAGCGGGTGCACGGCGGGCACCTCGAAGCACGCCGCGATCAGCCGGTGCACGGCCGGGTGCGCGTAGAGCCGGGCGACGAGGTGGTCGGCCGGGATGTGGTCGCGCGCCACGAACGCGTTGCGCCGGTGCAGCACGACCCGCGCCGGGTGGTCGGCGGGCAGCGTCGGGTCGGGGTCGGTGTTGTAGACGTTGACCTCGGCCACCGCGGCGTGCGCGGCGCCGGCGACGGCGTCGCCCTCGTCCCGCAGCCGGTCGCGGTGCTCGGGGGCGACGACGTCGCGCAGGACCGTGCACCCGGTGGCCCGCAGCTCGGCCCGCGCCCGGGCGACGACGTCCCGCCACGCCGGGGCGCCCGGGTCGTCGAGGGGATAGCGCCGGGCATCGACGACATCTCCCCCGGGTGCCACGGGGGGCAACCGTAGCGACGATCAGTCGGACCCCGCCCCGTCCATCAGGGCAGGGCGGGGTCGACCGGGCTCAGCGCGGGTTCCTGATGAAGTCGGCGCAGCGCTCGCCGATCATCATCGTGGTGATGCAGGGATTGACGGTGATCAGGTCCGGCATGATCGACCCGTCGGCGACGCGCAGGCCGTCGACGCCCTTCACCCGCAGTTGCGCGTCGACCGGAGCCATGTCGTCGGAGTCCGCGCCCATCTTCACCGTGCACGACGGGTGGTAGACGGTGTTGTGGGTCTTGCGGATGTACTCGAAGAGCTCCTCGTCGGTCGAGTCCTGCTCCCCCGGGGCGAGCTCCTTGCCCACCCACTCCTTGAGCGCCGGCGCCGCCGCGATCTCCCGGGCGACGCGGATGCCCCGGATCATCACCTCGCGGTCGTGCTCGTGGGTGAAGTACTGCGGGTCGACCTTCGGCTTGTCGTGGTAGTCGCGGGTCGACAGCCGGACCGTGCCCTTCGACTGGGCCCCGGTCACGTTCGGCGTGAGGCAGAACGTGTTGTCGGCGGTCGGATAGCCGTACCGCACGATGTTCATGTCGAACGGCACCGAGCCGTAGTGGAACATCAGGTCGGGCGTGGTCCGGCCCTCGGACCCCGCGAAGATCCCGATCTGCCACCACTGCGTCGAGGCCGTCGGCATGGGCTGCAGGGCCTCCCACTGCACGAGCCCCTCGGGGTGGTCCTGCAGGTTCTCGCCCACACCCGGGGCGTCGACGACGACCTCGACGCCAACCTCGCGCAGGTGCGCGGCCGGCCCGATGCCCGAGAGCATCAGCAGCTTCGGGCCGTCGATCGCCCCCGCCGAGAGGACGACCTCGCGCCGGGCGGTCACGTCGATCGCGTGCCGGGTGTCCGGGGTGCGCAGGCGCGCGCCGGTGGCCCGCGGACGCGGTCCGGAGGTGTCGAGGTTCAGCTTCTCGGCCCGGTAGCCGGTCATCAGCGTGAGGTTGGGCCGGTCGAGGTTCGGGTGGATGTAGGCCACCGACGCCGACGACCGCGACCCGTCGGGCTTCGCGTTGACCTGGAACCAGTTCGCGCCCCGCAGCACCGTGCGGCCGGTGTTGAACGGCGTGGTCGGGAGCCCGACCTGCTCGCACGCGGCGAGCAGCGCCTCACCGCACGGGTCCTGGTCCCCGACGGTGCGGATGGTGACGGGCCCGTCGGTCCCGCGGCCCGGGGCCTCGGCCTCCTCCGTGGTGTCCAGCGCGGTCTCGAGCTTGCGGTAGAAGGGGTAGCACTCCTCGGCGCTCCAGCCCGTCGCGCCGCCGGCGGCCCAGTCGTCGAGGTTCTCCTTCGGCGCCCAGAAGGCGATCGCCGAGTTGTGCGAGGAGCAGCCCCCGAGCACCTTCGCGCGGGCGTGGCGCATGTAGGAGTTGCCGGACGCCTGCGGCTCGATCGGGTAGTCCCAGTCGTAGCCGGACTCGAGCAGCTCCATCCAGCGGCTCAGGTCGAGGATCTGGTCGTCGCCGACGTCCGAGGGTCCGGCCTCGATGAGGCAGACCGACACGTCCGGGTCCTCGGAGAGGCGGGCGGCGACGGCACACCCCGCCGTCCCCCCGCCGACGACGACGTAGTCGAACTCTCTCTCGGCCATCACGCCTCCTGGACGGGCTTGTCGGCGGGGGTCTCCACGCGGGCGTGCTCGGCGACGACGCCCGTCTTGTGACGCTGGACGGTCCAGTAGTACGCGAACCCGGCGCCGAGGATCACCCCGGGCAGCAGCACACCGCCCCACTGCAGGTACCAGTGGAACGGCTCGCTGGCGTTGTAGACCTCGTTGCGCGGCCAGGCCAGGTTCACCGTCATCACCGCGCCCCAGATGATCGCGAGGATGTTGACGGGCAGGCCCCACCGGCCCAGCGAGAAGCCGTCGGGCCGGGGCTGCCAGGTGCCGCGGAAGCGATGCATGAGCATCGGCACGGTGACGAGCAGGTACGCCGTGTAGATCATGATGATCGCGATGGACGTGACCACCGTGTAGATCTGCGGGCTGAAGGTCACCAGCAGCAGCACGATCGCGATGATCCCGATCGTCACCGACGAGACCACCGGCGTGCCGAACCGCGGGCTGATCGTGCACAGCTTCGAGCCCGCGGGCAGGTTGTTGTCGCGGCTCATGGCGAACGCCAGCCGGATCGCCGCGGCGTGCACGGCGAGGTCGCAGACGACGACCGCGATGACGACGGCGATGAGGATGAGGGTCCCGGCCCAGCCCCCGAGCACCTGGAGGATCAGCGTCTGCAGGCCGCCCAGCGAGCTCAGCGCCGGGTCGGACAGGTCGGGCGCCGACATGATCGCGAACAGCAGGATGAGACCGCCGAGGACGAACGAGAAGAACAGCGCGCGCAGGATCGCCTTCGGGGCGTTGCGCCGCGGGTCGTGCGACTCCTCGGCCAGTGAGCTCGCCGTGTCGAACCCGTACATCACGTACAGCGACGCGAACATCGCCACGAGGAACGCGCCGGCGTACCCGAGGGGCCGCCCGCTCGCGTCGATCCCGCCGGTGTCGAGCACGACCTGCGGCCCGCGCACGATGTTGACGGCCAGCAGGATGATCAGGACGACGGCGGCGATCAGCTCCAGGAACACCCCGGTCGAGTTGATCTGCGCCATGAGCTTGGTGCCGAAGGCGTTGATCAGCGTGGTGAACACGATCAGGGCCGTGGCGAGGATGACACCGTTCAGCGCCTCCGCGTTCGTCACGGTCTCCGGGATGAACTGGAACCCGGACCAGATCTCGGGCAGCGTCGCCTGCAGTGCCAGGGCGACGGCCGCGAGGGAGACGATGGACGCGGTCAGCATCGTCCAGCCGGCGAGCCACGAGACGCCGTGGTTCGAGAGACGCTTGCTCCAGTTGTAGATCGACCCGGCCACCGGGTAGCGGGCGGCCAGCTCGCAGAAGCAGAGCGCGACCATCAGCTGCCCGAAGAAGACCAGGGGCCACGACCACCAGTACGCCGGTCCGCCGGACCCGAGCCCGAAGTAGAAGAGCTGGAACGTGCCGGTGAGGATCGAGATGTAGCTGATGCCCGCCGCGAACGTGTGGAAGCTGCCGAGGGACCGCACGAGGCTCGGCTTGTAGCCGAACTCGTCGATGTCCTCGGCGTCCGCGGCACTGGCCTGCTTGTGCGCCTTCGCGTCACTCGCGCTCATGAACCACTCCCTGGTGTGGAACGGCTGGTCGATGAGGGGAACCACCCGGTCGGACCCGGCCGGGTGTTCGTCCAGATGTGCTTGGGCTCCTGGTACTCGGCGAACCCGGCGCGGCCGAGCTCGCGCCCGACCCCGGAGTGGCCGAAGCCGCCCCACTCGGCCGCGGGGACGTACGGGCCGAAGTCGTTGATCCAGATCGTGCCGTGGCGCAGCCGCGCGGCGACCTCCTCGCACGTGCCGTGGTCGGACGAGAAGACCGCGCCGGCCAGGCCGTATTCCGTGTCGTTGGCGATGCGGACCGCGTCGTCGAGGTCGGTGAACGTCTCGACGGTGAGCACCGGGCCGAACGACTCGTCGTGCACCACGGACATGTCCTGGGTGCAGCGGTCGAGGATGGTCGGCGGGTAGTAGTACCCGTCGGCCAGCTTCGGGTCCGACGGGCGCTCGCCGCCGCAGCGCAGCACCGCGCCCTCGGCGACGCCTGCGGCGACGTAGGCCTCGACCTTCTCGCGGTGCGCCGCGGAGATCAGCGGCCCGGTCTCGGTCTCCGGGTCGTCGGGCCCGCCGAGGCGGATCCGCCGGGCCCGCTCGACGAGGTCGTCGACGATGCGGTCGTGGGCGGACTCCTCCACGACGAGCCGCGCGCCCGCGGAGCACACCTGACCGGAGTGCAGGAAGATCGCGGTGAGCGCGTTGTCCACCGCGGTCTCGTGGTCGGCGTCCGCGAACAGCACGAACGGGTTCTTGCCGCCCAGCTCCAGGGCCACCTTCTTCACCGTGGCCGACGCCGACTCCATGATCTTGCGGCCGGTCACCAGCCCGCCGGTGAAGCTGACCATGTCCACGCGCGGGTCGGTCGACAGGGGCGCCCCCGCGGTGGCCCCCGCCCCCAGCACGAGGTTCGCCACCCCGTCGGGCACGCCGGCCTCGGCGAGCAGCTCCATGAGGATGATCGCCGTGTGCGGGGTGAGCTCGCTGGGCTTGAGGACGAACGAGCAGCCCGCCCCCAGCGCCGGCGCGACCTTCCACGCGGTCTGCAGCAGCGGGTAGTTCCAGGGCGTGATCAGCCCGCACACCCCGACGGGGTCGTGCACGACCTTGCTGCGCGCGGTGGCGATGCCCGTGTCGACCAGCCGCCCGTCGTCGGTGGCGGCCAGGTGCCCGAACCACCGGAAGCAGTTGGTGATGTCGTCCATGTCGATCTCGGACTCGGCGAGCCGCTTGCCGGTGTCGTCGGTCTCGGCCTGCGCGAGACGGGCCTTGTCGCGCTGGAGGAGGTCCGCGACACGCAGCAGCAGGGCCCCGCGCTCCGGGGCGGGCACCGACGACCAGCGGTGGTCGTCGAACGCCCGCCGCGCCGCCGCGATGGCGAGCTCGGTGTCCTTCGCGCCCGCCTCGTCGACCTCCGCGACCAGGTGCCCGTCCGCGGGAGACCGGATCTCCCGCCTGCCCCCGTCGACCGTTGTCGTCCACGCTCCGTCGATGAACAGCTGCCCCACGCCTGGCGCCTCCTCGTCGTCGTCACCCGGTCGGCCCTGAGGACCGACCGTCCGAGTATCGACCTCCGGCCACGTCGGCACCATGCCTTACACAGACCACACGCGTCGCCACGGTGGGTGGCGCCGGACGTCAGCGGACGGCGACCAGGCTCTCCTCGCCGTGCCCCTGCTCGTGGTGGAGCACGTCGAGCGCGCCGAACGCCGCGAGCAGTTCCCCCGGCGGGGCCCGGAACGGGCCGCCCTCGTCGCCCGCCCCGGACAGCACGCTGATCACCAGCAGCCCGCCCGGGGCGAGCACGTCGGCCAGGGCCGGGTAGAGCCCGGGGTCGCGGAAGCGCTGGCAGACGACGACGTCGTACGGGCCGGCGACGGGCAGGCCGTCGTCGAGGTCCGCCTCGATCCAGTGCACCTCGGGGGCCTGCTCCCGGCCCGCCGCGAGACCCACCGGCGAGACGTCGACCGCGTCGACGTCGAGGCCGCGGCGAGCCAGCCACACCGCGACGGTCCCGCGCCCGCACGCGAGGTCCAGCGCGCGGCCGGTGGCCGGCACGAGGTGCTCGCGCCCGACCAGCGCGGACGGTGGACCGGGCTCACCGGACCCGAGACCGGTGAACCGCGCGTCCCAGCGCGCCCGGTCGGAGCTGCTCAGGGCTGCTCAGGGCTTGCGGCCGACGACACCGGCGATGCAGTGCTGGGCGGGCAGCAGCGGGGCGAGCTGCGGACCGTCCGGCCACCACTTGACGCACAGCTCGAGGCCCGGGTCGACCAGGTCGAGGCCCGGCATCATCGCCAGGATCTGCTCCCGGGTGCGGTAGACGCCGGTGCCCAGCGGGCTGTGGAGGAAGACGTCCTCCATCCGGCGGGCCACGACGCTGTTCTCGTCCTCGGGGTCGAGGAAGTGGCTCAGCGCGACGTAGGAACCGGACGGCAGCGCGTCGATGTACTGCTGCATGATCTCGACGCAGGTCAGCTTGCTCTCGTCGTAGTGGTGCAGCGTGCCGAGCTGCAGCAGCGCGATCGGGCGCTCGAAGTCGAGGTTGCGGGTGACCACCGGGTCCGCGAGCACCTCGCTCGGCACCGTGAGGTCGCCCGGGGAGAAGAACGTGCGGTCGTTCTCCTCCAGCAGCGCGCGACCGTGCGCGACCACCGACGGGTCGTTGTCGACGTAGACCACGCGGGCCTCGGGGCGCAGGCGCTGGGCGGCCTGGTGGGTGTTCTCCGCGGTGGGCAGGCCCGAGCCGAGGTCGAGGAACTGGTCGATGCCGGCCGTGCCGGCGAGGAACCGCACGGCGCGCACGAGGAACGCCCGGTGGTCGACCGTGAACTGCCCGATCTCGGGGGCGACCGTGCGCAGCTTCTCGACGACCTCGCGGTCCGCCGGGTAGTTGTCCTTGCCGCCGAGGGCGGTGTCGTAGACCCGCGCGATGCTCGCCTTCGACGTGTCGATGTAGGCGGGAGCGGACCCCGAGCGGGACGAGGACTGCGCAGCGGTCATGGGGATCCCATCGGGACGTACGTCACGGACGGTCGCTCACCCTAGGAGAGTACGACGGTCCGGCCCGGCGCGGGTCGATCAGCGGAGATCGGACTGCCGACATCCGGACGGGGAGCCGTGTAACGTCTCGGGCTCGGCGGCACGGCCGGGTGCCGGCGGGGGCCGCGGACGAGGCCCGCAGCGGCGTGAACAGCGGGGCCCGAGGACAGCGGGGAGCGCACCAGACGTGGCCGAGCAGGAGCACACCGAGCCGGAGGGCACCGGGCCCACCGCGCGGCGGATCATCCTGGGCGCCCAGCTGCGACGCCTGCGCGAGCGCGCCGGCGTGGCACGCTCCGACGCCGCGTGGTCGATCCGCGGGTCCGACTCCAAGATGAGCCGCCTCGAGGCCGGCAAGGTCGGCTTCAAGGAGCGCGACGTCGCCGACCTGCTGACGATGTACGGGATCACCGAGGAGCAGGAGCGCGAGCTGCTGCTCGACATGACGCGGCGCTCCAACGAGCCCGGCTGGTGGCAGCCCTACGGCGATGTCCTCCCCGACTGGTTCGAGGACTACGTGGGCCTGGAGACCAGCGCCTCGCGCATCCAGACCTACGAGCTGATGTTCGTCCCCGGTCTCCTGCAGACCGAGGACTACGCCCGCGCGATCATCACGTCCGGCCACCCGGACCGCGCCACCGACGACGACGAGCGCCGCCTGACCGTGCGCATGCGGCGCCAGCAGATGCTCGGGCGCCGCGACTCGCCGACGATGTGGGCGATCCTCGACGAGTCGGTGCTGCACCGGCCCATCGGCGGCCACGCCGTGCTCGTCGGGCAGATCGAGCGGCTGCTCGAGGTCTCCGCGCTCCCGAACGTCGTCATCCAGGTCCTGCCGTTCACGCTGTCCGGCTACGCCGCGGAGAGCACGTTCTCGATCCTGCGCTTCTCCGAGCCCGAGCTGCCCGACCTCGTCTACCAGGAGCACCTGACCCACGCGACGTACCTGGACAAGCGCGCCGAGGTCGAGCAGTACAGCCGCGTGATGGACCGTGTGGCCGTCGACGCGCTGACGCCGGACGAGACCCGCCAGTACCTCACGAAGCTCGCTGCCGAGCGCTGAGCCCGGGCCCCGTCACCCGGACCGTGGGTGACCGGACGACCCGCCCACGTCACATGCACGTGCAGACGCCCACGGCGGTTGCTACTGTCGACCCGACGGATGCACGTGCAGACGATCGAGGCGGTCGCATGGGCCAGGTGCCGAATGCACACGACGCTCTGCCCGACGTGACATGGCGCAAGAGCGCCCGGTCCGGGAAGCAGGGCAACTGTGTCGAGCTCGCCTCGGTGCAGTCCCGGGGTGTCGCGGTGCGCAACTCACGGTTCCCCGAGGGCCCCGCCCTCGTGTTCTCGTTCGCCGAGATGAGCGACTTCCTCGCCGACATCAAGGGCGGCGCGTTCGACGACCTGCTGGGTGCCGACGGCGTGGCGGGTGTCGCGTGAAGCGCAACCGGCTGATGTGGCTCACCTGCGCCGTCGACGGCGCCGACCACGCCGTCTCCGACGCCGCGTTCCTGGCCGCCCAGGGTGGCGACGGCCGCTTCGAGGCGCTGTGCCAGGCGACGGTCTGGGCGTCCTCGCTCTCCGCGCCCCCGGAGTCCCGGTGCGAGTCGTGCGCGTCCGCGGCCGGCGAGCCGACCACCCCGACCGCCGACCGTCGCAGCGGGCTGTGGGCGCGGCTGGTCCCGCGCGCCTCCGCCTGAGGGGCCGCTCGTTCCGCCGTCCGGTGATCGCGTCACCCTCGTGCGTCGGTCGACCATCCGATCACTGAGGAATTCGACCGTTTGGCGTAGAGTAATCACTCCGTCCCCGGATGATGGCTGCATCCCCTGGTCAGGTCACGTCATCCGTTCGGCCGGTTGCTCTGAGTAACACCGGGGTCTACGCTGTGACCCGGCTGAGTTGCGAACGAGAGGATTCCGTGATCACGGCGGCGACACGTACGGCGACCCCCACGGGGCCCGTCCCGGGAGCTCCCCCGAGCCCCGCCGCCCAGGTGACCACGCCGGCCACCCCGTCTCCCGCCCCATCCCTCGCGTCGCTGCGCGATCTCCCGGGCTTCGCCCACGCGCTGCTCACCGACACCGACCCCGAGGGCCACGACCGCCGCGTCGTCGCCGAGGTCGGCACCGACGAGGGCACCGCCGCCGCCGTGCTCGCGTGGGGCCGCCGGGCCGCGGCCGTCGCCGGCGACCGGGAGCTCGCCCTCGACGACGTCATCGTCACCACCGACGCGGCCCACCACCTGCTGCGCGCCGTGGGCGCGCCGGTCACCGGCTGGGTCTATCTCCGGGTGCACCGCGACGGCGGCAACCTCGCCCTCGCCCGACGGCGTCTCGCCGCGCTCACCACCCCGCATGCCCCCGCGGCGTCTCGACCCCCGGCCCCGGCCGGGCCGGCCGAGCTGCCCGCGGGTCCGTCGTCGACGTCCGCGCCCCGCGCGCCGTCGGCGGCGCCACCCCTCGCGGCCCGGTCGACGAGCTGGCCGTCCCGCGTGCCACCCACGAACCGCCCGCCGGCAGCGACGCCGACGAGCGTGCCGGCGCGCCCCGCGGGGCCCACGGCAGCCCTGGCCCCGGCCGCGCTGCCCGCCCCGTCGAGCCCGCCGGCCACCGCGCGGACGCCCGCCCCGGCGCCCGCCCGGTCCACGGCCACGCCGTGGGCTCCGCGGCCCGCCCTGTCGAGCACGCGGCAGGACACACCGCAGGACACCCCGCAGGACGCCCCGTCGGCACCGTCGCCGACACGGGAGGTCCCGGAGATCGCTCCGGAGCTCCCCCGGCCCCGCCGGCCACCGGCCGCGTCGGCCCTGCCCGCGGTCCCGGCCCCGCCGGCCGACGGGACGGGCGACGAGCCGGGGGCACCGAAGGACTCGGCCGGTGTGCTCGGCCAACGCTGGCGCTCCGACCCCGAGACCCTGCGGCGCGTCCTCGCCGGCCTGCTCCGCCTGGGGCGCACGCCCCCGGCGGCCCTCGCCGGCGGCCCCGAATCCACCACCACCCGCTCCCCCGGAGCGACCCCGACACGGAGGAACCCATGAGTGATGTCGAGTACGCACTGAACGCCGCCGCCAACATCAAGGGCGCGTTCGCCGTGGCGATCGTCGACTACGACAGCGGCATGACCCTCGGGTCACGCGGCGGCAGCGCCGAGTTCGACCTCGACGTCGCCGCCCCCGGCAACAGCGAGGTCGTGCGCGCGAAGTTCGACGTCATGCAGAAGCTGGGCCTGCGCGAGACGATCGAGGACATCCTGATCACCCTCGACACGCAGTACCACCTGATCCGGCCGATCTACGGCAACCCGGACGACAAGATGTTCTTCTACCTGGTGCTCAACCGCCAGCAGGCGAACCTCGCCATGGCGCGCCGCGACCTGAAGATCATCGGCCAGCGGTTCTACCTCGACGACCCGTCGAGCGCCGCCGCGGTGCCGCAGCAGGACCAGGGCTACTACCAGCAGGTCGGCCGGCGCTGACGCCGATCGGCGCAGGGATTCCGCGAGGGGAGCCGGGAGGGTGGGGCGACACCGCCACCTGACGTGCGTGCGGTCGGACGGGCTGTCGGCGGTGCTCCGCCCGCTGCTCGACGACCGCCGCATCGTCGCCGCCACCCTCGTGGACGTCGGCAGCGGGCTGATCCTCGACGGCTACGTCGACGACCCGGACACCCATCCCGGGTTCGCCGATCTCGAGCTGCTCGGGGCGGCCCACGCCGACATGGTCAGGGCCGCCGCGGTCCTGACCCCCTCCCTCGCCGAGCTCACCGTGAGCACCGACGACGGCCACCACCACCTGCTCCACGCCGTGCCCGATCCGCACGGAGAGCGGCTGGTGGTGGCCGTCGTCGTGGCGGGGGCCCCGCGCCACGTCGCCCGGGCCCGCCTGCGTCTGCGCACGGTGTCGGTGGAGGCGCTCACCGCCGGGCCGACCCTCGCCCGCCGCCCGGTCGACGGCAGCTGGGTGGTCGAGGAGGCGGCGCCGGAGAGCAGCGCCGGGGCCGAGGAGGACGGCGACGAGGAGGAGGCTGCTCGCGCCGACGTCCCGATGCCCGGCGGGGCGCCGCTCTCGGCGATGGCCCCGCGCGGGGCCACCGCCCCGACGGCGGAGCGGGCACCCTCACCGACGGTGTCCTCCGTGGCGTCCTCGCTGGCCACCGGCCTCTCGTCGGGGGTGTCGTCCCCCCTGGTGCACCTCAGCGACGCACGGCGAGGGACAGCGCGAACCGGCCCTGCGGGTCGGTGAACCACCCGTCGTGGGAGAACCCCGCGGCGGACAGCTCCTCGCGCACCCGCTCGCGCGTGAACTTCGTCGAGATCTCGGTGCGCATCTCCTCGCCGTCGGCGAAATCGATCTCCAGGTCGAGCTCGGGCACCCGGACGTGCATCGCGCGCCGTGCCCGCAGCCGCATCTCGATCCGGCTGGCCTGCGGGACCCACACGGCGAGGTGCTCGAAGCCGTCCGGGTCGAAGTCGGCGCCCAGCACCCGGTTGAGCACCGCGAGCACGTTGAGGTCGAACGCCGCCGTGACGCCCGCGGGGTCGTCGTAGGCCGCCACGAGCGTCGCCTCGTCCTTGGCGAGATCGGTGCCGACGAGGAACGCCTCCCCCGGGTCGAGCGCGTCGGCGAGGGCGGCGAGGAAGGTCTGCCGGCCCGCGGGCTCGAAGTTGCCGAGGGTCCCCCCGAGCAGCGCCACGAGGCGGCGCCCGTCGCGGGGGACGCTGCGCAGGTCGCTGGTGAAGTCGGCGACCACGCCGTGCACGTCGAGCCCCGGGTAGGCCTCGATCAGCCCCGGCACCGCCTCCTCGAGCGCCGCCGGCGACACGTCCACCGGCACGTACCGGCGCAGGGTCCCGGCGCGCTGGAGGGCGTCGAGCAGCACCGGCGTCTTCGACGACGACCCGGAGCCGAGCTCGACGAGCGTGTCCGCGGCCGCCGCCCGGGCGATGGTGTCCGCGTGCTCGGTGAGGGCCTCGCGCTCCGCGGTGAAGGGGTAGTACTCGGGCAGCGCGGTGATCTGCTCGAACAGCTCGCTGCCGCGGGCGTCGTACAGCCACTGGGGGGTGAGCACCTTCGGAGTGGCGGTGAGGCCGCGCCGCGCGTCGGCGCGCAGGGCGGCGTCGGCGTCGTCGGCGGTGAGGTGTACGTCGAGCGCAGGAAGGCTCATCGGTGCGGGGTCACGTCCTGGGGTCGGGGCGCACGCCGGTCGGGCGCGCGCGGGCGTTCACGGCATCGGGAACGACAGGGCCGGCGCGGTCTAGAGCGCCGACACGGTGACCGCCGGCGGGTCGTGCACGCCGCCGGGCCGGGCGACGAGCAGCGAGCCGTCGGGCACCGGGACCCACCCGTGGTGGAGGTCCAGGGGTTCGGACGCGACGGTGACGGCACCGTCGGGGTACGTCCGGTAGGACAGGGCGTGGTCGACGGCGGTGGCGACGATCTGCTCGCCGTCGCCGACCAGCAGGTTCAGGCGCGAGCCGGGCGCGGCCGCGAGCGTCTCGGCGACGACGCCGGCGACCGCGTCGGCGACGTCCTTGCCGGCGGCGAGCCGGGCGCGCACGAGGGCCCAGAGCAGCGCCGAGTCGGTGGCGGCGTCCAGGGTCAGGAGGTCGAGCGCCGGCAGCGTCGCGGCGAGGTCGGCCATGCTGTGCGGCCAGCCGCGCACGACGCCGTTGTGGCTGAACAGCCGCCCGTCCGCCCGGAACGGCGCGCACGCGGCCGTCGACACCGGCATGCCCACCGTCGCCGAGCGCACGGCCGCCACGAGCGCCGTCGTCCCGACCCCGCGCGCGAGGTCGAGGAACGACGCGTCGGTCCACATGGGGTCGTCGCGGCGGTACAGGTGCCAGTCCGCAGGCCCGAGCCACCCCACCCCGAAACCGTCGGCGTTGACGGTGCCGCCGCCGCGCATGTCGGCGGGCGCGTAGCTCTGCACGAGCAGGGAGTGCTCGGGCTCGGTGACCAGCGACGCGAGGGTGACCGGCGTCGGGCCCACGTGGGCCAGGTGGCGGCACACCTCTCAGGCGTCCCGCGCGCAGCGGAAGCCGGAGAAGATCTGGCGCCGGATCGGGAGGTCCCAGTTGCGGAAGGTCGCGCGGGCGTTCGGGGTGCCGACGCCGAACGACGACCCGCGCAGCATCCGGAAGTCGCCGCCGAAGAAGACCTCGGAGTACTCCTTGTACGGGAACGGCTCGAAGCCCGGGTAGCCCTCGAACCCCGAGTCGCACCACTCCCACACGTCGCCGATCAGCTGGTGCACGCCCAGCGGCGACGCGCCGGCCGGGTAGGCGCCGACCGGCGCGGGCTGCAGGTGGCGCTGGTCGAGGTTCGCGCGCTCGGGCGTCGGGTCCTCGTCGCCCCACGGGAAGCGCCGGGTGGCGCCCGTCGCGTGGTCGAAGCGGGCGGCGAACTCCCACTCGACCTCGGTGGGCAGGCGCTTGCCCGCCCACGCGGCGTAGGCCGCCGCCTCGTGGAAGCTGACGTGCAGCACCGGCTGGTCGCCGATCTCGTCGATCGCCTGGCGCACCCCGAACGACGTGCGGTACCAGCGGCCGTCGACCTCCTCCCACGCCATGGGCGCGACCCAGCCCTCGGCGGTGATGTGCTCCCAGCCGGCCGCGGACCAGAGCGACCGGTCGCGGTAGCCGCCGGCGTCGACGAAGCGCGCGTACTCGGCGTTGGTCACCGGCGCGGCGTCGAGCCGGAACGCCTCGACCCGCACGGGGTGTGCGGGCTTCTCGTTGTCGAGCGCCGAGGGCTCGGTGGAGGTGCCGTAGAGGAACTCACCACCGGGGTGGAGCACCTCAGTGCCCGCCAGGTGAGGCAACACGGCCGGCGGCGGCGGGTCGGCGTGCAGCACGGGCGCGCCGGCGCGCAGCTGGTGCGTCGCGAGCATCGTCTCCACGTGCTGCTGCTCGTGCTGCACGATCATCGAGAAGACGAACCCGTCGGCCAGCGTCCGGCGCTCGTCGAACGACCCGGCCTCGAGGTGCTCGAGGGCCTTCTCGCGCACCCGGTCGCCGTACACCCGCGCCTCGGCGGGATCGAGCAGCGGCAGCGCCGGCCGCCCGGCGCGCGGGTTGGTGAACGCGTCGTAGAGGTGGTCGACGTCCTCGCGAACGCCCGTGACCAGGTCGGAGCCGGGCGCCCCGCGACGCACCAGCCAGTAGTCCTCCATGTTCGCGATGTGCGCGACGTCCCAGTGGAACGGCGACATCAGCGGCGAGTGCTGGCGGGTGAAGTCGGGGTCGTCGCCGGCGAAGACGTCGTGGGTCAGCGACCGCGTCCGCGCGCGGGCGGCGGCGAGCTCGGCCGCGAGGCGCGTGCGCAGCGCGGCACGGTCCTGCGGGGTGGGGGTCGTGGCGGTCATGGGCGCTCACCTCCGAGGAGGGTCGGGGTCCCGGCGACGGTGCCGTCGTCGTCGGGTGGGTCGTCGGGGTCGGTGCGGGCCGGGGCGAGGCCGGCCTCGACGTCGTCGAGGGGGTCGTCGGCGGGGCACCGCCCGCGCAGCACCCGCTCGGAGATGACGCGGTCGACGAGCTCGTGCACGTCGGCGGGCAGGTCGGCGAAGGCGGGGCCGGCGAGCGTGCGGTGGGCCTGGGCGAAGACGTCGCCGGCCGCGCGGCGCAGCACGCGGTCGGCGAGGCCGTGACGGGCGGCGGCGGTCCACCGGTCGGCGGCGGGCTCGGCGGCGGCGCGGGCGCGCGCCACCGTGTCCGGGTCCTGCATCAGCGCGGCCACGACGACCAGCGGCACCACCCACTCGTCGCCGGCCTGCTGGTCGAGGTAGCGCACCTCGAGGTGGCCCTGCGGGCGCACGGGCGGGAACAGCGTCGTGAGGTGGTAGTCGAGGTCCGCGCGCGTCGGCGCCGGGTCGAGCGCCCCGTCGATCCACTCGGCGAACGTGACGTCCGGCGCCTCCCACGACACGCCGTCGGCACCCTCGCGGCGCACGCACAGCAGCCGGGTGTCGAGCGCGCGTCGCGCGTACGCCGCGGCCGGGTCGCCCTCGAGCGTGACCGGCGGGCTCGTGCGCTCCGGGTCGAGCGCCATCCACGCCGCCCATCGCGACGACTTCCAGCCGGTGCGGCGGCCGTGGACCGCGGGCGAGTTGGCGAACGCGGCGAGCAGCACCGGGCCGAGCTCGTGCAGCGCGGCCCACCGGCGGGCCACGTCGTCGCCCTCCCCCGCGTCGACGCAGACCTGCACCGCGGTCGTCGAGCACATCATCGTGCGGCCGTGCGGCCCGATGCGGTCGAACGTCGCCTCCATCGCCGCGTAGCGCGGGATCTGCAGCACGCGCCGCGGGGGACGCAGCGGGTCGCTCGCCCGCGGGACCGTGGTCAGGCCCTCGGCGGCGAGCAGCGTGTGGAGCCCGGCCACGTCGGTGCGGACGGCGCGGACGAGGGAGCCGACGCCGGGCAGGGGCGGGCTGGCGATCTCCACCTGGCCACCGGGCTCGACGGTGATGGTGCCGCCCGCGGGGAGCGGCGCCGGACCGGAGCCGTTGCGCGGGTGCACCGGCGCGACGGTGGTGGGGGCGTGGGGTCCGAGCGCGCGGACCAGCACGGCGGGGTCGAGGGGTCGGGCGGGGTCGTCGTCGTGGCGCACGAGCCATTCGAGCTCGGTGCCGACCAGCCGCGGCGGGCCGTGCTTGAAGCACACCGAGGCGACGTAGGCCTCCGCGACCGCGCGCTCGGTGAGCGGCGCGGCGGGGTCGAGGGCGATCCGCGGGCGGACCGAGGGCGTCGGAGCCGGCAACGGAGCCTCCTCGTGGACCCGACCCGGCGGTGATCACCGGGCTCGCTGCTGCGGACGCACAGCGACGCTACACGCGGGTCCGACGGCCCGCAGGGGGTCGCGGGACAACTGTCCCGGATGCGAAGATCACAGTGAGTGATCGCTCAGGCCGCGGTCGACGACGGGGCGAACTGCGTGTGGTAGAGGTCCGCGTACCGCCCGCCGCGCTCCAGCAGCGAGGTGTGCGTGCCCTGCTCGACGACGCGCCCGTGCTCGACGACGGCGATGGTGTCCGCCGCCCGGACCGTCGAGAGCCGGTGCGCGATCACCACCGACGTGCGGCCCACCAGCGCCTCGGTGAGCGCCTCCTGCACCGCGTGCTCGGACTCGGAGTCCAGGTGCGCGGTGGCCTCGTCGAGGATGACCACCCGCGGCGACGCCAGGAGCAGCCGGGCGATCGTCAGGCGCTGGCGCTCGCCGCCGGAGAGCCGGTGCCCGCGCTCCCCCACCACCGTGTCCAGCCCGGCGGGCAGCTCGTCGAGCAGGTCGCCCAGCCGCGCCCGGACCATCGCCGCGCGCAGGTCGGCCTCCGAGGCGTCGGGCGCCGCGTAGAGCAGGTTGGCCCGCACGGTGTCGTGGAACAGGTGCCCGTCCTGGGTGACGACGCCCACGGCGCCGCGCAGGTCGGCGAAGGCCAGCTCGCGGACGTCGACCCCGCCGACGGCGATCTCCCCGGAGTCGACGTCGTAGAGCCGCGGGATCAGCGAGGCGATCGTCGACTTCCCCGCCCCCGACGGCCCCACCAGGGCGAGCATCCGCCCGGGGGCGACCTCGAGGTCGACGCCGTGCAGGACCTCGTTGCCGGCCCGGTCGTCGAGGCGGCTGACCTCTTCGAGCGAGGCCAGCGAGACCGCCGACGCCGAGGGGTAGGTGAAGCGCACCGCCCGGGCGTGGACCCCGAGCGGGCCGGCGGGCACCGGCGTCGGGTGCTCGGGCTCGGTCAGCGCCGGCCGGAGGTCGAGCACCTCGAAGACCCGCTCGAAGCTGACCAGCGCGCTCATGACGTCGACGCGCGCGTTGGCCAGCGAGGTCAGCGGCGAGTACAGGCGCGTCAGCAGCAGGGCGAGGCTGACGACCGTGCCGGCGTCGAGGCGCCCGGTGACCGCGAGCCAGCCGCCCAGGCCGTACACCAGCGCCTGGGCCAGGGCGGCGACGAGCGTGAGGCAGGTCAGGAAGACGCGGCTGACCATCGCGGTGCGCACGCCGACGCCCCGCACGCGGTCGGCGCGCTCCCCGAACTCGGCGGCCTCGGCGTCGGGGCGCCCGAACAGCTTGACCAGCGTGGCGCCGCCGGCCGAGAAGCGCTCGGTCATCTGCCCGGTCATCGCGGCGTTGAGGTCCGCCGACTCGCGTTGCAGCGCCGCGATCCTCCGGCCCATCCGGCGCGCGGGCAGCAGGAAGATCGGCAGCAGCACGAGCGCCAGCAGCGTCACCTGCCACGCCAGCGCGACCATGACGACGATCGCGAGCACGAGCTGGATGACGTTGGTGACGAGGCCCGAGAGCGTCGAGGTGAAGGCGCGCTGGGCCCCGATGACGTCGTTGTTCAGCCTGCTGACCAGCGACCCGGTGCGGGTGCGGGTGAAGAACGCCAGCGGCATGCGCTGGACGTGCGAGAACACCGCACGGCGCAGGTCGTAGATCAGCCCCTCGCCGATGCGCGCCGAGAGCCAGCGCTCGCCGAGGGTCAGCCCCGCGTCGAGCACGGCGAGGCCCGCGATCACCAGGGCGATCGTGATCACCACCGACGGCGCGGACCTCTCGGTGATCGCCGTGACGACGCGGCCGGCCAGCACGGGCACCGCGACGCCGATCACCGCCGACGCGGTGGCCAGCAGCAGGAACACCGCCAGCGTCCGGTGGTGGCGCGCGGCGAAGCGCCAGATGCGCGGCAGCGTCCCCCTCGGCACCGACCGCGGCACCGTGTCGGCCTTGGCCGCGGATTGCATCAACGACCAGGCGTCCATCGCCCGCTCCCGTCGCTCGTCAGGACCGTGTGCCGTCCGAGCGTGCGACCTCGACGATGGTCGAGGTCAAGGGCGGCTACTTCTTCTTCGTCCGCGTGGCGCCCCCGCGCCCGCGCAGCGTGACGCCCGATTCCGAGAGCACGCGGTGCACGAATCCGTACGAGCGTCCGGTGGACTCGGCGAGCGAACGGATGCTCGCGCCCTTCTCGTACTTCTTCTTCAGGTCGTTGGCGAGCTTGTCGCGCTGGGTGCCGGTGATCCGCGCACCCTTCTTCAGGTCGGCCATCTCGTGTCCACCCCTCGTCCCACCGCAGGTCCGGTCGACCCATGATGATCGTTGAGGGGAGTGTGCGCCATCGCACATTTCCCGTGATCGGTAAGCGGTTCGGCCGATCGGCGTGATCCACGTCCGTTTGTCTGATCCTTCGGGAGCTGCACTAACTCGCCACTGAATGGCCGTTCACTAGGCGAGCTCGACGAGTTCCAGGTGATCGGCGGAGAAATGGTCCTCGGTGCCGTCGGGCAGCAGGATGACCCGCTCGGGCTCGAGGGCCTCGACCGCGCCCGGGTCGTGGGTGACGAGCACGACCGCGCCCTCGAAGCGCCGCAGCGCGTCGAGCACCTTCTCGCGGCTGGCCGGGTCGAGGTTGTTGGTGGGCTCGTCGAGCAGCAGGACGTTGGCCGCGCTCGACACCAGGCCCGCGAGCGCGAGGCGGGTGCGCTCGCCGCCCGACAGCGTGCCGGCGGGCTGCTCGAGCTGCTCGCCGGTGAACATGAACGCGCCCAGCAGCGTGCGCAGCTGCTGCTCGGGGGTGTCCGGGGCGGCGCTGCGCGCGTTCTCCCAGACGGTGCGCTCCATGTCGAGCGTGTCGTGCTCCTGCGCGAAGTAGCCGGTGCGCAGCCCGTGGCCGGCCTGCACCTCGCCGGTGTCGGGCGTCTCGGCCCCGGCGAGGATGCGCAGCAGCGTGGTCTTGCCCGCGCCGTTGAGGCCGAGGATGACCACGCGCGAGCCGCGGTCCACCGCGAGGTCGACGCCGGTGAACACCTCCAGCGAGCCGTAGGTCTTCGACAGGCCCTCCGCGGTCATCGGCACCCGCCCGCACGGTGCGGGGGCCGGGAAGCGGATGTGGGCCACCTTGTCGTCGACGCGCTGCTCGTCGAGGCCGTCGAGCATCGCCTGCGCGCGGCGCGCCATCTGCTTGGCCGCCACGGCCTTGGTGGCCTTCGCGCCCATCTTCGCGGCCTGGGCCTGCAGGGCGCCCGCCTTCTTCTCGGCGTTGGCGCGCTCGCGGCGCCGGCGGGCCTCGTCGTCGGCGCGGGCCTGCTGGTAGCGCTTCCACCCCATGTTGTAGACGTCGAGTTCGCCGCGGGTGGCGTCGAGGAACCACACCTTGTTCACCACGGCGTCGATCAGCTCGGTGTCGTGGCTGATCACCACGACCCCGCCCTCGTGGCTCAGCAGGAACGAGCGCAGCCAGCCGATGGAGTCGGCGTCGAGGTGGTTGGTGGGCTCGTCGAGCAGCAGCGTCGTGCCCGCGTTGCCGCCGGCGTCGCCGCTGGCCGCGAACAGGATGCGCGCGAGCTCCACGCGCCGGCGCTGACCGCCCGAGAGCGTGCGCAGCGGCTGCGCGAGCACGCGCCCGGGCAGGCCGAGGTTCGAGCAGATCCGCCCCGCCTCGCTCTCCGCGGCGTAGCCGCCGAGGTCGGCGAAGCGCTCCTCGAGGCGCCCGTACTTCGCGATCGCCCGGTCGCGCGCGGCGTCGTCGGCGAGCTCGGCCATCGCGGTCTGGGTCTTCTCCATCTCGCGCAGCAGCTCGTCGAGCCCGCGCGCCGAGAGCACCCGGTCGCGCGCCAGCACGGTGAGGTCGCCCTCGCGCGGGTCCTGGGGCAGGTAGCCCACGGGGCCGGTGGCGCGGACGGCGCCGCCGTAGGGCTCACCGACGCCCGCGAGGCAGCGCAGCGTGGTCGTCTTGCCCGCCCCGTTGCGCCCGACCAGGCCGATCCGGTCGCCGGGCTGGACGCGCAGCGTCGCCCCCGCGAGCAGGACGCGGGAGCCGGCGCGCAGCTCGAGATCGGACGCGGTGATCACTGGGGACAGTCCTCGCGGGAGGGGTCGGTGCGGGCGCACGGGCCTCGCGGACTGCTCCCAGTGTAGGCGGCCCCCGCGGCCGTTCCCCGATCTAGGGTGCGCGCATGACCGACGCCACGCCCCCCGTCCCCCGCGACCTCACCGGCCGTGCGGCGCTCGTCACGGGCGCGAGCCGCGGCATCGGCTTCGGCGTCGCGCGCCACCTGCTCGCGCGCGGCGCCGCGGTCACCATCACCGCGCGCAAGCAGGCCGAGCTGGACGAGGCGGCCGCGGCGCTCGCGGCGCCGGACCGCGTCCTGGCCCTCCCGGGCAACTCCGGCGACGCCGGATCCCGCACGCAGGCCGTCGACGCCACCGTCGAGCGGTTCGGCTCGCTGGACGTGCTGGTCAACAACACCGGCATCAACCCGCAGTACGGGCCCCTGGTGCACGCCGACCTCGCCGCCGTGTCGAAGATCTTCGAGGTGAACGTCGTCGCCGCGCTGGGCTTCGTCCAGGAGGCCCACCGCGCCTGGATGGGCGAGCACGGCGGCGCGATCGTCAACATGGCGTCGGTGGGCGGACTGCGCAGCAGTGGCGTCATCGGCGCCTACGGGGCGTCGAAGGCCGCGCTGATCCGCCTCACCGAGGAGCTCGCCTGGCAGCTGGGCCCCGGGATCCGCGTCAACGCCGTGGCGCCTGCCGTGGTCAAGACGAAGTTCGCCGAGGCGCTCTACGTCCAGGGCGAGGACGAGGTCGCCGCCCGCTACCCGATGAAGCGGCTGGGGACCCCGGAGGACGTCGCCGCGCTCGTCGGCTTCCTCGTCTCCGACGCCGCGTCCTGGATCACCGGCGAGACCGTGCGCGTCGACGGCGGGATGCTCGCGACCGGGAGCACGTGAACGAACCCCACGGCCATCTCAACCGGACACCGGCACAATGGCGGTGATCGGGAGGTGATCCCCATGGGTCTGTTCAGCAGGTGGCGCCGTGGCGGCGGCTCGGGCGGGGGCAGCGGCGTCGGCGCCGGCGGCCAGCGCCAGGTGCTCGACCGCGAGGGCGGGCCCGCCGACCTCGAGCACCTCCGGGCGTTCGCGAAGAGCCGCGAGGGCGTCGCGTTCTACGTCGAGCCCGAGACCACGGCCACCGACACCACGGTCGTCGCCGTGGCGTTCGACGGCGAGTGGACGCGCCGCCGGGTCGGCACGCCGCGCGCGGCGGAGAAGCTGGCGCGCTCGGTGAAGGTCGCGTGCCACGACGTCACGGTCACCGGGTACCCGCCGGAGATGCGGCGGTGGAACGCCCGCGCGAAGGCCGACCGCGCGGCGCTGGAGGAGATGGCACAGGCCGAGGCGGAGCGCGACACGGGCCGGACGGACCGCGAACGGTGAGCCCCGCCGCCCCGGTCGCCGACGTCGTCGTGGCCGGCGCGGGACCCGCCGGCCGGTCGCTCGCGCGCGCCTGCGCCGCGCGCGACCTGCGCACCCTGCTCGTCGACCCCCGCCCGCACCGGGCGTGGACCCACACCTACGGCGCCTGGGTCCACGAGCTGCCCGCCGACCTGCCCGGCGAGATCGTCGCCGCGCGCGGGCACGGCGTGGCGATCGCGCAGCGCACCCACGTGCTCGACGACGAGTACGCCGTGCTCGACACCGGCGCGCTCCAGGCGCACCTCACCGATCCCGCGGTGGCCGTGCGCCGGGCCCGGGCCGTGGGCGCGACCCCGGCCGGCGTCGGGCGCCACCCGGCCGTGGTCCTCGAGGACGGCAGCACCGTCACCGCCCGGGTGGTCGTGGACGCCACCGGCGCCCGCCAGGCGCTGGCCCGCCGCGGCACCGCCCGCGAGCTCGACAGCGCGCGCCCGCGCGCCGAGCAGACGGCGTTCGGGGTGGTCGTGTCCAAGGAGGTGGCGGCCCGGGTCAGCGGCGACCGGCTGCTGTTCATGGACTGGCGCCCCACCCACGGCCGCCCCGGCTGGCCGACGTTCCTCTACGCGGTGCCCCTCGACGCCGACCGCGTGCTGCTCGAGGAGACCTCCCTCGCCCGCCGCCCCGGGCTGCCGATGCCCGAGCTGCGCGCCCGGCTGCGGGCCCGCCTGCGCGGCGCGGGGCTGACCGACGCGGAGATCCCCGACGACCCCGCCGAGGTCGAGAAGGTCCGCTTCCCCGTCGACTCGCCGCGGCACCGCTCGCCGTCGGGGGTGATCGCGGTCGGCGCGGCCGACCCGCTCGTGCACCCCGCGTCGGGGTTCAGCCTCGCGACCTCGCTGCGCCTGGCCCCGCGCGTCGCCACCGTCCTCGCCGACGCCCTGCGCGGCGGCACGGAGCCGATGGGCGTGGCCCGCGCGGCCCGCCGGGTCGTGCGCTCCCCCGCCGCGGTCACCGTGCACGCGCTGCGCCGCCGCGGGCTCGAGACGCTGCTCGCGATGCCGCCGGGCGAGGTGCCCGCGTTCTTCGACCGTTTCTTCTCGCTCCCGCCCACCCACCGGCGCGCCTATCTCGACGCCCGTGAGGATGTCGGCGCATCGGTGGCGGCCATGACGTCGTTGTTCGGTCGACTGACCCCCCGGCTGCGCGGCCACCTGATCAGGGGAACGCTGCTCGGGGCCCGGAGCGTCCGAACGGAGCAGTAGCGGTACGCTCGTGAACCGTCATCGTGACGGGTTCGTGACCCGCCACCGAGGAGGAGGCTCCGCGATGGGTGCTTACCAGACCGTGGCCGTCGGCACCGACGGCTCCGAGTCGTCGTTCCGCGCCGTCGACCGCGCGGCGACGATCGCGGCCGACAGCAAGGCCCTGCTGCTCATCATCTGCGCCTACAAGCCGGCGAAGTCGACGGGCGAGGCGGAGCAGGCGCTCGGCGACGACGCCGCCTTCCACGTGGTCGGCTCGACGCCGGCCGAGGAGACGCTGCGCGACGCCCGCGAGCGCGCCAGCGCCAAGGGCCCGGTCGAGATCGACACCGTGGCCGTGCAGGGCGACCCCATCGAGCGGGTCGTCGAGGTCGTCACCGACCGCAAGGCCGACCTGGTCGTCGTCGGCAACCGGGGCCTCAACAGCCTCGCGGGCCGCCTGCTCGGCTCGGTCCCGCAGGGCATCTCCCGGCGCGCCGGCAGCGACGTCCTCATCGTCCACACCACGTGACGGCGGGTCCGGACCCCGCGTCCACCGACGCCGAACGGTGGGCGCGGGCGCAGGAGCGGATCGAGGACCTGCTCCTGCGCGGCCCCCGGACCATGACGCGCGGCGAGGTCCAGGAGCGGACCGGGTTCACCCCGGAGCACACGTCGCGGCTGTGGAGCTCGCTCGGCTTCCCGGCGACGCCCGACGACGTGCGGGCCTTCGCCGAGGCCGACGTCGACGCCCTCGAGCTCTCCGGGCGCCTGCTCGAGGAGGACACGTTCGACGAGGCCGAGGAGCTGGCCGTGGCCCGCGCGCTCGGCCAGGGTCTCGGCCGCCTCGCGGAGTGGCAGGCGACGCTGGTGCGCCGCACCATCGCCGACGCGGGTCTCGCCCACGACCCGGACGCGATCGTCGACGCCGTCGAGGCGCTCGTGCCGACCCTCGAGAAGCTCCAGTCCTACGTCTGGCGCCGCCACCTCACGATGACCGCCGGGCGGATGCTCGCGACGCTCGCGCGCGCCGGGGAGGACGGGCCGGCGCAGCACCGCGTGGTCGTGGGGTTCGCCGACATCGTCGGGTTCACCAGCCTGTCCCGGAAGATCGACGAGGTCGAGCTGCGCGCGCTGCTCGAGCGCTTCGAGACGGTGTCCGCCGAGGTCGTCGCGCGCCGGCGCGGGCGGATCGTCAAGACCCTCGGCGACGAGATCCTCTTCGTGTGCGAGCGCGTCGAGGACGCGATCGACATCGCCTTCCGCCTGCACGACGAGGTCCCCGACGACGAGGGGCGCCTGGCCCTGCGCGTGGGGCTCGCGCTCGGCGAGGTCCTCCCCCGCTACGGCGACGTGTACGGGCCGGTCGTGAACATCGCCAGCCGCCTGACGTCCGAGGCGCGCCCGGGCACGGTGCTCGTCGACGAGGAGCTCACCGAGGCCCTGCGCACCGCCGACCTCGACCTCGAGATCCGCTCCGTGCCCGGTGTCGCCGTCCGCGGCTACCGGCACCTGCGCCCGCACGTGGTGCGCGAGCGCCGGGGTTAGCAGCGAACGCCCTGTTCGCTGCTTCTACGCGCTCGAAGTCCCCGTTGATCACGGCGCGACGGCGCGCCCGGACGAGCGAAGGGCGCCCCCGCTGCGTCGACGGCAGCGGAGGCGCCCTCCGGTCTCGCGATGTGGTGCTAGACGGTGAAGCCGAGCGCGCGGAGCTGCTCGCGGCCGTCGTCGGTGATCTTGTCCGGGCCCCACGGCGGCATCCAGACCCAGTTGATCCGCACGTCCTTGGCCAGTCCCCCGCCGGGGCCCTGGGTCAGGGCGGCGCGGGCCTGGTCCTCGATGACGTCGGTCAGCGGGCAGGCCGCCGACGTCAGCGTCATGTCGAGGGTGACGACCGGGCCGGCCCCGTCCTCGGAGCCGCCGTGGACGTCGATGCCGTACAGCAGGCCCAGGTCGACGACGTTGATCCCGAGCTCGGGGTCGACGACGTCGCGCATGGCCTCCTCGAGGTCGTCGTAGGAGGGCAGGTCGGCGCTCGGGGCCGGGGCCTCGGGCATCCCGGCCGCGCCGCGCTCGACGGTCTCTTCGGTCATGTCGTACCTCCAGCTTGAGCCTGCGCCACCGCGTCCTTGAACGCCAGCCAGCCGAGCAGCGCGCACTTCACGCGCGCCGGGTAGGCGGCCACGCCGGCGAAGGCCACGGCGTCGTCGAGCACGTCCTCGTCGGGCTCCACTTTGCCGCGACCCTGCACCATCTCCTGGTACGCGTCGAGGGTCTCGAAGGCCTCGCCGACGGTGTGCCCGACGAGCAGGTCGTAGGCCACCGACGTCGCCGCCTGGCTGATGGAGCAGCCGAGCGCGTCGTACGAGAGGTCCTCGACCTTCGCGTCGCGCCCCTCGCCGCCCGAGAGGTGCACGCGGACGGTGACCTCGTCGCCGCACGTCGGGTTGACGTGGTGGACCTCGGCCTCGAACGGATCGCGCAGCCCGCGACCGTGCGGGTTGCGGTAGTGGTCCAGGATGATCTCCTGGTACATCGAGTCGAGCTTCATGCCGAGCCTCCCCGGAGGGGTTCAGAAGACTCGAGTACCCCGAAGAACTCCTGCGCCCGGCGCACCCCGGCCACCAGCGCGTCGACCTCCTCGAGCGTGTTGTACACGTGGAAGCTCGCGCGGATCGACGACTGCACGCCGAACGCCCGGTGCAGCGGCCACGCGCAGTGGTGGCCGACGCGCACGGCGATGCCGGAGTCGTCGAGCACCTGCGAGGCGTCGTGGGGGTGGATGCCCTCGATCTCGAAGGCGACCGCCCCGCCGCGCGCCTCGGTGCTGCGCGGGCCGATGATCGTCACGCCCGGCAGGTCCTGCAGCTTCACCAGCGCCGCGCCGGTCAGCTCGTTCTCGTGGGCCTTGACGGCGTCCATGCCGATCGCGGACAGGTAGTCCACGGCCGCGCCGAGGCCGATCGCCTGCGACGTCATCGGCACGCCGGCCTCGAACCGCGCCGGCGGCGGCGCGTAGGTGGAGCCCTCCATGCGCACCAGCTCGATCATCGAGCCGCCGGTGAGGAACGGCGGGAGCGCCTCGAGCAGCTCGCGGCGCCCGTAGAGCACGCCGATCCCCGACGGGCCCAGCATCTTGTGCCCCGAGAACGACGCGAAGTCGACACCGAGGGCGTGCAGGTCCACCGGCGCGTGCGGCACCGACTGGCAGGCGTCGAGCACCGTGTAGGCGCCGACCTCGCGGGCGCGGCGCACCAGCTCCGCCACCGGCGGGACGGTGCCCAGCACGTTGGACTGGTGGGTGAACGCGACGACCTTGGTGCGCTCGTTGATGACCGAGCGCGCCTCGTCGGAGTCGAGGTCGAGCCGCCCGTCGCGCGTCACCGAGAACCACCGCAGCGTCGCCCCGGTGCGCCGGCACAGCTCCTGCCACGGCACGAGGTTGGCGTGGTGCTCCATCTCGGTCGTGACGATCTCGTCGCCCGGCCCGATCCGGAAGCGCTCGGCGGCCGCCTCGACGCCGTCACCGACCGAGGCGTTGCTCATGCCGTACGCGACGAGGTTGATGCCCTCGGTCGCGTTCTTGGTGAAGACGATCTCGCCGATGTCCGCGCCCACGAACGCCGCGATCCGCTCGCGGGCGGACTCGTAGGCGTCCGTGGCCTCCTCGGCCAGCGCGTGCGCGCCGCGGTGCACGGCGGCGTTGGACGTCTCGAGGAATGCGCGCTCGGCGTCGAGCACCTGGCGCGGACGCTGCGAGGTGGCGCCCGAGTCCAGGTAGACGAGCGGCTTCCCGTCGCGGACGGTGCGGCTCAGGATGGGGAAGTCCGCACGGATCTTCGCGACATCCAGGGTCGCACCCCCGGGACCAGCGGTGGGTGCGAGTGCGGTCATGCCGGCTGCTCCTCCTTGGCCCCCGTGAACCGCTCGTAGCCGTTGGCCTCGAGCTCCTCGGCGAGCTCCGGGCCACCGGACTCGGCGACGCGGCCGTTCACGAACACGTGGACCTTGTCCGGCGCGATGTAGCGCAGGATCCGCGTGTAGTGCGTGATCAGCAGGACGCCGACGTCGGAGGCGGCCTTGTAGTCGTTGACGCCCTTGCTCACGACGCGCAGGGCGTCGACGTCGAGGCCCGAGTCGGTCTCGTCGAGCACGGCGATCTTCGGCTTCAGCAGCGCCATCTGCAGCACCTCGTGGCGCTTCTTCTCGCCGCCGGAGAAGCCCTCGTTGACGCTGCGCTCGGCGAACGCCGGGTCGATGTCGAGGTCGGACATCGCGCCCTTGACCTCCTTGACCCAGTGCCGCACCTTCGGCGCCTCGCCGCGCGTGGCGGTGGCCGCCGAGCGCAGGAAGTTCGACATCGAGACACCGGGCACCTCGACCGGGTACTGCATGGCCAGGAACAGCCCGGCGCGCGCCCGCTCGTCGACGGCCATCTCCAGGACGTCCTCGCCATCGAGGAGGACCTGGCCCTTCGTGACCGTGTACTTCGGGTGGCCCGCGATCGAGTAGGCGAGCGTCGACTTGCCGGAGCCGTTCGGACCCATGATCGCGTGGGTCTCGTTCGAGCTCACGGTGAGGTCGACGCCGCGGAGGATCTCCTTGGGGCCGGACTCGGTCTCGACCTCGACGTGGAGGTCGCGGATCTCGAGGGTGGACATCAAGCCTCTTTCAGCCGTACGTGGTGGTGGCGGGAGACGGAGCGAAGCGGAGCTCGACCATCGGAGGGGACGGGCTCCGGCTCAGACGCCGACGACCTCGAGCTCGGCCTCGATGGCCGCCTCGAGACGGTCGCGCAGCGCGGGCACGCGGACCTTCTGGATGACCTCGCCGAAGAAGCCGCGGACGACCAGCCGGCGTGCCTGGGCCTCGGGGATCCCCCGCGCCATCAGGTAGAACAGCTGCTCGTCGTCGAACCTTCCCGTCGCGCTGGCGTGGCCGGCGCCGACGATCTCGCCCGTCTCGATCTCGAGGTTCGGCACCGAGTCGGCGCGGGCGTTGTCGGTGAGCAGCAGGTTGCGGTTGAGCTCGTAGGTGTCGGTGCCCTCGGCCGCCTTGCGGATGAGGACGTCGCCGATCCACACGGTGTGCGCCGCGGTGCCCCCCTCGGCCCCCTGCAGCGCGCCCTTGTACATCACGCGCGACCGGCAGTTCGGGATCGAGTGGTCGACGAGCAGGCGCTGCTCGAAGTGCTGGCCGCCGTCGGCGAAGTACAGCCCGTCGAGCTCGACGTCGCCGCCGGGCGCCCGGTAGTTGATGACCGGGGAGAGCCGCACGAGGTCGCCGCCGAGGGTCACCGAGGTGTGCCGGATCGTCGCGTCGCGCCCGACCGACAGGTGCTGGGCGCCCACGTACACGGCGTCGTCGGCCCAGTCGTGCACCTCGACGACCTCGAGCTTGGCGCCGTCGGCGACGACGAACTCGGTGTTCGCCGCGACCGTGCCCGACCCGCGGTGGTCGAGGACGACGACCGCCTCGGCGTGGGGCTCGAGACGCAGCTGCAGGTGCGCGTACGCGGTCGACCCCGCGCCGGGGCCGGTGACGGTGATCGTGAGCGGCTCGTCGTCCGAGCGCGCCTCGTTCACCGTCACCACGTGCACCTGCTCGACCGACGACCAGGCCTGCGCGGCCACGCGGTCGGCGGGGATGCCGCCGTCGCCGCGCCGCGCGTCGTCGCGCCCGACCGTCTCGTGCCGCGTGCCCGTCCCCGCGAGGTCGGTGGCGCTGTCGCCGAAGCCGGCGCGCACCGACACGCCGATCGAGCCGTCGGCGGTCGCCGAGCCGTCGTGCAGCCCGCGCAGGCGGCGCAGCGGCGTGAAGCGCCACTGCTCCTCACGCCCGCGCGGGACCTCGAACGACTCGACGTCGTAGGAGGTGTGCCGCTCCTCCCACGGCGCGATCTTCGGCGAGGAAGCGGTCTTGATCCCCGGGTCCACGTCCAGGACCGGGGCGCCGGGGGCGGTCGTCGAACCGCCCCCGGTGGAAGCGACAGGTGTGTCGGTCATCCGACAGCGCCCTCCATCTGCAGCTCGATCAGGCGGTTGAGCTCGAGCGCGTACTCCATGGGCAGCTCGCGCGCGATGGGCTCGACGAACCCGCGCACGATCATCGCCATGGCCTCGTCCTCGGTGAGGCCGCGGGACATCAGATAGAAGAGCTGGTCCTCGCTGACCTTCGAGACGGTCGCCTCGTGGCCCATCGTCACGTCGTCCTCGCGGACGTCGACGTACGGGTAGGTGTCCGAGCGGCTGATCGTGTCGACCAGCAGCGCGTCGCACTTCACCGTCGACCGCGAGTGGTGCGCGCCCTTGTTGACGCGCACGAGGCCGCGGTAGCTGGTGCGCCCGCCGCCGCGCGCCACCGACTTCGAGATGATCGTCGACGACGTGTGGGGCGCGAGGTGCACCATCTTGGCGCCCGCGTCCTGGTGCTGGCCCTCGCCGGAGAAGGCCACCGAGAGCACCTCGCCCTTGGCGTGCGGCCCGGTGAGCCAGACGGCCGGGTACTTCATGGTCACCTTGGAGCCGATGTTGCCGTCGACCCACTCCATGGTCGCGCCCTCTTCGGCCTTGGCGCGCTTGGTGACCAGGTTGTAGACGTTGTTCGACCAGTTCTGGATGGTCGTGTAGCGGCAGCGGCCGCCCTTCTTCACGACGATCTCGACGACCGCGGAGTGCAGCGAGTCCGACGAGTAGATCGGCGCGGTGCAGCCCTCGACGTAGTGGACGTAGGCGTCCTCGTCGACGATGATCAGCGTCCGCTCGAACTGGCCCATGTTCTCGGTGTTGATCCGGAAGTAGGCCTGCAGCGGGATGTCCACGTGGACGCCCTTGGGCACGTAGATGAACGAGCCGCCGGACCAGACCGCCGAGTTGAGCGCGGAGAACTTGTTGTCGCCGGCCGGGATCACCGAGCCGAAGTACTCCTCGAACAGCTCCGGGTGCTCGCGCAGCCCGGTGTCGGTGTCCATGAAGATGACGCCCTGCGCCTCCAGGTCCTCGCGGATCTGGTGGTACACGACCTCGGACTCGTACTGCGCCGCGACGCCGGCGACGAGGCGCGCCTTCTCCGCCTCGGGGATGCCGAGCTTGTCGTAGGTCGCCTTGATGTCGTCGGGCAGGTCCTCCCAGCTGGCGGCCTGCTTCTCCGTCGACCGGACGAAGTACTTGATGTTGTCGAAGTCGATCCCCGAGAGGTCGGAGCCCCACTGCGGCATCGGCTTCTTCTCGAACGTGCTCAGCGCCTTGAGCCGCGCCTGCAGCATCCAGTCGGGCTCGCTCTTCTTGTCCGAGATGTCACGCACGACCGCCTCGTTGAGGCCTCGCTGCGCGCTCGCCCCGGCGACGTCGCTGTCGTGCCACCCGAACTGGTACTGCCCGAGCGCCGCGAGGGTCTCCTCCTGGGTGAGCTCGGTCGGGGCGGTGGTCCGCTCCGCGGAGGTGGTCATACGACCTGCCTTCCCTTGACGTCGTGAGGGGTGGTGGAGCCCTGCTGTCGGGGCACGTGGGTCGTGCACGCGGCATCGCCGCGCGCGATGGTGCTCAGCCGCTGGACGTGCGTGCCCAGGAGCTCGGCGAAGACCTCGGTCTCCGCCTCGCACAGCTGCGGGAACTCGGCGGCCACGCCGGCCACCGGACAGTGGTGCTGACAGAGGGCCTCGCCCGCCGTGGTGGCGCGGGACGAGGTGGCGTAGCCCTCGTGGGAGAGCGCACCGGCCAGGGCGTGCACCCGGCCGGTGTGGTCGGCGTGGGCGCCGATCGCCTCCCGGTGCTCCGCGAGCAGGCCCTCCACGCGCCGGCGGGCGAACGCGCGGACCGCGTCGTCCCCCAGCACGTCGGACAGCTCGCGCAGCACCGAGACGGCGAGCTGCGCCACGTCCTCCTCGTCGCCCCCGACCCGTCGGCGGCCCTGCTCGGTGAGCAGGTGCTGGCGGGCGGGCCGGCCACGTCCGCGCCCGGCGCGGGGAGCGTCCCGGGTCGTCACCGTGGCCTCGGCGATCAGGGCGTCGAGGTGCCGGCGCACCGCCGCCCCCGACAGCCCCAGCACGCCGGCGAGGTCCTTCGCCGTGGTGGGGCCGTGCTCGAGGAGCCTGCGGACGATGAGGTCCCGCGTCCGGCCGTCGTGCCCGTCGACGCTCATGGTCCTCACCTCCTGACCGTGATCGGTTAGGTCAGCCTTCTTTTTGACAACACCAGTCTTGCTTATTTGTCCCCGCCGGGCAAAGCGGGCCCCCGGACCGGACGGGGTGATCGCACTCACCCAGGGTCACCTACCCTCACCCGCCGCCGGGGTACGGCGGCCGGGACCCGCGAGCGGCCTCGGTATCGTCCCCGCCCGTGACCGGCACGACGGAGGCCCCTGCGCCGGTGCCCGCTGCCGTGTCGCCCGCGGTGACGCCCCCCGGGGCGCAGCCGCCCCCGCCGACGCCCGACGAGCGCCGCCGCCTGCGGACCGTGCGCCGCTTCGGCACCACCGGCTCGCTGCTCATGGCGATCGGCGCCCTGGGGTGCGGCGCGACGCCGGCCCCGGCGTACAACCCGCTGCTCGGCACGCGGGTGCTCGGCCTGTGGGGCCGGATGCCGACGGTGTCGCTGACGCTCGCCTACATCGGCATGGGCATGCTCGTGCTGGCCTGGCTGTGGCTCGGGCGGCTCGCCTGGCCCGGCCGCGTGCGCCTGTCGGTGCGCCAGCTGACGCGCATCCTCGTCATGTGGATGGCGCCGCTGGCCGTCGCGCCCCCGCTGTTCTCCACCGACGTCTACGGCTACCTCTCCCAGGCCGAGGTCGTCTCTCGGGGCTTCGACCCCTACATCTACGGCGCCGCGCAGGCGCTGGGGCTCTCCGACCCGCTGGTCGCGAGCATCCCCACGATCTGGCGGACCACGCCGTCGCCGTACGGGCCCGGCTTCCTGTCCTTCGGGCGCCTCATCACCGCCATCGCGGGCGACGACATCGTGCTCGGCGTCTACCTGCACCGCGTGCTCGCGCTCGCCTCGCTGGGCCTGGTGATCTGGGCGGTGCCGCACCTCGCCCGCCGGGCCGGCGTCGAGCCGATCGCCGCGCTGTGGCTCGCGATCAGCCCGCTGGTGCTGTTCCACCTGGTCAGCGGCATCCACAACGACGCGATCATGCTGGGTGTCGTCCTCGCCGGCATGGAGATCGGCATGCGGCGCTCGTGGGTGCTCGGCGCGCTGCTCATCGGGCTCGGCGCCTCCGGGAAGATCCCCGCGGTGGTGGCGCTGGGGTTCCTCGCCGCGCACGTGGCCCACGAGCGGGGCGGGGGGATCGGGCGCCTCGTGCGCTACGGCGCGGGGTGCTCGGCGCTGGGGCTCGGGATGGTCGCCGCCGTCTCGGTCGGCAGCGGCCTGGGCTTCGGGTGGATCCAGGCGCTCGCGGTGCCGAACCTGCTGCGCAGCTGGCTCTCGGTCACCACCGACCTCGGGGTGCTCGGCGGCTGGCTCGGCGGGATCCTCGGGCTCGGCGACCACACCGACGCCGTCCTCGACCTCACGCGCGCCGCCGGGCTGGGCGTCGCCGCGCTGGTGTGCCTGCTGCTGGTGTTCATGGTGCTGAACGGGCGCCTGCACGCCGTCGCGGGCATGGGCTACGGCTTCGGCGCGGTGTTCCTCGCCGGGCCCGTGCTGCACCCCTGGTACCTGCTGTGGGCCGTCGTCCCGCTGGCCGCGTCGGTGCGCAACCCGCGGATCCGGGGCTTCGCCGTCGCGATCTGCGCGGTCGTGGCCCTGCTGGTGCCGCCGACGGGCGCGGACTTCTCGTTCCGCACCTACCAGCTGCCCATGGCCATCACCGCCGCGGCGCTGCTCGCGCTGGTCCCGCTGTTCGCCGTGCGCGGGCGCGTGACGCGCACGCCGTCCACCTAGGCTGGCGGCCGTGTCGGTCACCGCAGGCGCGCTGGAGGTGCGCGACCTCGTCGTGCGCTACCAGGGTCGCGCCGCCGTCGACGGGCTCGACCTGGACCTCGCGCCGGGCCAGGTGCTCGCCCTGCTCGGGCCCAACGGCGCGGGCAAGACCACCACCGTCGAGGTGTGCGAGGGCCTGCGCGGCCGCGACGCGGGCTCGGTCCGGGTGCTGGGCACCGACCCCGCCGGCGCGCCCGACGCCCTGCGCGCCCGCATGGGCGTCATGCCGCAGGGCGGCGGCGCCTACCCCGGCGTCCGGGTGCGCGAGATGGTCGGCCTCGTGGCGGCCTGCTCGGCGCACCCGCTCGACCCGGACTGGCTCGTCGAGACGCTCGGCCTCGCCGCCTGCGCCCGCAAGCCCTACAAGCGCCTGTCGGTGGGCCAGCAGCAGCGCCTGGCGCTGGCGTGCGCCGTCGTCGGGCGCCCGGAGCTGGTGTTCCTCGACGAGCCCACCGCCAGCCTCGACCCGCAGGGCCGCCGGCTCGTCTGGGACCTCGTGCGCGCCCTGCGCGCCGACGGCGTCGCGGTGCTGCTCACCACGCACCTCATGCAGGAGGCCGAGACCCTCGCCGACCACATCGTGATCATCGACCACGGCCGCGCCGTCGCCGAGGGGAGCCCGGACAAACTGACCGCCGCGGGCGCCGACCGCGAGCTGCGCTTCCGCGCCGCGGCCGGCATGGACCTGCGCCTGCTCGCCGACGCCCTGCCCGAGGGCTGCGCGGTCTCGGAGCCGACGCCGGGCAGCTACCTCGTCGAGGGCTCCATCGACCCGCAGGTGCTCTCGGCCGTGACGTCGTGGTGCGCCCGCCAGGGGGTGCTCGCCGACGACCTGCGCGTCGCGCGCCGCAGCCTCGAGGACGTGTTCCTCGAGCTCACGGGACGGGAGCTGCGCTCGTGACGGCCCCGCGGTTCGAGGCCGGCACGTTCCGGCCGTCGCCCGGGCGCGGCCCGCTGGGGCGCATGCTCGCGACCCAGATCGGCCTCGAGACCAGGCTGGCGCTGCGCCAGGGCGAGCAGGTGCTGCTCACGCTGATCATCCCGCTGGCGCTGCTCGTCGGGCTCACGCTCCTGCGCGTGGTGCCGCTGCCCGAGCCCCGCGCCACGTCCGCGCTCGGCACGGTGCTCGCGCTCGCGATCATGTCGACCGCCTTCACCAGCCAGGCGATCTCCCTGGGCTTCGACCGCCGCTACGGGGTGCTGCGGCGCCTCGCGGCCACCGCGGTCCCCCGCTGGCTCATCGTGTGCGGGCGGCTCGGCGGGATGGCCGCCGTGGTGCTCGTGCAGGTCGTGGTGCTCGCCGTCGTCGCGGTGGTGCTGGGCTGGCGGCCGGGCGAGGGCTCGCCGGGCTGGGTGCTCCTGCTCGTCGTGCTCGGCACCGCGGCCTTCGGGGCCGTCGGCGTGCTGCTCGGGGGCAGCGTGCGCGCGGAGATCACGCTCGCCCTCGCCAACGTCGTCTGGTTCGTGCTGCTCTTCGCGGGCGGGGTGCTCGTGCCGGCCTCGGCGCTGCCCGGGCCGCTCGCCGCGGTCGTGCAGCTGCTGCCCTCCGGGGCTCTCGCGGAGGGCCTGCGCACCGCGCTCGCCGGCGGGACGCCCTTGCTCGCACACGTCGTCGTCCTGCTCCTCTGGGCGGTCGTGGCGGGCGGCATCGCCACCCGCACGGTGCGCTGGAGCTGAGTCCCTGCTGACTTCCTACGACGGGACGTAGGATCAGCGGTGTGCTGGAGCGTCTCCCCGCCACACCGCCCCGGCTGATGCACGGCCTCGCGATGGCCGCCGTCGTCGGCCAGGCCGGCATCGCGGTCACGGGTGCCGTCGTCCGCGTGACCGGGTCCGGGCTCGGGTGCCCGACCTGGCCCGAGTGCTTCCCGGGCAGCCTCGTCCCGGTGCCGCACCCCGAGATCGCGGTGCTGCACCAGTGGGTCGAGTTCGGCAACCGCCTGCTCGGGATCGCCCTCGTGCTGATCACGGGCGCGTGCCTGCTCGCCGCCCTCAACGTCCGGCCCCGCCGCCGGCGCCTGGTGCTGCTCGCCGCGACGATGCCCCTCGGCGTCGTCGCCCAGGCCGTCATCGGCGGCATCACCGTGCTCACGGGGCTGGCCTGGTACACCGTCGCGCCGCACTTCCTCGTGACGATCCCGCTGATCTGGCTCGCGGTGCTGCTCGTGCGCGAGTCCTCCCCCGCCGCCCTGGCCGCCCCGCCCGGCACGCCCTGGACCCCGGCCGTCCCCCACGCGCTGCGCGGCCTGCTCGCGGTCACCTCGGTGGTGCTCGTGGCCCTGCTCGTCGCGGGCACGCTCGTCACGGCGGCGGGCCCGCACGGGGGCGACGCCGCGACCCCGCGCCTGGCGGCGGTCCCCCTGCCCACGCTCGCGACCGCCCATGCGCACCTGCTCTTCGCGTTCCTCGGCCTGCTCGTCGGCGTGGGCTTCATGGCGCACGCGGTGCCCGTCCCCCGCGCGGTGATCGTGCGCCTGCGGGTGCTCGTCGTGCTCACGCTGGCGCAGGGCGCGCTCGGCGGCATCCAGTACGCCCTCGGCGTCCCGGAGCTGCTCGTGGCCCTGCACGTCCTCGGCGCGGTGGTCACCGTCGCCGCGACCGCCTGGCTGTGGTCGGCGACCGCCGCGATCGACCCGGCGCCCGCCCCCGTCGACGCCCCGGCGCCCGCGCTCGCCGGGAGGGGCTGATGCGCGCGGTCCGGGTCTCGCGCCTCGGTGGCCCCGAGGTCCTGGAGCCCGCCGAGCTGCCCGACCCCGAGCCCGGCGAGGGCCAGGTGCTCGTCGAGATCGCCACGGTCGGCGTCAACTACATCGACACGTACTTCCGCGCCGGCATCTACCCCCACGAGCTGCCCTTCGTGCCCGGCGTCGAGGGCGGCGGCACCGTGCGCGCCGTCGGGCCGGCCGTCACCACCGTCGCGCCGGGCGACCGCGTCGCCTGGACGAACACCCTCGGCACGTACGCGACCCTCGCGGTGGTCCCGGCGACCGACCTCGTCGTCGTCCCCGAGGGCGTCGACCTCGAGACCGCGACCGCCGTGGCCCTGCAGGGCATGACCGCGCACTACCTGCTCCACGACACCTACCCGGTGGCGCCCGGCGACGACGTCCTCGTCCACGCGGCCGCAGGCGGGATGGGCCTGCTGCTCTGCCAGATGGCGCGCTCGCTGGGCGCCCGGGTCATCGCCACCACCTCGTCGCCGGAGAAGGACGCCCTGGCCCGCGAGGCCGGCGCGGACGAGACCCTGCGGTACTCCGACGACCTCCCCGACCGCGTCCGCGCCCTCACCGGCGGCGAGGGCGTCGCGGTGGTCTACGACGGCGTCGGCGCCTCCACCTTCGACGCCTCCCTCGCCAGCCTGCGCATCCGCGGCGTGCTCGCCCTCTACGGCGCGGCGAGCGGGCCCGTGCCGCCCGTCGACCCGCAGCGCCTCAACAGCGCCGGCTCGGTGTACCTCACCCGCCCGTCGCTGCACTGGCACGTGCGCACCCCCGAGCAGCTCGCCACCCGCGCCGCGGCGGTGTTCTCGGCGGTGGCGGCCGGCGACCTCGCCGTCCGCATCGGCGGCCGCTATGCCCTCGACGACGCCGCGACGGCCCACCGCGACCTCGAGTCCCGCCGCACGACCGGGAAGCTCCTGCTGCGGCCCTGAGGGCCTCGGAGGCGCTTGCGGGCAGCTCGCGCGCGGCGTGGTCGGGCGCGTCCACCGGGCCTTCGGCGACCCGGACTCCGGGCGGGGCGCCACCGTCGCCTGCCGCCAGCTCTCCAGTTCGATCTCTCCGGAGAGCCGTCAGTGCACAGCACTGGTGGCACCCCTGAGAGATCGAACTGGCGAGCCCGGGCGCTGGGACGGCGTCGTGGAACCGCCGGGACGGCGGCGGCGTCGAAACCCGTATGGAACTCGATCGACCGTTCCGCGGGTCCGAGGCCGTGGCCCGCGGTGAGATCAGCAAGGGAGCCTTGCGGGGCACGGGGTTCGTCTCCCTGGGTCACGACGTCTACCAGGCCGCGAGTGCGCCGGTGGACCAGGTGACGCTGGCGCGTGCCGCGCTCCTCCGCCACCCCGACGGCGCGGTCACGGGTCTGGCGGCAGCGGTGCTGTGGGGCGCCGGGACGGCGGTCGCCGACGTCGACGCGACCCTCGCCGACACTGATGTGCCGGCGGGCGCGACCGAGGTGCTCGTGTCCGGGGCCGGGGCACGGTCGCGGGGCTCGGTCGACGTGCGGCGCGCCGAACTCGCGGAGGACGAGGTGGTCACGTGGCGCGACGGCGCCGACGGCACGCTGCGGCTCACCTCGCCGGCGCGCACGGTGCTGGAGGTCGCCCGCCGGCTCCCGACCGTCGAGGCCGTGGTCGTCGCCGACGCCCTCGCCCGCCGTACCGGGGTCACCGCCGCCGACGTCGTCGCGCTCGCCGACCGGCACACCGGCGAACGGGGCATCGCCCGCGTGCGGGCGGTGGCGTCGCTGATGGACCCGCGCGCCGACAGCCCGCGCCGCACCCGGGTGCGACTCGGCGTCCTGCTGGCGCGGTTGCCGTCACCGACGGTCGACGCGGTGGTGGCGCGGTCCGCGACCGGGGAGACCGTCGGCGCGCTGGACCTCGGCTGGCCCGCGACGTCCAGCGGCGTGCTCGTCGACCGGCACCCCGCGCAGGCCCGCCTGTGCGCGGAGGAGCTCCTGGCGCACGGCTGGCAGGTGGTGTCGCTCGGCCGGGAGGGCGAGCAGCCCGTCGCGGAGGTGGTGGCGGACGTCGCCACGTTCCTGGCGCGGGTCGACCGGCTGCGGTGGCGCGACCTCCCGGACCTCCGCGGGCGGTACCCCCGCCGGCCGGCAGCGCCGAGGGTCTGGACCTAGAACGGCCAGCCGAAGACCGGCCAGCCGACGGCCGAGTCGACGGCCACCGCCACGAACAGGCCCGTGAGGTAGGTGTTCGAGAGGTGGAACAGGCGCATCGACTGCACGACCTCGTCGCGCTTGACCGCGCCGTCGAGGCGGTGCGCGGCGACGAGGAACCAGACGCCGCCGAGGGCCGCGGTGCCCAGGTAGATCCAGGACGTCGCAGGGATCAGCAGCGCCGACCAGGCCACCATCGCCCACGAGTAGGCGACGATCTGGCGGCTCACGCGACGGGGCGAGGCGACGACCGGGAGCATCGGGATGCCGGCGGCGGCGTAGTCGTCGCGGTAGCGCATCGCCAGCGCCCAGAAGTGCGGCGGGGTCCAGAAGAAGATGATCGCGAAGAGGACCCAGGCGGGCCAGCCCACCGAGCCCGTCACGGCCGCCCAGCCGATCACCACGGGCATGCAGCCCGCGGCGCCGCCCCAGACGATGTTCTGCGCGGTGCGGCGCTTGAGCAGCAGCGTGTAGACGAGGATGTAGAACGCGATCGCGGCCACCGAGAGGCCCGCGGCCACCCAGTTCGCCGTGAGCCCGAGCCACACGGCCGACAGCGCACCCAGCACGAGCCCGAACACCAGGGCGTGCGAGCGGGGCACCGCCTCGCGGGCCAGCGGGCGCTTGCGGGTGCGCGCCATCTTCGCGTCGATGTCGGCGTCGACGACGCAGTTCAGCGCGTGGGCGCTGGCCGCCGCGCCGGCGCCGCCGACCAGGACGGAGAGCACGAGCCAGAGGGACGGCACCGACCGTTCGGCGAGCATCATCGCCGGCACCGTGACCACGAGCAGCTGCTCGATGATCCGGGCCTTGGTCAGCGCGAGATAGGCCCGCACGGTGGTGAGCAGGCCGCCCCGCCGCGTCGCGGGGACCGGGCCGACCGCCGTGCTCACTCGGTGGCACCTCGCTGTGTGGTGGTCGGACGTTCTTCGGGCACGACCGCGTCTCCTACACGCTGTCGTCGGGGAAGTCTGCACCCCCGCGGCGCCGTCCGCTCGCGGGGGGCGTCTCCCGGCGTGTGCGGTGTCCGCCACGTCACGGTCCGGTGACGTCCCCGGGGCGGGCGCGGGACCGACCGCCGAACGACCCGGCGATGATAGGCCGCCGGTGTCCGTCAGGGGACGTGAGGGTATCTCCGGGGCGTTGTGATGACAGAGGATCGATGCAGGTCCGTAGGGACTTGAATCGATCCCGTGGGAGCATCGCCCCCACTGGACGGACGCGCGGCGGAGCCGAGGCCCGCGGCGCCCGAAGACGCGCAGGAAGGCACCTCGTGACCGCCACCGATGTGAGCAACACGCAGCCCGCGAGCGAGGACCCGGACGAGATCCAGTCGCTGCTGACTCCTCACCGCCCCGACGACTGGTCGGCGCTCGACGAGAAGGCCGTCGACACCATCCGCGTGCTCGCCGCCGACGCCGTGCAGAAGGTGGGCAACGGTCACCCCGGCACCGCCATGTCCCTGGCGCCGCTGGCCTACACGCTCTTCCAGCACACGATGCGCCACGACCCGGCCGACCCGGCCTGGCAGGGCCGCGACCGCTTCGTGCTCTCCGCCGGACACTCGAGCCTCACGCTGTACATCCAGCTCTTCCTCGCGGGCTACGGCCTCGAGATGCGGGACCTCGAGGAGCTGCGCACCTGGGACTCGGCCACCCCGGGCCACCCCGAGTACAGCCACACCCCCGGCGTCGAGATCACCACCGGCCCCCTGGGCCAGGGGCTCGCCTCCGCGGTGGGCATGGCGATGGCGGCGCGCCGCGAGCGCGGCCTGTTCGACCCCGACCCGCCGGTCGGCGAGAGCCCGTTCGACTCGCAGATCTACGTCATCGCCTCCGACGGCGACATCGAGGAGGGCGTGACGGCCGAGGCGTCGTCGATCGCCGGGCGCCAGCAGCTCGGCAACCTCACGGTGATCTACGACGACAACCACATCTCGATCGAGGACGACACCAGCGTCGCCCTCTCCGAGGACGTGGTGAAGCGCTACGAGGCCTACGGCTGGCACACCCAGGTGGTGCGCGGCGGCGAGAACGTCGTCGGTATCCGCGAGGCGCTGGCGAACGCGAAGGCCGAGACCGGGCGCCCGAGCTTCATCGCCCTGCGCACGATCATCGGCTATCCCGCGCCGGACAAGATGAACACCGGTGCCGCGCACGGTGCCGCGCTCGGCGAGGACGAGGTCCGCGCGGTCAAGGAGATCCTCGGCTTCGACCCGGACAAGCACTTCCAGATCGACGACGAGGTGCTCGCGCACACCCGCTCGATCGCCGAGCGGGCGAAGGCCGAGCACGAGGCCTGGGACAAGCAGTTCGACGACTGGGCGCAGGCCAACCCCGAGCGCCGCGCCCTGCTCGAGCGGATGGCGCGCCGCGAGCTGCCCGCCGGCTGGCACGACAAGCTGCCCTCCTGGGAGGTCGGCGGCGACCCCGTCGCCACCCGTAAGGCCCTGCAGAAGATCCTCGGCGAGATCGGGCCGGAGCTCCCGGAGCTCTGGGGCGGGTCGGCCGACCTCGCCGAGAGCAACAACACCACGATCAAGGGCGCCGACTCGTTCGGCCCGTCGTCGGTCACGACCAACAACTGGGGCCAGATGAGCCCCTACGGCCGCACCCTGCACTTCGGGGTCCGCGAGCACGCCATGGGCTCGATCCTCAACGGGATCGCGCTGCACGGCGGCACCCGGGTCTACGGCGGCACGTTCCTGATCTTCTCGGACTACATGCGCCCACCGGTGCGTCTGGCGGCGCTGATGAAGCTGCCGACCACCTACATCTGGACCCACGACTCGATCGGGCTCGGCGAGGACGGGCCCACGCACCAGCCGATCGAGCAGCTCGCCTCGCTGCGGGCGGTGCCGGGCCTGTCGATCGTGCGCCCGGCCGACGCCAACGAGACCTCGGCGGCGGTCCGCGCGATCCTCGACAACCCGACCGGCCCGGCCGGCCTCGCGCTGACGCGCCAGAACCTGCCGATCCTCGAGGGCACCGACACCGACGGCGTCGCGCGGGGCGGCTACACCCTGCAGGACGCCTCCGACGGCCGGCCGCAGCTCGTGCTCATCGCCACCGGCTCGGAGGTGCAGCTCGCGGTCGAGGCCCGGAAGGTCTTCGAGTCCGAGGGCGTTCCCACCCGCGTGGTGAGCATGCCCTGCGTCGAGTGGTTCGAGGCGCAGGACCGCAGCTACACCCGCCACGTCATCCCGCCCGACGTCAAGGCGCGCGTGTCGGTCGAGGCGGCCGTCGCGCAGTCCTGGCACAAGTTCGTCGGCGACGACGGCGAGTGCGTCTCGATCGAGCACTTCGGCGCCAGCGCCGACTACAAGACGCTCTTCCAGCAGTTCGGCTTCACGACCCAGCACGTGGTCGAGGCCGGGCGCCGCACGCTCGCCCGCGCGGCCGAGCACTCCGCCTGATCGGCCTGATCGCGCGCCCCGAGGAGGACCCCCTGATGGCCAGCAACACCCCCCTCGCCGACCTCTCCGCGGCCGGTGTCTCCGTCTGGCTGGACGACCTGTCCCGCCAGCGCATCGAGTCCGGCAACCTCTCCTCCCTCATCGAGGACTTCGAGGTCGTCGGCGTCACCAGCAACCCGACGATCTTCGCGAGCGCCTTCGCGGACGCCGACCACTACGCCGAGGACCTCGACGGGCTCGCCGCCCGCGGCGCCCCGGTCGAGGACGCGATCCGCGAGCTCACCACCGAGGACGTGCGCCGCGCGTGCGACGTGTTCCGCGGCGTGTGGCAGCGCACCGGCGGCGTCGACGGGCGCGTGTCGCTCGAGGTCGACCCGGGCAAGGCCCACGACACCGACGCCACCGTGGCCGAGGCCGCCGACCTCTGGAAGACGGTCGACCGGCCCAACCTGATGATCAAGATCCCGGCGACCCGTGAGGGCATCCCGGCGATCACCCGCACGCTCGCCGAGGGCATCAGCGTCAACGTGACCCTGATCTTCTCGGTGGAGCGCTACCGCGAGGTCATGGACGCCTACCTCGCCGGCATGGAGCAGGCCCGGGCGAACGGCCACGACCTCACCGGGATGGCCTCGGTCGCGTCGTTCTTCGTCTCGCGCGTCGACTCCGAGGTCGACAAGCGCCTCGACGCCATCGGCACCGACGCGGCGCTCAACCTGCGCGGCACCGCGGCCATCGCCAACGCGCGCCTGGCCTACGCCGCGTTCCTCGAGGTGTTCGGCACCGAGCGCTGGGCGTCCCTCAAGGGCGCGGGCGCCAAGCCGCAGCGCCCGCTCTGGGCGTCGACCGGCGTGAAGAACAAGGCCTACCCGGACACCCTGTACGTCACCGAGCTGGTCGCGCCGAACACCGTGAACACGATGCCCGAGGCCACGCTCAAGGCCTTCGCCGACCACGGCGAGCTGCACGGCGACGCCGTGAGCGGCACCGAGGAGGCCGCCCGCGAGGTGTTCGCGGGCCTCGCCCACGTCGGCATCGACATCGACGACGTCTTCCTGACCCTCGAGAACGAGGGCGTCAAGAAGTTCGAGGACTCGTGGGCCGAGCTCACCGAGACCGTGTCCGACCAGCTGAGCCGCCGCAGCCCGGAGCAGCAGTGAGCGCCGCGGGGGGTTCCGGCGCGGAGGTGCGCATCGTCGACGGCGACCTCGCCGACGCGGCGAACGCGCTGATCGAGAAGCTGGTCGGCGACGGCGCGGCCTCCAAGCTCTCGGCCGGTGACGCCACCCTGTGGGGTCCCGACGCGGAGCCCGAGGCGAGCAAGCGCCTGAGCTGGGTGAACCTGCACGAGACCTCGCGTCCGCTGGTCGACGAGCTCGCCGCGCTGCGCCGGGCATTGCACGACGACGGCGTCGACCGCGTCGTGCTCGCCGGCATGGGCGGCTCGTCGCTGGCGCCCGAGGTCATCTGCGCGACCCGCTCGGGCGGGTCGGTCGGCGGCGAGTTCCCGCTGGTCGTGCTCGACACGACCGACCCGATGCAGGTCTCCGACGCGCTCGCCGGCGACCTGTCCCGCACGGTGCTCGTGGTGTCGTCGAAGTCCGGCGGCACGGTGGAGACCGACAGCCAGCGCCGGGTGTTCACCGAGGTCTTCGAGGCCAACGGGATCGACGCCGCGTCCCGGATGGTCGTCGTCACCGACCCGGGCACGAAGCTCGCCGACCTGGCGCGCGACCAGGGCTACCGCAGCCTGATCGAGGCCGACCCCGGCGTCGGCGGGCGCTACTCGGCGCTCACCGCGTTCGGGCTGGTGCCCTCGGCGCTCACGGGCGTCGACATCGGCGCGCTGCTCGACGAGGCCGCCGCGGTCGCCCCGGAGCTCGCCCGCGACAGCGCCGACAACCCGGCGGTCGTCCTCGCGGCCGCCATGGCCGCGGCCCACAACGCCGGGGCGGAGAAGGTCGTCCTCGCCGACACCGGGTCCGGGCTCGTCGGCTTCGGCAACTGGGCCGAGCAGCTCATCGCCGAGTCCACCGGCAAGCAGGGCACCGGCCTGCTGCCCGTCGTCGTCGAGGGGCCGGACGCCCCCGGCTTCTCCGACCACGGCCGCGACGCCACGCCCGTCGCGCTCGGCCCGGCGGACACGGGCGCGCAGGTGTCGGTCACCGGCACGCTGGGCGGGCAGTTCCTGCTCTGGGAGCACGCGGTCGCGCTGGCCGGGCGCCTCATCGGCATCAACCCGTTCGACCAGCCCGACGTCGAGTCGGCGAAGCAGGCCACGCGCGACCTGCTCGCGGAGGCCGGGAGCGGGTCCGGTTCCGGTTCCGCCGACGACTCCCCCGTCGTCACCGACGGGGTCATCGAGATCCGCGCGGCCGGCGACGCGAGCTGGCTCGGTCAGCCCGCGACCGTCATCGACGCGATCCAGGCGCTGGTCGACGCGGCGCCCGACGCCGGCTACATCTCCGTGCAGGCCTACCTCGACCGGCTCGACGACGCGTCGTTCGCGACGCTGCGACCCGAGCTCGCGAAGGCCACGGGGCTGCAGACGACGTTCGGCTGGGGCCCGCGGTTCCTGCACTCCACCGGCCAGTACCACAAGGGCGGCCACCAGAACGGCGTGTTCCTGCAGATCACGGGCTCGGTCGCCGACGACCTCGCGATCCCCGGGCAGCCGTTCTCGTTCGGCACGCTCGAGCACGCGCAGGCCCGCGGCGACGCCGGGGTGCTCGCGGCGGCCAAGAACGGCGGCACCCCGCGGCCCGTGCTGCGGCTGCACCTCGCCGACCGGGCGGCCGGGCTGGTGGCGCTGGCGAACGCCGTACGGGAGGTGAGTCGGTGACGCGCCACATGGGCGCCCACGACACCTGGACCAACCCCCTGCGCGACGCCCGCGACAAGCGGCTGCCGCGCATCGCCGGGCCCTCGGGCCTCGTGCTGTTCGGCGTGACCGGTGACCTGGCGCGCAAGAAGCTCATGCCGGCGATCTACGACCTCGCCAACCGCGGGCTGCTCCCGCCGGGCTTCGCGCTCGTCGGGTTCGCTCGGCGCGACTGGGCCGACCAGGACTTCGCCGAGGTCGTGCACGACGCGGTGCGCGAGCACTCCCGCACCCCGTTCCGCCAGGAGGTGTGGGACCGCCTGTCCGAGGGCCTGCGCTTCGTGCAGGGCACCTTCGACGACGACGAGGCGTTCGACAACCTCGCGGCGTGCGTGGCCGAGCTCGACAGGGAGCGCGGCACCAACGGCAACCACGCCTTCTACCTGTCGATCCCGCCGTCGGCGTTCCCGACGGTGTGCAAGCAGCTCTCGCGCTCGGGGCTCGCCGACGACGACGGCGACGTGTGGCGCCGCGTGGTCATCGAGAAGCCGTTCGGCCACGACCTGCGCTCGGCGCAGGAGCTCAACGGGATCGTCAACGACGTCTTCCCCGAGGACTCGGTCTTCCGGATCGACCACTACCTCGGCAAGGAGACCGTCCAGAACCTGCTGGCGCTGCGGTTCGCCAACGAGCTGTTCGAGCCGATCTGGAACGCCCACCACGTCGACCACGTGCAGATCACGATGGCCGAGGACATCGGGGTGGGCGGGCGCGCCGGCTACTACGACGGCATCGGCGCGGCCCGCGACGTCATCCAGAACCACCTGCTGCAGCTGCTCGCGCTGACCGCGATGGAGGAGCCGGTCTCCTTCTCGCCGCACGACCTGCGCGAGGAGAAGATCAAGGTCCTGTCGGCCACGACGCTGGCCGAACCGATCGGCGAGACGACCGCCCGCGGGCAGTACGCGGCGGGGTGGCAGGGCAGCTCGGAGGTCAAGGGCCTGCAGCAGGAGGAGGGCTTCCCGCCCGACTCGGTCACCGAGACCTACGCGGCGATCACCTGCGAGGTGAACACCCGCCGCTGGGCCGGCGTGCCGTTCTACCTGCGCACCGGCAAGCGCCTGGGCCGGCGGGTCACCGAGATCGCCGTGGTGTTCAAGCGGGCCCCGCACCTGCCGTTCGACCAGACCATGACCGAGGAGCTCGGCCAGAACGCGCTGGTCGTGCGCGTGCAGCCGGACGAGGGCGTCACCCTGCGGTTCGGCTCGAAGGTGCCGGGCTCGGGCATGGAGGTCCGCGATGTCACGATGGACTTCGGCTACGGCACGGCGTTCACCGAGGCCTCGCCGGAGGCCTACGAGCGCCTGCTGCTCGACGTCCTGCTCGGCGAGCCGTCGCTGTTCCCGACCAACACCGAGGTCGAGCTGTCCTGGCGGATCCTCGACCCGGTGATCGAGAAGTGGCACCGCGAGGGCTCCCCCGACACCTACGCGGCCGGCACCTGGGGCCCACCGTCGGCCGACGCGGTGCTCGAGCGCACCGGCCGCCAGTGGCGGCGTCCGTGACCACGGAGAGGAACGCATGATCGTCGACCTGCCGTCGACCGACACGTCGGCGGTCAACCGCACGATGGTCGACCTGCGCGAGAGCGCGGGCGCGGTGGCGCTCGGGCGCGTGCTGACGCTGCTGATCATCACCGAGGACGGCCCGGAGGCCGAGGCCGCCATCCAGGCCGCCAACGACGCCAGCCGCGAGCACCCCTGCCGCGTGCTCGTGCTGGCCCGCGGCGTGCGCCGGGCGGCGTCGCGCCTCGACGCCCAGATCCGCATCGGCGGGGACGCGGGCGCCAGCGAGGTCATCGTGCTGCGCATGTACGGGCCGCTGGCCGACCAGGGCGGGGCCATCGTCGTGCCGCTCCTGCTGCCCGACGCGCCGATCGTGGCGTGGTGGCCCGGCGAGGCGCCCGCGGTGCCCGCGGAGGACCCGGTGGGCAGCGTCGCCGGCCGCCGGATCACCGACGTGTCCTCGGCGAAGTCGCCCTCGAAGGCGCTGGGCAAGCTGCGCCAGCGCTACCACCCCGGCGACACCGACCTCGCGTGGAGCCGCATCACGAGCTGGCGCGCGCTGCTCACCGCCGCGCTCGACCAGCCCCCGCACGAGCGCATCACGGCGGCCACCGTGTCCGGCGCGCCGGACTCCGCGTCCACCGACCTGCTGGCGGGCTGGCTCTCGTCGCGGCTGCACTGCCCGGTGTCGCGCCGGAGCGAGGACGTGCCCGGCGGGCAGGGCGGCCAGATCGCCGCGGTGCGCCTGGACCGCGCGAGCGGGCCCGTGGAGCTGCGCCGCCTCGACGCGAAGAGCGCGATGCTCTCCCAGCCCGGGCAGCCCGACCGCCGCGTGGCCCTCTCCCGGCGCACGACCCGGGAGTGCCTCGCCGAGGAGCTGCGCCGCCTCGACCCCGACGACATCTTCGCCGAGGCCCTCGAGGCGATGCCGACGGGACGCTCGCGGACGTCGTCGAGGAAGGTGACCGCATGAGCACGCCCGAGCTGGTCGTCCACCCCGACGAGGACACGACGGCGCGCGACGCCGCCGAGCGCCTGCTCGGCGCGCTCGCGGCGGCCCAGGCGGCGCGGGGGTCGGCGTCGGTGGTGCTCACCGGCGGCGGCATCGGCATCGCGATGCTGCGCGAGGTCGCGGCGTCCGCCCGCCGGGACGACGTCGACTGGGGCGCGGTCGAGGTGTTCTGGGGCGACGAGCGCTTCGTCCCGGCCGGCGACGCCGAGCGCAACGACGCCCAGGCCCGCGAGGCGCTGCTCGACGCGCTGCCGCTCGACCCGGGCCGGGTGCACCCGATGGCGGCCTCCGACGCGCCCGAGGACGCGGGCGGCGGCGACCCGGACCTCGCCGCCGACGCCTACGCGAAGACCCTGTCGTCGGCGGCCACCCGGCTCGGGGGCGCCGGGCCCGTACCCGCGTTCGACGTGCTGCTCGCGGGCTGCGGTCCCGAGGGGCACGTGCTGTCGGTGTTCCCCGACTCCCCCGCGGTGCACGCCGGCGGGGCCGGGGTCGTCGCCGTGCGCGACTGCCCCAAGCCCCCGCCCACGCGCGTGAGCCTCACCCTGCCGGCCGCCCGGTACGCCCGGGAGATCTGGCTGGTGGCCGCCGGCGGCGGGAAGGCCGAGGCGCTCGCCCGGGCCCACGCCGGCGCGTCCGAGGTGGACGTGCCCCTGGCGGGTCTGCGCGGGACCGAGCGGACGCTCTGGCTCCTCGACGAGGCGGCCGCGGCGCAGCTGTAGGCGCCCTGCTGTGGCAGCGAAGGTGGCGTTCGCTGCCTCTAGGCGCTCGAACTCCGCGTCCGCACCGTGGCCGGCGCCTCCCACGGGTGCAGGGTGCGCTCGAAGAGCTCCCAGCAGCGCCGGTGGGCGTCGAGCCGGGCGAGCCAGGCGCGCACGAGCCGCAGGTCCGAGGCGGGGGTGTGCTCGCGGACCGGCCGGGACGGCCAGATCGGGTCGCGGCCGGTCGGGTCGCCGGAGACGCGGGAGTCGGCGCCGTAGCGCGCGACGAGCAGGAGCCCGGCGACGACGACGACGCCGAGCACGGTGACGGTCAGGACCATCGGGAGCTCCTCGGGGAGAAGTGGCTGGACGTCCTCCAGGGTGGCCTCTGGTGGCAGGCCGTGCCAGGGCCACTCAGCACGAAGTGGCACCCACAGTGGCAGAAGTGGCAGACTGTGTGGCATGGACGACCACCTGGGTGCCGGGAGCCTCGCCCGCCTGCTCGGCGGCTGGCGGGAGGGCGCCGGTCCCGGGGTCAGCGCGCAGGCGGCGCTCGCCGGCCGGATCAGCACGCTGCTCGCCGACGGGCGTCTCGCGGTGGGCACGCGCGTGCCGAGCGAGCGGGAGCTCGCCGTGGCCCTCGGCGTCGGGCGCGGGACGGTCGCGGCGGCCTACCAGGAGCTGCGCGAGAACGGCTTCCTCGTCCGGCGCCGGGGCTCGGGCACGTGGACCGCGTCGCCCGCCGCGGCGCCCACCCCGCCGGGCGGGGTGGGCGGGGCCGGACCAGCCCCCCTCGACGGGTCGCTGCACGTCGGGGCCACCGGCTTCGCCCCGTTCGCCCCCATGGGCACGCCGCCCTCCCAGGCCGGCGACCGCGCGGTCATCGACCTCGCGCACGCGGCCCCGTGGGCGCCGATGGAGGCGATGGGCAGCGCCGCCGCCCGCGCGCTCGCCGAGCTGCCGATGCACCTCGCCTCCACCGGGTACGACGTGCTGGGGCTGCCCGCGCTGCGCGAGGCCGTGGCCGCCCGCCTCACCGCGCAGGGCCTGCGGACGTCGGCCGACGAGGTCATGATCACCGCGGGCGCGCAGCACGCCCACTCCCTCGTGGCCCGCACGCTGGTGCGCCCCGGCGACCGGGTGCTCATCGAGCAGCCCACCTACCCCGGCGCGATCGACCTGTGCCGCCACGCCTCGGCGCGCGCGGTCCCCGTCGCGATGGTCGAGGACGCCGCCACCGGCCGTCCCGGCTGGGACCTCGAGGCGCTGTCCGCGGCGATGCGCGCGGCCACCCCGACGCTCGGCTACCTCGTCGTCGACCACCAGAACCCCACGGGCGCGGTGATGAGCCCGGAGACCCGGGCCGCGGTCGTGGCCGCCGCGGGCCGGCACGGCGTCACGCTGGTCGTCGACGACTGCCTGCGCGACATGTGGCTCGACACCCCGGTCCCGCCGCCGCTGGGCGCCTGGGCCGGCGCGGGCGGCACCCCGGTCATCACCACCGGCGGGCTGTCGAAGACCGTGTGGGGCGGGCTGCGCATCGGCTGGCTGCGGGCGCCGCGGACGCTCCTGCGCCGGATCGCGGCCGCCCGGGCCTCGGACGACATCTCGACACCGGTCCTCGAGCAGCTCGTGGCCGTCGGCCTCCTGGAGCGCCTCGACGAGCTCGTGGACGCCAGCCGGCAGGTGCTCGCCCACCGGCGGGACCACCTGCGCGGGGCGCTCGCCCGGGCCCTGCCGGAGTGGCGGGTGCCCCGGCCCTCGGGCGGCTTCAGCCTCTGGGTCGACCTCGGCGTGCCACGCTCGAGCGCCCTGGTCGAGGCGGCGGGGCGCTTCGGTGTGCACCTCGCCGCCGGGCCCCGGTTCGCCACGGGCGGGGCCTACGAGCAGTACCTCCGCCTGCCCTACACGCTCTCCCCCGACGCCCTCGACGACGCCGTCGCCCGGCTCGCCGAGGCGTGGGACTCGCTGGGCGTCGACACCTCCACGCTCACGACCGTCGTGTGAGCTCCTTCTGCGCGGCGTCCCGCTCCCACGGGCGCAGGCTGCGGTCGTAGGCCGACCACAGCGCCCGGTGCGCGGCGACCCGGCGGGCCAGCTCGCCGAGCAGCGCCGCGTCCCCGCGCACCGTGTGCGCCCGCTGCGTCGCGGGCCAGGCCGGGTCGCGGCCCGTCGGGTCGGAGCCGCTGCGGCTGTCGACGCCGTAGCGCGCGACCGCCAGGAAACCGACGACCAGGAGCACCCCGAAGAACGTGACCATCTCGACCATCCCCTCATCCCTCGTGCCGTTGGGGACAATTCTCGAAGGCGAACGCTCTTTACTCCATGGCGAACTCACGGGGATAGTGGCCAGATGACTGCAGTATCGGAAGCGCGGGGCACCGCCCGCCTGGAGAACGACAAGCTGCTCGACGAGACCAACCGGCGCATCCTCGCGGAGCTCGAGAACGACCCCCGCCAGAGCATGTCGGCCCTGGGCCGGCGGGTCGGGATGTCGGCCCCGGCCGTCACCGAGCGGGTCCAGCGCCTCGAGCGCACGGGCGTCATCAAGGGCTACCGCCTCGACATCGACCCCGGCGCGCTCGGCTACCCGATCGCCGCGTGGGTGCGGGTGCGGCCCGCGCTGGGCCAGGGCAAGATCTCCGAGCAGCTCGCGGCCCGGCAGCCCGAGGTCGTCGAGTGCCACAAGATCACCGGCGAGGACTGCCTGCTCATGCGCGTGCAGGTCCGCGACGTCGCCGACCTCGACCGCGTCCTCGAGATCTGGCAGGACCACGCCGCCACGGTCACGGCGGTCGTGAAGTCCAGCCCGGTCGAGCTGCGGAACATGCCGACCGATGTCTGAGCCCGGGTCCGAGGGCGACGTCGCCGTCGGCGTCGACGGCAGCGACGGGTCCCGGGCCGCGCTGGACTACGCGATGGACGAGGCCGCGCGCCGGGGCGTCGGGGTGCACGCGATCACGGCCTACGCCGGTCCGGACGTCTGGACGACCGCCGAGGGTCTCGTGCCCGACGCCCGCGTCCTCCACGACGCCGCGCAGCACGAGGTGACCGCTGCGGTCGAGGAGGTGTCGGCGCGTCGCACGTCGCGGGGGCTCGCCGTCCCGGCCGTCCGCACCGAGGTCGCGATGGGGCCGGCGTCGACGGTCCTGCTGCACCACGCGCGCGGGGCCTCGGTGCTCGTCGTGGGCCACCGCGGGCGCGGCGGGATCGCCAGCCGTTTCATCGGGTCGGTCGGCCTCAGCGCCGTGATCCACGCGGACTGCACCGTGGTGGTCGTGCGGGACTAGGGACTAGCCCACGATCACGTCCACCACCACCGGGGCGGGCGAGTGCAGCGCGTCGGCCAGGGCGGGCTCGAGCTGGTCCGGGTGCTCGACGCGCACGCCCGCGACGCCCTGGCCGGCGGCGAGCGAGACGAAGTCGAGGCCCGGCAGCGCGGTGCCCACGGGCTTGGTGATGCCGAAGTGCTCGGCGAACTGGTCGAGGGCGCGGTAGCGGGCGTTGTGCACGACGACGACGGTCAGCGGGACGCCCAGCTGCGCGGCCGACCACAGCGCCTGGATGCCGTACATCGCCGAGCCGTCGCCCACCAGCGCGATCACGCGCTCGCTGCGCGCCAGCGCCATCCCCACGGCCGCCGGCAGCCCGTGGCCGAGGCCCCCGCTCGCGCAGGTGTAGAAGCTCCCGGCGCGGTCGAACGGCAGGTGCGCGTGCATCGGGCCGCGGGTCGCGGGCGCCTCCTCCACCACGACGGAGTCCGCGGGGCGCAGGTCGGCGAGCGTCTGGAGCAGCAGCTCCTCGGTGATGACGTCGCCGTCGCCCGCGACCCGCCCCACCGACGCGGCGGGGGCGGGCAGCGGGCGCTCGGGCGGCGGCGGCCCGGCGAGCAGGGCGCGCACGCCGTGCCGCACTCCCGTCACCACCGAGGTGCCGACGGGGGTCCAGGCGGCGTGCGCGGGATCCTCGGTGAGCTGCACGAGGTCGGTGCCCTCGGGGACGGCGGTGTCGCCGGCGACGGCCCCCTCGGTGTGGAACGGGAACACCGGCGAGCCCAGCACCAGGACGACGTCGTGGGCGTCGAGCGCGGCGCGGATGCCGTCGTGCGCGGCGGGCAGGAAGCCGCCGAAGAGCCGGTGGCGTTCGGGGAAGCCGCAGCGCGGGGACATCGGGGCGACGTACACCCGGGCGGCGTGGCGCTCGGCGAGCGCGACGACGTCGTCGAACGCGCCGTCGCGGTCCACCTCGCCGCCGACGACCAGCGCGGGCGCCCGCGCGGCGGCCAGGCGGGCGGCGACGTCGGCGAGGACCTCGGGGTCGCCCGCGACCGTGCCGGCCACGGCGTGGGCGGGCACCGGCGGGGCCGGCTGGTCCCAGTCGTCGACCGGCACCGAGAGCAGGACCGGGCCGCACGGCGGGGTGGTGGCGACGTGGATCGCCCGGGCCAGCGTCGCGGGCACGTCGGCCGCGCGGGCGGGCTCCCGGCTGAACTTCACGTACGGCTCGGGGAACTCCGCCGGGCGCTCGGCGAACAGGAACGGCTCGCCGATCAGCAGCGAGCGGGCCTGCTGCCCGGCGACGAGCACCAGCGGCGTGCGGTTGCGGAAGGCGGTGAACACGTTGCCCAGCCCGTGCCCGACCCCGGCGGCGGAGTGCAGGTTCACCAGCGCCGCCCGCCCGGTGCCCTGCGCGTACCCGTCGGCCGCGCCGACCGCCACGGACTCCTGCAGGCCCAGGACGTAGCGGAAGTCGTCGGGGAAGTCGCGGAACATCGGCAGCTCGGTCGAGCCCGGGTTGCCGAAGATCGTCGTGATGCCGTGGCTGCGCAGCACGGCCAGGGACGCCTCGCGCACGGTCGCCATGCGGGTCACCTCACCACGACCGCGGCCGGGTCGCGAGGGAGCTCCCGCTGCCCGGAAGCGCGAGGATGGCGGGGTGGAGACGCTCTGGACCGTCGGGCACGGCACGCTCGAGGGCCCCGCGGTCGCCCGCCTCGTCGCCGACGCCGGGATCGCGGCGGTGGTCGACGTGCGCCGGTATCCCGGCAGCCGCCGCGACCCGTCGGTGGCGCGCGAGGCGCTGGGCCCGGCGCTGGCCGAGGTCGGCGTCGCCTACCGCTGGGACGAGCGCCTGGGCGGGCGCCGCAGCCGGCCCGCGGACTCCCCGGACACCGCCCTGCGCGACCGGTCGTTCGCGGGCTACGCGGCCCACATGCGCACGCCGGCGTTCACCGGCGCCGTCGACGAGCTGCTGGGCGCCGGGGCGCCGACGGCGATCCTGTGCTCGGAGTCGGTGTGGTGGCGCTGCCACCGCCGTCTGGTCGCCGACCACGTCCTGCTCGTGCGCGACGTGCCCGTCCGCCACCTGATGCACGACGGCCGGACGCCGGAGCACCGCCCCACCGACGGGGTGCGGCGGGCCGGGGAGCAGCTCGTCTACGACGACGGGCAGGCGCCGCTCCCCGGCACCGGCTGACGATCAGGGCTCGTCGACGAGGTCGCCCGCGAGGTACTCCTGGTAGGCGGCGAGGTCGAGCAGGCCGTGGCCGCAGTAGTTGAAGAGGATGACGCGCTCCTCGTTCTTCGCCGTCGCGTCGTGGGCCTCCTGGATCACCGAGGCGATCCCGTGCCCGGCCTCCGGCGCCGGCAGCTTGCCCTCGACGCGGGCGAAGAGCACGTTCGCCTCGAACACCGCGCGCTGGCGGTGGGCGACCGCCTCCATGCGGCCCTCGTGGACCAGCTTCGAGATGATCGGCGAGTCGCCGTGGTAGCGCAGCCCGCCCGCGTGGATGCCCGGCGGCACGAAGTCGTGCCCCAGCGTGTACATGTTCATCAGCGGCGTGAACCCGGCGGTGTCGCCGAAGTCGTACTCGTAGCGGCCCTGGGTCAGCGTCGGGCACGACGCCGGCTCGGCCGCGAGCAGGCGCACCGACGGGTCGGGCAGGAACGGCAGCGCGACGCCGCCCAGGTTCGAGCCGCCGCCGCACGGCGCGATGACGACGTCCGGGCGGGTCTCCCCCGCGCTCGCCAGCTGCTGCTGCGCCTCGAGCCCGATGACGGTCTGGTGCAGCAGCACGTGGTTGAGCACCGAGCCGAGCGCGTAGTGCGTGTCGTCGCGCCCGACCGCGTCCCGGACCGCGTCGGAGATCGCGGCGCCGAGCGAGCCGGGGTGACCCGGGTCGTCGATCGGCGACGGGACGACGGTGCCGCCCCACGTCTCCATGATCACCTTGCGGTAGGGCTTCTGCTCGAAGCTCTTGCGCACCATGTAGACCGCGCACTCGAGGTCGTACTGGGCGGCCGCGAAGCTCAGCGCCGTGCCCCACTGGCCGGCGCCGGTCTCGGTCGTCAGCCGCGTGATGCCCTCCTTGGCGTTGTAGAACGCCTGGGGCACCGCGGAGTTGGGCTTGTGCGAGCCGGCGGGCGACACCGACTCGTCCTTGAAGTAGATGCGCGCGGTGGTGCCCAGCGCCGCCTCCAGGCGGCGGGCCCGCACCAGCGGCGTGGGCCGCCAGAGGCGCAGGACGTCGAGGACCTCGCCCGGGATGTCGATCCACGGGTCGGCCGACATCTCCTGGCCGATGAGCTCCTGCGCGAAGAGCGGGGCGAGGTCGTCGGGACCGACGGGCTCACGCGTCCCGGGGTGCAGCGGCGGGTCCAACGGCGACGCGAGGTGGGGCGCCACGTTGAACCACGCCGTCGGCAGCGCCGACTGCGGGAGGGAGAAGCGGGTGTCTGTGGTGTCAGCTGGGGCCGCCATGACCCCGCATCATGTCAGCTCTCGCCGCGCCGGGCCCGCAGCTTCGCCAGCGCCTCGTCGAGCAGCGCCTCGCCGTCGGCGTCGGAGCGACGCTCCTTCACGTACGCCAGGTGGGTCTTGTACGGCTCGGTGCGCTTCGCCGGCGGCGGGTTCTTCTCGTCGGTGTTGGCCGGCAGCCCGCAGCGCGGGCAGTCCCACGAGGTGGGGATCTCCGCGTCGACCGCGAAGGACGGGCGCGTCTCGTGCCCGTTGGAGCACCAGAAGGAGACCACGGTGCGCGCCGCGCTCTCCCCGCGCTCGGACTCCCCCATGGGGCCCGAACCCACCCGGGTGCCTCGGATCGCGTTGCCAGTCGCCATCGCCGGAGTACCTCCGCGTCCAGGGGCGGCCCCGGCGCTCCAGGCCCGGGCCGCCCGTCAGCCTTCGATCTTGACGAGCAGCCCGGTGCCGACGATCGAGATCAGCCAGATGGCACCGACGAACAGGGTGAGCCGGTCGAGGTTCTTCTCGACGACGCTCGACCCGGCGAGGCTCGACTGGACACCGCCGCCGAACAGCGACGACAGCCCGCCGCCCCGCCCGCGGTGCAGCAGCACCAGCAGCACCAGCAGCACGCTGGACGCGATGAGCAGGATGTCGAGGAACAGTCGCATGTCGGTGTCCGTGACCTCCGGGTGCCGGCCCCGCCCGGTGTGAGCGGGGCTCTGGCCGTCCCGACGTGCGGGATCGGCGCTTGTGGTGCACGATACCCCGCCCCTGTGACGGTTCCGCGACGACCCGGCGGCCGAACGGGGCATCGTGCCCGGTTCCTACGGCAGCGGGCCGCCCGCGGCGAGGGCGCAGAGCTCCGCGAAGCCCTCGGGGTCGAGGCTGGCGCCGCCGACCAGCGCGCCGTCGACGTCGTCGGACTTCACGAGGTCGGCGACGTTGTTCGACTTCACCGAGCCGCCGTAGAGGATCCGCAGCCCGTCGGCGACCGGCCCGCCGTGCACCTCGCGGACCCGCTCGCGCAGCGCGTGGCACACCTCCTGGGCGTCGGCCACGCCGGCGGACTTGCCGGTGCCGATCGCCCACACCGGCTCGTAGGCCACGACGACCTTCGCGACGTCGTCGGCCGAGAGCCCCTTGAGCGCGGCGTCGAGCTGCCCGGTGCAGTGCCCGACGTGCTCGCCGGCGTCGCGGACCTCCTCGCCCTCCCCCAGGCACAGGATCGGGGTCAGGCCGTGGCGCAGGGCCGCGCGGACCTTGCGGTTGACCAGCTCGTCGTCCTCGCCGTGGATCGTGCGGCGCTCGGAGTGCCCGACGACCACCCAGGTGCAGCCGAGCTTCGCGAGCATCGCCCCCGACACGTCCCCGGTGAACGCCCCGGAGTCCTCGGGCGAGAGGTCCTGGCCGCCGTAAGTGATCGGCATCGAGTCCGCGTCCACGAGCGTCTGCACGCTGCGCAGGTCGGTGAACGGCGGGAGCACCGCGACGTCGACGACGTCGAAGTACTTGCCGGGCAGCGCGAACGCGAGCTTCTGGGTGACGCCGATGGCCTCGAGGTGGTTGAGGTTCATCTTCCAGTTGCCCGCGATGAGCGGCCTGCGCGCCATCACCCCTCCTCGAGCACGGCGATGCCGGGCAGGACGTGGCCCTCGAGGAACTCGAGCGAGGCCCCGCCGCCGGTCGAGATGTGGCCGAAGCGGCCCTCGTCGAGGCCGGCCGCGCGGATCGCGGACGCCGAGTCGCCGCCGCCGATGACGCTGAACGCCGGCGAGTCCGCGACCGCCTCGGCGACCCCGGTGGTGCCCGCCGCGAACGGGGCCATCTCGAACACGCCCATCGGCCCGTTCCAGAACACGGTGGCCGCGTCGGTCAGGTGCGAGCCGAAGAGCCGCACGGTCTCCGGGCCGACGTCGAGGCCCAGCCAGCTCTCGGGCATCTCGGAGACCGGCACCGTGCGCGTCTGCGCGTCCGCGGAGAACTCCGAGGCCACCACCACGTCGGTGGGCAGCACGAGGGTGTCCGCGTACTTCTCGAGCAGCTCCCGGCAGGTGTCGAGCTGGTCGGACTCGAGCTTCGAGCCACCCACGTCGCGGCCCTGCGCGGCGAGGAACGTGAAGCACATCGCCCCGCCGACCAGCAGCTTGTCGACCTTCGGCAGCAGGTTCGAGAGCACCCCGAGCTTGTCGGAGACCTTCGAGCCGCCGAGGATCACGACGTAGGGCCGGGCCGGGTCGCCGACCAGCCGGCGCAGCACCTCGGTCTCGCGGGCGACGAGGTCGCCGGCGTAGGCGGGGAGCTCGCGGGCGACGTCGACCACCGACGCCTGCTCGCGGTGGACCACGCCGAAGCCGTCGGAGACGAAGGCGCCCCCGGGGACGAGCGCGGCGAGCTCGCACGCCAGCTGCGCACGCTCCTGCGCGCTGCCGGTCTCGCGCGGGTCGCAGCGCACGTTGGCCAGCATCTCGATGCCGCCCGCCTCGAGCCGCTCCGCGTGGTCCCGCGCCGAGGGGCCGACGACGTCGTCGGCCAGCATGACCCGCTGGTCGAGCAGCTGGCCCAGCCGCCCGGCGACCGGCGTCAGCGACATCATCCGGTCCCGACCGCCCGGCTCGCCGCCCTTCGGGCGCCCGAGATGCGCGGCGATGACCAGCTTGGCCCCGGCGCCGACGAGCTTGGTGATCGTGGGCAGCGCGGCCTGGATGCGCCCGTCGTCGGTGATCGTGAAGCCGTCGAGGGGGACGTTGAAGTCCGCCCGCAGCAGGACGAAGCGGTCCTGCACTCCTTCGGCGATGAGGTCGTCGAGGGTCTTCATCAGAGCTTGGAGCCCACGAGCGTGGTCAGGTCGACGACGCGGTTGGAGTAGCCCCACTCGTTGTCGTACCAGCCGACGATCTTGACGGTCCGGTTGCCGAGCACCTTGGTCATGCCCGCGTCGAAGGTGCAGGACGCCGGCTCGCCGACGATGTCGGTGGAGACGATCGGGTCCTCGGTGTAGACCAGCACGTTCTTGAGCTCGCCGTCCGCGGCCTTCTTGAACGCGTCGTTGACCTGCTCGACGGTGACGTCGGTGTTCAGCGTCGCGGTGAGGTCGGTGACCGAGCCGTCGATCACCGGCACCCGGTAGGCGAGGCCGTTGAGGCGGCCCTCGAGCTCCGGCAGCGCCAGCGCGGTGGCCTGGGCGGCGCCGGTGGTGGTCGGGATGATGTTGTCCGCGGCGGCGCGGGCGCGGCGCAGGTCCTTGTGGGGGGCGTCGTGGATCCGCTGGTCGCCGGTGTAGGCGTGGATCGTCGACATGAAGCCGGTCTCGAGCCCGAACGCGTCGTGCAGCACCTTGATCATCGGCGCGACGCAGTTCGTGGTGCACGAGGCGTTGGACAGGATGCTCTGGCTGCCGTCGTAGGACGAGTCGTTGATGCCCATGACGACCGTCAGGTCCTCGCCCTTGGCCGGGGCGGAGATGACGACCTTCTTGGCGCCCGCCTTGAGGTGCTTCCCCGCCGAGTCGGCGTCGGTGAAGATCCCCGAGGACTCGATGACCACGTCGACGCCGAGGTCGCCCCACGGCAGCGCCGCCGGGTCCTTCTCGGCCAGGGCCTTGATGCTGCGGCCGTTGACCACCAGCGCGTCGTCGGAGACCTCGATGGTGCCGTCGAAGCGGCCGTGCACCGAGTCGTACTTGAGCAGGTGCCCGAGCGTCTTGTTGTCGGTGATGTCGTTGACCGCGAGCACCTCGATGTCGGCGGTGCCCGCCGCACGCTGCTTCTCCAGCGCGCGGAACACATTCCGTCCGATACGACCGAACCCGTTGATCCCGATGCGGACCGTCACTGAACCTCGCCCTGCCTCTCGTGCCGCGGTCGTGTCGCCAGGAGGGTCACCCCTGTGGGGCGCACCCTAACGAATCCGACCGCCTCGTCCGGGTCCCGCGAACGAGGTCACGGACACCGGCTCACGTGTCGGCCATCTCGGCCATCTCCTCGGTGACCACCGAGGAGGTGTCGGGCACGCGGAGGTCCTTGGCCTTCTTGTCGGCCATCGCCAGGAGACGCCGTATGCGGCCGGCCACCGCGTCCTTGGTCATGGGCGGGTCGGCGAGCTGGCCCAGCTCCTCCAGCGACGCCTGCTCGTGCTCCACGCGCAGCCGCCCGGCCTGGATCAGGTGGTCGGGCACCTCGTCGCCGAGCAGCTCGAGCGCCCGGTTCACGCGCGCGGACGCGGTGACGGCCGCCTTGACCGAGCGGCGCAGGTTGGCGTCGTCGAAGTTCGCCAGGCGGTTGGCCGTGGCGCGCACCTCGCGGCGCATGCGGCGCTCCTCCCACGCGAGCACCGAGGTGTGGGCACCCAGGCGGGTCAGCAGCGCGCCGATCGCGTCGCCGTCGCGCACCACCACCCGGTCGGCGCCGCGGACCTCGCGCGCCTTCGCGACCACGCCGAGCCGGCGGGCGGCGCCGACCAGCGCCATCGCCGCCTCCATGCCCGGGCAGGTGATCTCGAGCGCCGAGCTGCGGCCCGGCTCGGTGAGCGAGCCGTGGGCGAGGAACGCCCCGCGCCACGCGGCCTCGGCGTCGCACACGCCGCCCGAGACGACCTGCGGCGGCAGGCCGCGCACCGGGCGCCCGCGCGGGTCGAGCAGGCCGGTCTGGCGGGCCAGGGAGTCGCCGTCGGCGGCCACCCGCACCACGTAGCGGGTGCCCTTGCGCAGCCCGCCCTGGGACAGCACGTGCACCTCGGGGTTGTGCCCGTACAGGTCGTGGATCTCCCCGCGCAGGCGGCGGGCGCCGGCGCCGGTGTCGAGCTCCGCCTCGACGACGACCCGGCCGCCGACGATGTGCAGGCCCCCGCCGAAGCGCAGGAGGGCCGCCACCTCGGCGCGTCGGCAACAGGTCTTCGTCACCGCGAGCCGGCTGAGTTCGTCCTTGACCGCAGCGGTCATGGCCACCTTCGGTCCTCCTCCTGGTGCGGGCGGGCAGGGTCGTGGGCGCCGTTCGTCGTCGGACCGGCGGTGGTGTCGGCCGGCGCCTGGTCCACCCGGTGGTGGGCGGCCTCGGCGAGGGCCGATGCGAGGGCGTCGGGGTCGTGCTTCGGGCTGCCGTCGGACGTGCCGACGGTGGTGAGCAGGGTGTCGGCGCCGAACGCCTCGGCCCCGCGCCGCAGCAGGTCGGGCTCGGGCACCGCGTCGGTGTCGGCGACGACGACGTCGAGGCGCAGGCGCGGCGCGTGGGCGGCGAGCACCTCGAGGTGCTGCTCGGGCGAGAAACCCGCCGTCTCCCCCGGCTGCGGGGCGAGGTTGAGCACCAGCACCCGGCGGGCCTCGCTCTCGACCAGCGCGGTGAACAGCTCGGGCACCAGCAGGTGCGGCAGCACGCTGGAGAACCACGACCCCGGCCCGAGGGTGATGACGTCCGCGGCCCGCAGCGCCTCGCAGGCCTCCGGGCACGCCTTGGGCCGGCGGGGGTCGAGACGCACCTGCTGCACGCGCCCGGGCGTGGTCGCCACGGCGACCTGGCCGCGGATGCGGTGGGCGACGTCGCGGTCCTGATCGCCGCCCGACGGCCCGCGGATGCCGGTGACGTCGGCCTCGATGTCGACGGGCTGCGTGCTCATCGGCAGCACCCGGCCGCGCACCCCGAGCAGGCGGCAGGCCTGGTCGAGCGCGGCCACCGGGTCGTCGAGGACCTCGAGCAGCCCGGCGAGCACGAGGTTGCCGACGGCGTGGCCGGCGAGCGCCCCGTGGCCGCCGTAGCGGTGCTCGAACACCCGCTGCCACAGCGTGTTCTCCGGGCCCGGGTCGACCTGCCCGGCCAGCGCGCCCAGGGCCATCCGCAGGTCGCCCAGCGGCAGGATGTCCAGCTCGCGGCGGATGCGCCCCGACGAGCCGCCGTCGTCGGCGACCACGACCACCGCGGTGATGTCGTCGGTCAGGCGGCGCAGCGCCGACAGCGTCGCGTGCAGCCCGTGACCGCCGCCGAGGGCCACCGCCCGCAGGGGGCGGCTCACTCGCGCCCCACGTCGCGGTGCGACACCGTCACGCTCACGCCGTCCTCGCCGGACATCCGGCGGGCGAGCTCCTCGGCGACCGCCACGCTGCGGTGCTTGCCGCCGGTGCAGCCCACCGCGACGGTCAGGTAGCGCTTGCCCTCGCGCCGGTAGCCGGCCCCGACGAGGCGCAGCAGCTCGAGGTAGCGGGCGAGGAACTCCTCGGCGCCCTCCTGGGAGAGCACGTAGTCGCGCACCACGGCCTCGCGCCCGTCGTGCTCGCGCAGCTCGGGGATCCAGTGCGGGTTGGGCAGGAAGCGCATGTCGACCACGAGGTCGGCGTCCGGGGGGAGCCCGTGCTTGTAGCCGAACGAGACGACGGTGACGCTGTGCCCGACGTCGACCGCGGCGTCGCCGAACGCCGCCTCGATGGCCGCACGCAGCTGGTGCACCGAGCGGTTCGAGGTGTCGACCACCAGGTCGGCCTGGTCGTGCAGCGGGGCCAGCAGCTCGCGCTCGGCGCGGATCCCGTCGGAGATCCGTCCGTCGCCCTGCAGCGGGTGCGAGCGGCGGTTGGCCTCGAAGCGCCGGATGAGCACCGCGTCCGAGGCGTCCAGGAACAGCACCCGCGGGCGGTGGCCCCGCGCGTCCAGCTCCTTGATGACGGCCCCGAGGTCGGCGGTGAACGCGCGGCTGCGGACGTCCATGACCACCGCGATGCGTGTGACCTGGCCCGACGAGCGGGCGCCGAGGTCGACCATCGTCTCGATGAGCTCGGGCGGCAGGTTGTCCACGACGAACCAGCCGAGGTCCTCGAGCACCTTGGCGGCCGTGCTGCGCCCGGCCCCCGAGAGGCCCGAGACGATCGCGACCTCGATCCCGCCCGGGTGCGCGGGGTGCTGCTCCGCGCGTCCGGTCATGTCGTCCCCCCGTCGTCCAGGGCCGCGAGTACGGCCTCCGCGGTCCGCCGGCCCACGCCGGGCACCTCGGTGATCTGCTCGACCGAGGCGGCACGCAGCTTCTTGACCGAGCCGAAGTGCTTGAGCAGGGCGGTGCGCCGGGCCTCGCCCAGCCCGGGCACCCCGTCCAGCGCCGACGCCGTCATCCGCGTCGACCGCTTCTGGCGGTGGTAGGTGATCGCGAACCGGTGCGCCTCGTCGCGGATGCGCTGGAGCAGGTAGAGCGCCTCGCTCTGGCGCGGCAGGATCGCCGGGTCCTCCTCGCCGGGCAGCCAGACCTCTTCCAGGCGCTTGGCCAGCCCGACCACGGCGACGTCGGTGACGCCCAGCTCGCCGAGGACCTCGGCCGCCGCGGCCACCTGGGGCGCGCCACCGTCGACCACCAGCAGGTTCGGCGGGTAGGCGAACTTGCGGGGGCGGCCGGTGGTCGGGTCGATGCCCGGGAGCGGCCCGTCGTCGGGCGCGACCTCGCCCGACGCCGGGGCACCGTCGCTGGTCTCCCCCGCGCACGCCGTGTCGGTGTGGTCGGGAGCGTCCTCGGCGGTCTCCCGGAGGTAGCGGGCGAAGCGCCGGCGCACCACCTCGGCGATCGCCGCGACGTCGCCGCCCTCGGCCCCGCCACGGATCGAGTAGCGCCGGTAGTCGGCCTTCTTGGCGAGCCCGTCCTCGAACACCACGAGGCTCGCGACGACGTCGGAGCCCTGGACGTGCGAGACGTCGGTGCACTCGATGCGCAGCGGGGCGGTGTCGAGACCCAGCTGCTCCTGGAGCTCCTCGAGGGCGGCGCTGCGGGCGGTGAGGTCGCCGGCGCGACGCAGCTTGTGCCGCGTGAGCTCCTCGGTGGCGTTGCGCTCGACGGTCTCGGCGAGGGTGCGCTTGTCGCCGCGCTGGGCGACGCGCAGCGAGACCCGCGAGCCGCGCAGGTCGGAGAGCCACTGGGAGATCGCGGCGGCGTCGGGGGGCAGCGCGGGGACGAGCACCTCGCGCGGCACGGGCTGGGCGGCGTCGTCGGCCGAGCCCGCCAGCGCGGCCTGCTCGCCGTAGAACTGCGAGAGGAACTGGCCGACCAGGTCGCCGACGTCGCTGTCGGCCTCGGTCTCGGTCTCGACCACCCAGCCGCGCTGGCCGCGCACGCGCCCGCCGCGGACGTGGAACACCTGGACGGCGGCCTCGAGCTCGTCGGTGGCGAACGCGACGACGTCGGCGTCGGTGCCGTCGCCGAGCACGACCGCCTGCTTCTCCACGACCCGCTTGAGCGCGCCGGCGTCGTCGCGCAGCCGCGCGGCCTTCTCGAAGTCCATGTCGGCCGCGGCGACCTGCATCTGCTTCTCGATGCGGCCGATGAGCTGGTCGGTGTGACCGCCCAGGAAGTCGCAGAAGTCGAGGACGATCTCGCGGTGCTCTTCAGCGCTGACCCGGCCGACGCAGGGCGCCGCGCACTTGTCGATGTAGCCGAGCATGCACGGGCGCCCGATCTGTCCGTGCCGCTTGAACACCCCGCCCGAGCACTGGCGCGCCGGGAACACCCGCGTCAGCAGCTTGACCGTCTCGCGGATCGCCCAGGCGTGGGCGTAGGGGCCGAAGTAGCGCACGCCCTTGCGGCGCGGGCCCCGGTAGACCCGCAGCTGCGGGTACTCCTCGTTCAGCGTCACGGCGAGGACCGGGTAGGTCTTGTCGTCGCGGTAGCGGACGTTGAACCGCGGGTCGAACTCCTTGATCCAGTTGTACTCGAGCTGGAGGGCCTCGACCTCGGTGTGCACCACGGTCCACTGCACGGCGGCCGCGGTGGTGACCATGCGCCGCGTGCGGGGGTGCAGACCGGCCACGTCGGCGAAGTAGGAGTTGAGCCTGCTGCGCAGGCTCTTGGCCTTGCCCACGTAGATGACGCGGCCGGTCTCGTCGGAGAACCGGTACACGCCGGGCGCCTCCGGGATGCTCCCCGGCGCGGGTCGGTACGTCTGCGGGTCGGCCATGATGGCCCCCAGCGTAGGCGCGTCCGTCCGGCTGTTCGGCGTGCACCCGGATGGGTGGAATCGGCGTGTCGTGCGGCGTGTCCCTGGCGTGTCACGGCGTGTCGCCGTGGCGACGCCCCGGTTGCCGGGCGGCGCCACCACGGCCCGTGAGCGCCCTCAGACGCGCACCAGCGCCGCACCCTCCGCCATCGCGCGCAGCTTCATCTCCGCGACCTGCGCGCCCACACGGCCGAAGCCGACGAACGTCCCGAACCCGCAGTCGGTGCTCGCGATCACGCGGTCGGTCCCGACCACGCCCGCGTAGCGCTCGAGGCGCTGGGCGATGAGGCGGGGGTGCTCGACGATGTTGTTGAGGGTGTCGACGACGCCGGGCAGCAGCACCTTGTCGTCGGGGATCGCGAGCGTCGCGACGTCCGCCCACTCGTGCTCGTGGCGCGGGTTGGCCGCCTCGAACGAGATCATCGCGGGCGTGCCGGCGAGGACCGGGGGCAGGAGCTCGGCGAGCGGCGCGTCGAAGTGGTGCGGGCCCTCGTAGTTGCCCCAGCACAGGTGCAGCCGCACCCGCGCGGGGTCGATGCCCTCGAGCGCGCGGTCGATCGCGGCCACGTGGCGCTCGGCGAACCCGACCAGCCCGCGGCGCTGGACCTCGTCGCGGCACCAGAACTGCGTGTGGCCCGCCATCGGGATGTCCGGGCAGTCCAGCTGCAGGACCAGCCCGGCGTCGACGATCGCCCGGTACTCGTGCGCCATCGCGTCGGCGAGCGCGTCGAGGTAGGTGTCGTAGTCGGGGTAGTGCAGGTTCGGGCTGCAGGTGGCGATGCAGCCCGGCGAGGCGGACGGCATGAACGCGTCCCCGGAGCCCGCGTGCCCGACCTTGTCCAGCGCGAGCTTCAGGGTGTCGACGTCCCGCTGCACCGCCGCCGCCCCGACGTAGCGCACCGGGCCCTCGCAGTTCGCCGGCATGATGTGCGCGCCGGCCTCCCCGCCGTACTGCGCGATCGCCAGCTCCGGCGCCGCCTCGAGGTCGTCGATGCTCCAGGCGCCGGCCTGGCCGCCGAAGCCCTCGAGGCGCTCGCCGACGTAGTTGACGAAGCCGGGCTTGCCCATCTCGCCGTCGGACACGACGTCGATGCCGGCGCCGTGCTGCATGGCGACCACGTCGTGCACGGCGTCGGTGATCGCGGCCTCGAGCTCGCCGGCGTCGCCCTTGCCCTCCTGGTGGAGGTACATCAGGCGGGTCAGCGCGTCGGGCCGGGGCAGGCTCCCCACGTGGGTGGTGCGGACGGTCATGGTCGATTCCTTCGGGTCAGGAGGTCGCGGTGGCCCGCGTGAAGGTGTCGGGCGCGAAGCCCTCGAGGGCGGCGATCTTGGTGAGCACGGTCAGCCGGTCCGGGCGCGGGATCGTCGGGTCGAGCTGCTGGTAGACGTTCAGCACGTTCTGCGCGAGGCGCCCGTGCTCCGGCAGGCCCGCGAACCTGCCGAGCTCGATCGACGCGATCGCCGCGTCGACGTCGAGCCCGTCCTCGTACCGCTGCCGGGCTTGGGTCTGCACCGTCACGAGGTACTCGCGCATCAGCGAGACCTCGGGCTTGCCGCTGACCGGCCCGTGGCCGGGGACGATCACCCTCACGTCGAGGTCGAGGATGAGGTCGAGGGCGGCGATCCAGCGGTCGATCGGGCCGGCCCACGCGATCGGGGTGCCACCGACGAACAGGATGTCGCCGGCGTACAGCAGCCGGGCGTCGGGCACGTGGACGATCGCGTCGCCGGGCGTGTGGGCGGGGCCGACCTGGATCAGCCGGACCTCCCGCCCGCCGACGTCGACGCTCTCCTCGCCGGTGAAGGTGCGGTCGGGGCCGGTCGCGGTGATCCCGTCGAGCGCGAACGGGCCGAAGATGTGGCGGGCGAAGTCGCCGAGCGTGCCGTCGAGGCGCTTGACCAGCGCCACCGCATCGACGGTCTCCTGCGTGATCAGCTCGGCGGCCGCGGCCGACGCCAGGATCTCGACGTCCCGCGAGGCCACGAGCTCGTTGCCGTTGATGTGGTCGGGGTCGGAGTGGGTGTTGACCAGCGTGCCCAGCGGATGCGTGTCGGTGATCGGCCGCAGCCCCTCGAGCATCTCGCGGGTCAGCGGGAGGTCGAACAGCGTGTCGACGAGCAGCGAGGTGCCCGAGCCCGTGACGAGGCCGGCGTTGCTCCAGCCCCAGCTCCCGTCGGGCTGCAGCCACGCGTGGCAGCCGTCGCCGAGGTCGTGGAGTCCTTTGCGGTAGTCCAGCGCGCTCACAGCCGTCCTCTCCCCGGTCCCGAACCCGTACTCGGGTACGGATTCGCACCCCGGAACCTAGGACAGCCTGAGATCCGAATCAATACTGGAGTACAGGTTCGTACGCCCCGTGTCGGGACGGGCACGGAGAGTCGGAGGCCGAGCCCCCTCAGCGGGTTACGACACGACGACGGCCCGCGAGCCGGGAGCTCGCGGGCCGTGGCGTGGGATGTCCGGCGGGATGGACCGCTAGGCGGACGGGGTGGCGTCCGCCGGGGCCGGCTCGCCGGGCTGGCGGCCGAGCACGTCGGTGAAGAACGCCTCGAGGTCGGTGGGCTGGCCGGCGGCGTCGAGACGCGGGTGCTCACGGCGGCCGTCGGCCGCCTCCTCGACGGCGGTCTCGACGAGCGCTCGCTCCTGCGAGCTGACGACGAGGTAGCCGCGCAGGGAGCCGTGCCACGGACGACGCCACTGGAGGTAGGTGAGGTCCGTGTCGTCGATGTCCTGCATCTGGACGCGGTTGCCGAGCCACTGGAGGTCGCTCATGGGGTTCTCCTCTAGGCCGGGGAGCGGTGCCGACGTGCTCGTGTGGGAACGACGTCGGCCCCTCGCGGCACCTTCCAGGCTGACCGATCGCGCACCGTCGGTAAACCGTTCGCGACGTCGGGTAGCTCACCTCGTCGGGTGCAGCACCCGGTCGGACGCGGCCTACCGGGTGTCGAGGACGAGGTAGCCCTCGGCCAGACGGTCCTTGCCGAACTCCGCCGCCTTCGCCTGCGACCGGCCCCACGCCCACATGCGACCCGACAGGTCCTCCATGTGCGCGGTCTGGCTCTTGTGCGCCCGCAGGGCGTCGACCTTGCGCTCGAAGGCGTCGGTGGTGTCGACGTAGTGGTCGGCGCCCTCGCCCATGTGGCTGATCCACACCTCGGACACTGTGTGGGCCGCCAGACCCTCCTCGTCGAGGAGCTCGGGGTGGGCGAACGGGTTGCGGGCGTCCGGGTAGACCGCGCACATCACGGCCTCCCCCGCCGCGGTGTGGTCGGGGTGGCTGCCGTACATCGAGCGCAGGTTGCGCGTCGGGGACTGCGTCACCACGCGGTCGGGGCGGACCTGGCGGATGACGCGCGCGAGGTCGCGGCGCAGCTCGTGGGTGACGTACAGCCGGCCGTCGGGCCAGCCGAGGAAGTGGAACTCGTCCACCCCGAGGATCGCGCCGGCGGCGCGCTGCTCGTCGCGGCGGATCGTGGCCATGTCGGTGCGGCTGACCTCCTCGTCGAAGCCGCCCGCGTCGCCGTCGGTGATCAGGCAGTAGACGACGCGGTGCCCCGCGCCCGTCCAGGTGGCGACCGATCCGCCGTTGCCGAAGTCGATGTCGTCGGGGTGCGCGACCATCATCAGGATGGTCAGGTGATCGGCCTGGGCGGTCTGATCGGGCTCCACCCGTCCAGTCCTACCCCACCGCCCCGTCGGTCGGCTCGCCGAGGCGCCGGTACAGCGGACGCAGCACCTCGCGGGCGTCGGTGCCGTCGTCGAGGGTCAGCGGCGGCAGCTCGTCGAGCAGGGCGTCCGACGGCGGGGCGGGCGCCGACGCCGGGCGCTCCGGCGGGCCGGGCACCGGCACGCCGGGGCGGTGGAAGCGGTCGAGCAGCTCGCCGAGCGCCGTGGGGGCGCCGGCGCCGGCGTCGCGGCGGTCGCGCAGGGCGGCGAGCAGGGTCGCCCGGTCGCGCCCGCGCCAGCGCAGCAGGGCGAACGGGTCGACGTCGAACTCCTCGGCCGCGAGGTAGGCCACCGCCGCGAGGTGCTTGCACGGCACCGACCAGTCGGGGCACGAGCAGTCCATCGGCAGCTCCGCCGACCCCTGGGGGAAGAGCGAGAGTCCGACGCGGGCGAGGACGTCCTCGAGGTCGTCGGGGACCTCCCCGGCGAGCAGGGCGGCCGCGTACCAGGAGTCGGCGGCGAGCGCGTCGAGCACGGCGTCCCACGCCTCGTCGGCGAAGCGGCGCAGCCCGATGCGCGCGCGGTAGGGCTCGTCGCGGCTGCCCTGGACGGTGGCGGTGATCGCGCCGGGCGCGATGACGAGGTCGACCACCTGCCCCGCCCGCGCGTAGGTCCTGCCCCGCGACAGGCGCCCGCCGACGCCGAGCTCCTCGAGCACGGCGAGGAAGCGCCCCGACCACCACGACTCGCCGATCCCGCCGCGCCGGCTGCGCGCGACGATGCCGTCCTCGACGGGCTTGCGCTTCCCGAACTCGCTGAACTTCTCGGGGAAGCGTTCTGAGAACCGCGGCCCGGAGCGCGTCTCACGCACCATCGTCGTCCTCCCCCGGATCCTCGTCCTCGGGCTCGGCGTCCAGCCTGAGCACCTCGGCGAGCTCGTCGGTGGACAGGTCGGTGAGCCAGTCCTCCCCGTCGCGCACCGCCAGGTCGGCGAGCGCACGCTTGGTCGCGAGGAGGTCGTCGATGCGCTCCTCCAGCGTGCCCGCGCAGACGAGCTTGCGGACCCCCACCGTGCGGCGCTGGCCGATGCGGAAGGCGCGGTCGGTGGCCTGGTCCTCGACGGCGGGGTTCCACCAACGGTCCAGGTGCACGACGTGCTGGGCGGCCGTCAGCGTGAGACCGGTGCCGCCGGCGCGCAGGGAGAGCAGGAACAGGGACGGTCCGGTGCCGCTCTGGAACCGCTCGACCATGGTGTCGCGGGCCTTCCGGGAGACCCCGCCGTGCAGCCAGGCGACCTCGGTGTCGAAGCGGGCCGCGAGGTGCGGGGCGAGCATGTCGCCGAACGCCGCGAACTGCGTGAACAGCAGCGCCTTGTCCCCCGCGGCGAGCACCTCGGCGAGGATCTCCTCGAGCCGGGCGATCTTGCCCGAGCGCCGCCCGACCGGTGAGCCGTCGTGCAGCAGCAGGGCCGGGTGGTCGCAGATCTGCTTGAGCTTGGTCATCGCGGCGAGCACCCGGCCGCGGCGCTCGATGCCCGGCTCGACGTCGTCGAGGCGCTCGAGCATCTCGTCGACGACGACGCGGTAGAGCGACGCCTGCTCGCCGGTGAGCCCGCAGCGCTCCACGGTCTCGATCTTCTCGGGGAGGTCGTCGACGACGGCGGGGTCGGTCTTGAGGCGCCGGAGCAGGAACGGGCGGGTGCGCCGGCGCAGGTCCTCGGCGACGTCGGTGCGGCCGTGGCGCTCGACGGGCACGGCGTAGCGCTCGCGGAAGGCGGTCGCGCTGCCGAGCATGCCGGGGTTGACCGCGTCCATGATCGACCAGAGCTCGGCGAGGCGGTTCTCGACGGGCGTGCCGGTCAGCGCGAGGCGGTGCCCGGCGTCGAGGCGCCGGACGGCCTTCGCACCGCGCGAGCGGTTGTTCTTCACCATCTGCGCCTCGTCGAGCACCACCCGGTGCCAGGCGATGTCGGACAGCGCGTCGGTGTCGCGCACGAGGGTGCCGTAGGAGGTGACGACGAGGTCGGCGTCGGCGGCCGCCGCGGCCGGGTCGCGGCGGGCCGCGCCGTGGTGCACCGCGACCCGCAGCTCCGGGACGAACCGCGCGGCCTCGTGGCTCCACGTCGAGACCACGGAGGTGGGGCAGACGAGCAGGGTGGGGCCCGGGGCGGGGTCCTGCCCGGCGCGCTCGTGGGCCTCCAGGGCCAGGACCTGCAGCGTCTTGCCGAGCCCCATGTCGTCGGCGAGCACCCCGCCGAGGCGCAGCCCGGCGAGGAAGGCGAGCCACGACAGCCCGCGGCGCTGGTAGGGCCGCAGGGTGGCGCGCACGCCGGACGGGGTGTCGAGGGGCTCGAGGGTGCCGCCGCCGGCGAGGAGGTCACCGAGCTCGCCGTCGAGACGCAGCGACTCGACGGGCAGCGGGGCGGGGACGTCGTCGGGGTGCGTGATCGCGAGGTGGAGCACGTCGCCGACGGTGGGGCGGTCGCGGCGCTCGGCGAGGAACGCGAGGCCGTCGCGCAGGCGGTCGGGGTCGAGGGCGACCCAGCGCCCGCGCAGGCGCACCAGCGGCGCCTTGGCCCGCACGAGGGCGTCCATCTCGGCGTCGGTGAGGTCCTCGCCGTCGACCGCGAGGCGCCAGGAGAAGTCGACGAGGTCGTCCTTGCCGATCTTCGCGCCGGTGTCGACGACGCCGTCGGGGCGCTCGGCGTGGCCCCCGGCCCCGGCGAGCCCCAGCCGCGCCGGCCCCGCCCGCCAGCCCGCGGGCAGCAGGACCCCGAACCCGGCGCGGTCGAGGTCGGCGGCGACGTGGGCGAGGAAGTGGTGCGCACCGGCGAGGTCGAGGTCCATGCCGCCGGGGCGCGGGACGCGCAGCGCGTCCCCGAGCTCGGGATAGACGCGGGCGGCGCGGCCGAGCTCGCCGAGCAGGACCTCGGCGGGGTCGTCGAGCCAGCGGCGCAGGGCGGTGGGGTCGCGCCACACGGTGTCGGCGTCGACGGTGAGGCTGGGGTCCTGCGCCGACTGCAGCGCGAAGGTCAGCCGGAACACGGGCTCGGGGTCCTCGAGCGCGTGCCCGAGCTGGTCGACGATCACCTCGTCGAGACGGAACGACGCCCGCGCCGGCCCGGCGTGCGGCGCGCCGACGACGGCCCAGCGGCGCAGCCCGGCGGCGAGCGCGCGGGGCGGGGCGGGGTCGCCGAGCACCGGCTCGTCGCCCAGCGCGTGGGCCCAGTCCGGGGCCCCGGCCAGCTCCGCGCTGCCGGTGATCCGGGCGCGGGCGTGCGCGTCGACGGCGGCGGCCAGGGCGGCCTCGACCACCGCCGGGGCGCTCGGCGTCTCCTCCCCCGGCACGCGCTCGCAGCGGCACACGGGCGGCAGCGCGGCCGCCAGGGTGTCGGCGGCGACGAGGTCGGGGCCCTGGAGCACGGGGCGCCACACGAGCGCGCCGTCCTCCTCGTCGGGCGCGGGCAGCACCCGGCCGCGGGTGACGAGGTCGGCGGCGAGGGTGTCGACCGCGCGCAGGGCGGCGACCGACGGGCTGGCCCGCGTCCCCTCCGGCGGCGCGGGCGGCCCGGCGCCGGGCGGGAGCTCGAGCACCGGGACCGTCCAGTCGGCGAGCACGGGGGCGCCGGCGTCGGGGCCGGTCTCCTCGCGGTCGAGGTCGTCGGAGTCCCGCGGGGCGTCCGGGTCCGAGGGCAGGGCGAGGACCGCGACGCCCGCGGTGGCCGCCGTGGTGTCCCAGACGGCGGCGAGGCGCTCGGCGGGCACCGCGAACGGGTGCGGGCGGGCGCCCCGCCGGGCGCGGCTGGTGCTGCGGACCGGGAGGTCGGGGTCCTCGGCCCAGAGGCAGACGCCGCGCCCCGGGGACCACAGGGCGTGCAGGGCGAGCGCGCCGGTCAGGACACCTGCACCGTGCCGTCGACGACGGTGACCGGCACCTCGGTGAGGCCCGTGTCCGCCGGGCCCTTGCGGACCGCGCCGGTGGCCGCGTCGAACTGGCTGAAGTGGTTGGGGCAGGTGATCACGCCGTTCTCGGGCGGGTCGACAGTGGTGCCCTGGTGCGGGCACGTCGCGTCGAAGCCCTTGAACTGCCCGGCGGTGGGCTGCACGAGCAGGACCGAGCGGTCGCCGACCGTGGCGATCGTGCCGCCGCCCACCGGGATCTGCGCGACCGGCGTGCCGCCGCCGGCCGCGGTCGCGCTCGGCGCGGTGGTCCCCGGAGCGGGCGCCGGCGCGGGCGCCGCACCGCTCGGCGTCCCGCCCGACGAGCAGGCCGCGAGCGCACCGGGGGTGGCGAGGGCGACCGCGAGCCCGCAGAGGACCGTGCGGCGGCTGGGACCGGTGGTGGTGGGCACCGACACCTCCGTGATCGTGAGTGGTGCCCCCAGTCTGCCCGCGCCCCCATGTGAGCGATGTTCGGGGCTATCGCCCCGAACATCGCTCACAAGGGTCAGGGCGAGGGCTCGGCGGGGAGGGCGAGGAGGCCCTCGACGACGTCGTCGAGCGCCGGGCCGGTGACGTGCGGGACGGCGACGGCGTCCGGGATGCGGCCCTCGAGGCGCTCGCAGTACGCCCCGACCAGGCCCGCCGACACCGCGCCGTGCACGTCCCACGAGTGGACGGCGACCAGCGCGGTGCGCGCGGGCGCGGTGGCGATGCGGTCGCAGGCCCAGTGGTAGACCGCGGGCGGCGGCTTGAACAGCTTGAGCTCGGCGCACGACATCACGTCGACGAACAGGTCCCGCACCCCGCCGGCCTCCAGGGCCGCGCCCGCGACCTCCGCCGAGCCGTGGGTGAACCCGTAGGCGGGCACGCCCGCCTCGCCCAGGCGGCGCAGCGCCGGCGCCAGGTCGGGGTGCACGGGCAGCTCACGGAAGCCGTCGAGCACCGACGCCACCTGCTCGTCAGTGAGGTCGCGCCCGCTCGTGCGACGGAGCATGTCGGCGGCCACGACGGCGAACGGCGGCGCCTCGCCCGCCAGCGTCATCGCCATGCCGTGGTGCAGCAGCCGGGCGAAGAACAGCTCGAGCTCGTGGCCGGGGCGCCCGAGCGCCTCGAACCGGGGCCGCAGGCCCTCGAGCTGCAGGCACGTCTCGAAGAGGTCGAAGAGCACGACCTGGGGACGGCGGGCGGGGGCAGTCATGTGAGCGGAATTCCCGGCTACGGCCGGGAAAATCACTCACATGTCGGCGAGCTCGCGCAGCACCCGCCGCGGCCAGCCGGGGCCGCCGTAGACGAACCCCGTGTACGCCTGGACCAGCGTCGCGCCGGCCTCGAGGCGGGCGCGCGCCTCGGCCGCGGTGTCGATCCCGCCCACCGACACGAGCGTCAGCCGCCCGCCCACCCGCTCGCGCAGCCGGGCCAGCACCGCGCGGGCCGGGCCCACCAGCGGGGCGCCCGACAGCCCGCCGGACCCGGCCGCGACGACGACGTCCGCCGGCGAGGCGAGGCCCGTGCGCGCGACGGTCGTGTTGGTGGCGACGATGCCGTCCAGGCCCTGCGCGACCGCGAGGTCGGCGACGGCGTCGACGCCGTCGTCGTCGAGGTCGGCGGTGATCTTCACGAGCAGCGGGGTGGCGCCGACCTCGTCGCGCACCGCGGCGAGCAGCGGCTCGAGCGCGTCGACGCCCTGCAGGTCGCGCAGGCCCGGGGTGTTCGGCGAGCTGACGTTGACGACGACGTAGTCGGCGTGCGGGCCCAGGATCCGCGCCGAGTACCGGTAGTCCGCGACGGCGTCGGTGGCGGTCTTCGAGCGCCCGATGTTGACCCCGACGACGGTCCCCGCGCCCCGGGCGCGCAGCGCCGCCAGCCGCGCGGCGACGACGTCGGCGCCGGCGTTGTTGAAGCCCATCCGGTTGACCAGTGCCCGGTCGGCGGGCAGCCGGAACAGCCGCGGGCGCGGGTTGCCGGGCTGCGGGCGCGCGGTGACCGTGCCGACCTCGACCGCGCCGAACCCCAGGCGCGCGAGCCCGAGCACGCCCTCGGCGTCCTTGTCGTACCCGGCGGCCACGCCGAGCGGATTGGCGAAGCGCAGCCCCATCGCCTCGACCGGCCGGGCGGCGACCGCGGACCCGGGCAGCACCGGCGCCGCCGCGCGCAGGGCCGTGACCCCGACGCGGTGGGTCAGCTCGGCCGGCACCCGGGTCGCGACGTGCCGGAACAGGGCGTCGTAGGCACCCATCAGCCGGCGTGGTGGTACTGCGCGTGCAGGCGGCGCAGCGCGGTCACCCCGCGCGCGGCGTGGCCGCGGTCGACGGCCTGCAGCGCCGAGATCGTCAGGTACTCGTCGTCGGGCAGCTCGAGGCGGGCGAACTGGGCCCCGTCGGGGAAGCTCACCCCGAGGACCTCGGACCACGCCACGCGGCGGGTGAGGATCGTGGCGCGCACCTCGACGCCGCCGGGCCCGGCCCGCAGGCGGGGACGCGTGAACAGCAGCGCGCAGCCGGCGAGGATCGCGCCCAGCACGACCATCGCGATCTGGTCGGCGGGCCGGAAGTTGAACCCCGACGCCTCCACGAACACCAGCAGCGCGCCGAAGCCGAAGAACGCGAACAGGAAGATCGCCAGCACCCAGGCGACCCAGCGGATGCGCACCGGGCGGACCTCGAGCTCCACCTCGCCGAGGTCGAGCGCCTCGGGCGGGACGACCGGCCCCGTCACCGCATCCTCCGGGTCGAGCTCCGCTCCCCTATCGGCGTGCTCCCTCCGATGTCTCCCTGCAGCCCCCGCAGGGTCAGCGCCGCGTCCAGGGCCGCCACCGTGGCCTCGAAGCCCTTGTCCTCGCTCGAGGTCGGTGTCCCGGCGCGCGCCCAGGCCTGCGCCTCCTCGTTGACGGTCAGCACGCCGTTGCCCACCGGGGTGCGGGCGTCGAGGCCCACGCGCAGCAGCCCGGCGGTCACGGCGTCGCAGACGTAGTCGAAGTGCGGGGTCTCGCCGCGGATGACGACGCCGAGCCCGACCACCGCGTCGTGGTGCTCGGCGAGGCCCTGGCACACGACCGGCAGCTCCATGGCGCCGGCGACCCGCACGACCGTCGGCTCCGCCACCCCGGCCTTCGCCGCCGCGTCGCGGGCGCGCTCGAGCAGCACGTCGGTGATGGTGGCGTTCCAGCGCGTCACGGCGATGCCCAGCGTGAGGCCCGCCGCGTCCGGGACCTCGGCCTCCGGGCGCCCCTCGCCGCTCACGCCCGGGTCCCGCCCACGGCCGCGTCGGAGCCGTCGGTCGTCTGCGCGACGACGGTGTCCTGCTCGCTGTCGAGCCCCTCGAGGTCGTGGCCCATGCGGTCACGCTTGGTGCGCAGGTAGCGCAGGTTCTCCGGCGTCGCGCGGGCCGGGAGCGCCACGCGCCCGAGGATCTCCAGGCCGTAGCCCTCGAGCCCGGCGCGCTTCTCGGGGTTGTTGGTCAGCAGGCGCATCGACTTGATGCCGAGGTCGGCGAGGATCTGCGCGCCGGTGCCGTAGTCGCGGGCGTCGGCGGGCATGCCGAGCGCGAGGTTGGCGTCGACGGTGTCCGCCCCGGCGTCCTGCAGCTGGTAGGCCTGCAGCTTGTGGATCAGGCCGATCCCGCGGCCCTCGTGGCCGCGCACGTAGAGCACGACGCCGCGGCCCTCGGCGACGACGGCCGCCATGGCCGCGTCGAGCTGGGGGCCGCAGTCGCAGCGCCGGGAGCGCAGGACGTCGCCGGTGAGGCACTCGGAGTGGACGCGCACGAGCACGTCCTCGCCGTCGCCGAGCTCGCCGTGCACGAGCGCGATGTGCTCGATGCCGTCGAGCACCGAGTCGTAGCCGTAGGCCACGAACGTGCCGTGGTCGGTCGGGATGTTGGCGTGCGCGACCTGCACGACCTGCTTCTCCGAGCGCCGCCGGTACGCGATGAGGTCCTTGATCGTGATGAGCGAGAGCTCGTGCTCGTCGGCGAAGACCTGGAGCTCGTCGAAGCGGGCCATGTCGCCGTCGTCCTTCTGCGACACGATCTCGCAGATGGCGCCGGCCGGGGCGAGCCCGGCGAGCCGGGCCAGGTCGACCGCGGCCTCGGTGTGCCCGGGGCGGCGCAGCACGCCACCCTCGCGGGCGCGCAGCGGCACGACGTGCCCGGGCCGCGAGAGGTCGGTGGGGCCCGACTCGGGGTGCGCGAGCACGCGGATGGTGTGCGCCCGGTCGGTGCCCGAGATGCCGGTGCCGATGCCCTCGCGGGCGTCGACCGACACCGTGTAGGCGGTGCCGTGGCGGTCCTGGTTGATCGAGTGCGCGGGCGGCAGGTCGAGCCGGTCGCACGCCTCCCCCGTCAGCGGCACGCAGATGTACCCCGACGTGTAGCGCACCATGAACGACACGAGCTCCGGCGTCGCGCACTCCGCGGCGAAGACGAGGTCACCCTCGTTCTCGCGGTCCTCGTCGTCGACGACGACGACGGCCTTGCCCGCGGCGATGTCCGCGATCGCCCGCTCGATGTGCTCGAAGCCCTCCACCTGCTCCTACTTCCCCTGTGACGTGCCCGCGGTGTGGGCTCCCACGAGGCGCTCGACGTACTTGGCGACCACGTCGACCTCGAGGTTGACCGTGGATCCCACGGCCCGCTCCCCCAGGGTCGTCTCGCGCAGTGTGGTCGGGATGAGACCGACGGCGAAGGACTCGTCGTCGACCTCGGTGACCGTCAGGCTGACCCCGTCGACGGCGATCGAGCCCTTCTCCACCACGTAGCGGGTCAGGTCGCCCTCCACCCGGAAGCGCAGCGTCGTCCACTGGTCGTGCTCGGTGCGCTCGACCACGGTGGCGGTGCCGTCGACGTGCCCCTGGACGATGTGCCCGCCCAGGCGGTCGCCGGCCGCCACGGCCCGTTCGAGGTTGACCCGCGTGCCCGCCGTCGCGCCGGCCAGCGAGGAGCGCCGCAGCGTCTCCCCCATGACGTCGACGCCGAACTCGCCGGTGGCGGGGTCGACGACCGTCAGGCAGACACCGTTGACAGAGATGGAGTCGCCGGGCCGGGCGTCGGAGGTGACCAGCGGGCCGCGCACGCGCAGGCGAGCCGCGTCGTCCTGGGAGACGACGTCGACGATCTCGCCGACCTCCTCGACGATCCCCGTGAACACTGCGGTCTCCCTCAGGTCTCCTGGATCGAGCTGCCCTGCCCGGCCCATCATCCTCACGACGCGCCCCCGCGGCAGCACCACCGTCGTGATGCCGCTCTCACCCCTGCTCGAGGTGCGCCGAGGCCCGCACGGCCTGCTCGCGCAGCGCCTCCACCGCCCGCTCGGGGTCGTCGGCGCCGTACACCGCCGAGCCCGCCACGAAGCAGTCGACACCCGCCTCCGCCGCCTGCTCGATGGTGTCGCGGCTGATCCCGCCGTCGATCTCGACGATGACGTTGAGGTGGCCGGTGTCGACCAGCCGCCGCGCGGTGCGGACCTTGTCGAGCACCTCGGGCATGAACTTCTGCCCGCCGAAGCCCGGCTCGACGCTCATCACGAGCAGCGTGTCGTAGTCGCGCAGCACCTCGACCCAGTCCTCGAGCGCGGTGCGCGGCTTCACCGAGAGGCCGGCCAGCGCCCCGGCGGCACGGATGTCGCGGGCGACCCCGCGGGGGTCGTGCGCCGCCTCGGCGTGCACGGTGACGTTGCGCGACCCGGCCTCGGCGTAGCCCGGCGCCCAGCGGTCCGGATCGTTGATCATGAGGTGGCAGTCGAGCGGGATGGCGGTGGCCCGCTCCAGCGCCTCGACCACCGGCAGGCCCAGCGTCAGGTTGGGGACGAAGTGCCCGTCCATGACGTCGACGTGCAGCCAGTCCGCCCCGGGGACCGCGTCCGCTTCTTCCTTCAGGCGCGCGAAGTCCGCGGACAGGATGCTCGGAGCGATCATGGGGGGACGCGGCACGTGACGCATGGTAGTGGTCTCGTCCGTCCGAGCGGTCACACCCTGCGGAGCACGGCGGCGTACATCGCGTCGGTGCCGTGGCGGTGCGGCCACAGCTGGACGCCGGGGCCGTCGCCGGGCACGGCGGTGTCCGGCACCTCGGGGAGCAGCGCCGGGGTGTCGAGCAGCTCGGCGCCGGTCTCGGCCGCGACGGCGGTGACGACGGCGGTGGTCTCCTCGGGGTGCGGTGAGCACGTCGCGTAGGTGACCACGCCGCCGGGCCGTGTGCGCTCGAGGGCGGCGCGCAGCAGGCTGCGCTGGAGCTCGGTGAGCTCGGCGACGTCCTCGGGCTGCCGGCGCCAGCGGGCCTCGGGGCGGCGGCGCAGCGCACCGAGGCCGGTGCACGGGGCGTCGACGAGGACGCGGTCGTACGCCTCCTCGGGCAGCGTGAGCTCGCGGGCGTCACCGGTGTGCACGCGCACCGGCAGGCCCTCGGTGGCCTGCTCGACCAGCCGCGCCCGGTGCGGCGCGCGGTCGACGGCGTCGAGGGTCGCGCCCTCGATCGCGGCGAGCGCCCCGAGCATCACGGCCTTGCCGCCCGGGCCCGCGCACAGGTCGAGCCAGCGCGTGTCGGACCCCTCCACCGGCGCGCGGGAGGCCACGAGGGCGACGAGCTGGCTGCCCTCGTCCTGGACGACGGCGAGGCCCTCGCGGACGGGGGCGAGCTCGCCGGGGTCGCCGCCCTCGGTGAGCAGGACGCCGTACGGCGAGTACGGGGACTCGTCGCCGCCGGTGATCGCGGCGAGCTCCTCGGCGGAGATCTCCCCGGGGCGGGCCGCGAGGTGGACCGCGGGGCGGGCGTCGTCGGCGGCGAGCGCCGCGCCGAGCTCGTCGTCGCTCCCCAGCGCCCGGGCGAAGACCTCGGCGATCCACCGCGGGTGGGCGTGGGCCAGGGCGAGGCGCCCGAGGTCGTCGGGCGGGGCGAGCCGCTCGACCCAGGCGGCCTCGTCGCGCTCGGCGACCCGGCGCAGCACGGCGTTGACGAATCCCGTGGGCCGCGAGCCGGCGCGGGAGCGCACGAGCTCGACCACCGCGCTCACCGCGGCGTGCGGGGGGATCCGGGTGCGCAGCAGCTGCTGGGCACCGAGACGCAGGGCGTCGAGGACGGGCCCGTCCAGCTCGTCGAGCGGGCGGTCGCAGCAGGCGGCGAGGATCGCGTCGAGCAGGCCCTGGGCGCGGCAGGTGCCGTAGGTGAGATCGGTGGCCAGCGCCGCGTCCCGCCCGGTGATCCGCCGCTCGCGCAGCAGCGCGGGCAGGACGAGGTTGGCGTACGCGGCGTCCTCGCGGACCGCGCGCAGGGTGTCCAGGGCGGCCTCGCGCGCCGGGTCCCCCGACGGCGGGCGGCCGGGGCCCTGGCGGCCGCGCGGCGGGCCGCTGCCGCGCCGGCGGTCGTCGGGCTTGCGGCGCGGGCCGCGACCGGAACGGTGCCCGCCGGGCGGGACGGAGCTGTCGGTCATACGCCCCCCGTCGCTTCGCTCGCCCCGGTCACGCGAACCGCTCCCCCGGCTCCGGGCGCACGCCGCGGGCCCAGTCGACCGCGGGCATGGCCTTCTTCCCCTGGGGCTGGACGTCGCCCAGGGCGACGGCCGCGCCGTCGGTGCCCACGAGCACCCGGGTGCGCTCGACCCGGAGCGAGCCCGGCTCCAGGCCGCCCTCGCCGGTGGTGCGCACGGGACCGAGCTTGAGGCGGGCCTCGCGGAACGTCGTCCAGGCGCCCGGGGCGGGCGTCACCGCCCGGACCAGCCGGTCGACGGCCGGTGCGGGGTGCGACCACGGCACCCGGGCGTCGTCGACGGTGATCTTCGGGGCGTGGGAGACGCCGTCGGCGGGCTGGGGCACGGGGGCGAGCTCGCCGTCCTCGATGCCGTCGAGGGTGCTCACCAGCAGGGCGGCGCCCGAGATCGCGAGCCGCTCGAGCAGGACGCCGGCGGTGTCGTGGCGCCCGATCTCCTCGGTGACCGTGCCGTAGACCGGGCCGGTGTCCATGCCCTCCTCCAGGGCGAAGGTGCTGGCGCCGGTGATCTCGTCGCCGGCACGGATCGCCGCCTGCACGGGCGCGGCACCCCGCCACGCCGGGAGCAGCGAGAAGTGCAGGTTGACCCAGCCGTGCCGCGGGATGTCGAGGGCCTCGCGCCGCAGCAGGTTGCCGTAGGCCACGACCGGACAGCAGTCGGGGGCCAGGTCCGCCAGCTCCTCGAGGAAGCCCGGCTCGGAGGCCTTCACCGGGGTGAGGACCGGGACGCCGGCCTCGTCGGCCAGCGCGCCGACGGGGCTGCGCTGCGGGCGGCGCGAGCGCCCGGCCGGCGCGTCGGGCCGGGTGACGACGGCGACGACCTCGTGGCGCGTGCTGTCGAGCAGGCGCCGGAGGGAGGGCAGGGCGGGCTCGGGCGTGCCCGCGAAGACGACGCGCACGGGCTACAGGGCTCGCCCGAAGAGCGGGTGCGGGCTCGTCTTCACCGTCGGCGGCGCCCCGGCGTCGAACCACGGCGCCTCGCGGATGGCCTTCATCGCCTCGCGGCGGGTCTGCGGGTCGAGCTTGTCGAGGAAGAGCACGCCGTCGAGGTGGTCTGTCTCGTGCTGGATCGCCCGCGCGATCAGCGCCGTGCCCTCGACGGTCTGCGGCTCGCCGTACATGTCCCAGCCGGTGGCGACGACGTGCTCGAAGCGGCGGCAGTCGAAGCGCAGGCCGGGGATGGACAGGCAGCCCTCCGGCCCGACCTGCTCGGTGTCGTCGGCGGCGTTCCACGTCGGGTTGACCATGTGGCCCTCGACGCCGTCGGCGCGGAACGTGAACACCCGCAGCCCCACGCCGATCTGCGGCGCCGCGAGGCCCGCCCCGCCCTCGTCGCGCATGGTCTCGTGCAGGTCGGCGACGAGGGTGCGCAGCTCCTTGTCGAAGTCGACGACGGGGTCGGCCTTCGTCCGCAGGACGGGGTCGCCGAACAGGCGTAACGGCTGGACGGTCATCGGTCCTCTCTCAGGGGGTCGACCGTCCAGGGTAGTCCTCGCGTCAGGGCTTCCACGCGGGGTCGCGGCCGATGAAGCCGAGCAGGCGGGTCTGGGCATCGGCGTCGTCGGGCACCGGGACGCGCGGCCCGTACTGCCCCGAGCTCCGGATCAGCTCCTCCATCGGCTCCATCCCGTCGACGAGGACCGCGCACTCGCCGGGGTCGAGCCGGTCGTCCTGACCGGTGGCGCGGGCGAGGTCCCAGGTGTGCATGAAGACGTCGGTCGTGTAGATCATGTTCGTCGCGCCGGCGAGGGTCATGGCGCCGAGGTGCGGGTTCTCGATCGTCCGGTCGGCCTCGGCCGGGTCGTCGAGCAGCGCCTGCACCGCGTCACGCTGGCGCCTCCAGGCGCCGACCGGGTCGTCCGCCGCCCCCGGTCCCGCGGGCAGCGTGACGCCCGCCCCGGCCAGGAAGCCGGGGAACCACGTCGTCAGGTGCCCGACCACGTCCCGCGCGGTCCAGCCCGCCACGGGCGCCGGGGCGTCCCAGTCGGCGGTGCCGCGCACCCGCTCGGTGAACGCGGCCGCGATGCGCCGGTGGCGGTCGGCGGCGGTCTCGTCGGTCATGACACCCTCCCATCTATTCAACCTCAGAGTTGAATAGTGGCACAGGTGGTCACAGCGGGTCCAGGGGGTCGAGGAGCACCCGGACCGTCTCGCGCTCCTTGCGGGCCGAACGTACGGCCTGGGCGGCGTGCAGCTCCTTCGCCAGCGCCCGGCCCTCGGTCCGCGGGACGCGCACGAGGCAGCGCTCGGCGCCCTCGGTGCGCTCCTCGGCGCCGGGGAGCCGGGTGCCCGGGGGCAGCTCGACGGGGCCGAGCACCTCGACGGTGGCGGGCAGGGCGGCGAGGAGGTCGGCGACGGCGGGCGGCGGCCCGTCGACCGCGGCCATCCGCATCGCCGGCGGCAGGGCCAGCTCGTCGCGCGCGGCGAGCTCCGTGGCCGCCGACCCGGCCGGGTCCCAGCGCACGAGCGCCTGCACCGCGGGGGTCGAGGAGTCGGCGACGACCACGACGCGGCCGCCGTCCCGGGCCGGCCGGACCAGGGCGGCGGCCCCGAACCAGCGGCGCAGCGTCTCCTCCCCCGCCCGCAGCTCGGGACGGGCGAGCAGCACCGCCCCGTCGAGCAGCAGCGCCGCGCCGTAGCCCCCCTCGGCGACCGGCTCGGCACCCGGCGTGGCGACGACCAGCGCCGGGTCGCCGGGCACGTGGTCGAGCACCGTGGCGCCGCCGCCGGAGCTGCGCACCACCGTCTGCGGGAACGCCCGGCCCAGCTCCTCGGCCGTCCGCGCGGACCCGACGGCCAGGGCGCGCAGCCGCGTCGAGCCGCAGGCGCCGCAGCGGTAGGCGGCGTCCGGGTGCCCGCACCAGCGGCAGGTGGGGGCCGCGTCACCGTGGTGCGGCAGCGCGAGCGGGCCCGCGCAGCGGCGGCAGCGGGCGGGCTCGCGGCACTGCGCGCACGCCACGGCGGGCAGGTAGCCCTTGCGGGGCACCTGCACGAGGACCGGTGCGCCCGCGGAGAGCGCGGCGCGGGCGGCCTCCCAGGCCACCGACGGCACCCGGGCCGCGCGCGCGGACGGGTCGCGCAGGAGCTGGCGGTCGTCCTCGCCGATCGCGGTGACGCGCGGGCCGCGGGCGCGGACGATGGCCCGGTCGGCGACCACGTCGTGCGCCCAGCCGCTGGCCACGAGCAGGGCGGCCTCGGCCGTGCGGGCGAACCCGGCGACGAGCAGCGCGGCACCGCCGCGGTGCGCGCGGGTCATGGCGACGTCGCGGGCGTGCGGGTAGGGCGCGCGCGGCTCGGCGTGCGAGTCGTCGCCGTCGTCCCACACCACGATCAGCCCGGGGTCGGTGACCGGGGCGAAGGCGGTGGCCCGCGTGCCGACCACGATCCGCACCTGCCCGCGGGCGACCGCGAGCCAGCGCCGGTAGCGCTCGGCGGGACCCAGGTCGGCGGCGAGCGCGACGACGGCCTGCTCGCCCGCGACAGTCTCGCAGGCGGCCTGGACGCGGTCGAGGTCGCGGCGGTCGGGCACGACGAGCACGGCGCTGCGCCCGCCGGCGGCGGCCGTGGCGGCGGCCTCGGCGAGCCGTGCGGGCCAGTCCTCGCCGGGCAGCGCCTGCCACACGGCGTGGGCCGGCCGTCCCTGCTCGAGCGCCTCGAGCAGCGCCGGGCCGCGCGGGTAGGCGCCCCAGCCGTGGCTTTCCGGCGCGCGGGGCTCCGGGCGCTCCGGGGGTGCCTCGGCCTCGACGCGGGCGTGGCGCGGCGGGACCGCGAGGCGCAGGACGTCGGCGAGCGTGCCGGCATAGCGGTCGGCGACGGCGCGGCAGAGGCCGGCGAGCTCGTCGCGCAGCACCGGTTCCGGCGAGACGACCTTCTCGAGCCAGCCCAGGCGGCCGGTGTGCTCGCTGGTGTCCTCGCGGGCGAGCACGAAGCCGTCCACCAGGCGCCCGGCGAAGCGGACCCGCACCCGCGCGCCGGGCACGGCGTCGGCGGAGAGCTGCTCGGGGACCTGGTAGTCGAAGGCGCGGTCGAGGTGCGCGAGGTTGACGTCGACGGCCACCCGGGCGACGGGGCGCTCCTCGGCGGGCAGGCGCTCGTTGCGGTGTGGCTTCCTCGCGGGCTTCTCGGGAGCCTTCTTCTCGGGAGCCTTCTCGACGGGTGCGGGCGCCGCGAACAGCGCTTCGTCCGTCTCGCTCACGCGCCCCGGTCTACCAGAGCCCCGCGACGCCCCGGTGGGCGATCAGCGCGATCCCCGACCCGCGCCGTCGCCGACGACCGTCGTGTGCTGAGGGCGGGGACGTACCGAGCGAACGGGTATCTCGCTGCTTCTACGCGCGCGAAGTCCCCGTTGATCACGTGGCGGCGAGGGGTCAGGGCGCGTGCCGCCCGCCCGGGCCCGCGAGATCACGGGCGCGTGGTGCACCGCGGACGGCACCGTCGCGTCGATGACGTGCTCGTGATCTCCGGCGCGCCCGGCACACGAAGATCAGCAGGCGGACAGGCACCTCGGCCGGCGTCGTCGCGGTGCCTGGCGCCTGGTGATCTCCACGACCTGGTCCGCCCCGGCGAGCTGGGGGCTTTCCTGACGTTGAACGCCGGCGTGGCCGCCACGCTGACACTCCCCCGGGCGAACGCGAACGGCCCGGCCACCCCGAGGGGACGGGGTGGCCGGGCCGGCGTGTCGCTCAGCGAGCGTGTGGCGATCCTGGCGTCGGACGCCAGCAACGCCGCATCGCTCGCACCGCTAGGTGGCGATCGACTTCAGCGCGTCGGCGCGGTCGGTGCGCTCCCACGGGAGATCGAGGTCGTCGCGGCCGAAGTGGCCGTACGCCGCGGTCGGCTGGTAGATCGGGCGCAGCAGCTGCAGGTCGCGCACGATCGCGCCGGGGCGCAGGTCGAAGACCTCGTGGATGGCCTTCTCGATCTTCGACGGGTCGACCTGGGCGGTGCCGAAGGTCTCGACGAAGACGCCCACGGGCTCGGCCTTGCCGATCGCGTAGGCGATCTGGACCTCGACGCGCTTGGCCAGACCGGCGGCCACGACGTTCTTGGCCACCCAGCGCATCGCGTACGCCGCGGAGCGGTCGACCTTCGACGGGTCCTTGCCGGAGAAGGCGCCGCCGCCGTGGCGGGCGTAGCCGCCGTAGGTGTCGACGATGATCTTCCGGCCGGTCAGGCCGGCGTCGCCCATGGGGCCGCCGGTGACGAAGCGGCCGGTCGGGTTGACCAGGACGCGGGTGTTCGACGAGTCGAGGTCGATCCCCTCGAGCACCGGGTTGATGACCTTCGACCGGATGTCCGGCGCGAGCAGGTTGTCCAGGTCGATGTCGGCGGCGTGCTGCGTCGACAGGACCACGGTCTCCACGCCGACGGGCTTGTCGTCGTCGTAGGCGATGGTGACCTGGGTCTTCCCGTCGGGACGCAGGTAGGGCAGCGTCCCGTCGCGGCGGACCGCGGTGAGCTTGCGAGCGAGCCGGTGCGCCAGCCCGATGGGCAGCGGCATCAGCTCGGGGGTGTCGGCGTCGGCGTAGCCGAACATCAGGCCCTGGTCGCCGGCACCCTGCTTGGCGATCTCGTCCTCGGAGCCCTCGACGCGGGACTCGTAGCCCTCGTCGACGCCCTGCGCGATGTCCTTGGACTGCGCGCCGATCGAGATCGACACGCCGCAGCTCTCGCCGTCGAAGCCCTTGGCCGACGAGTCGTAGCCGATGTCCAGGATGGTCTTGCGGACGACGTCCACGTAGTTGACCTGGGCGTTGGTGGTCACCTCGCCGGCGACGTGCACCTGGCCCGTCGTGACCATCGTCTCGACCGCGACGCGCGACTTCGGGTCCTGCGCCAGCAGGGCGTCCAGGATGCCGTCGCTGACTGCGTCACAGATCTTGTCTGGGTGGCCCTCGGTGACGGATTCACTGGTGAACAAACGCCTAGCGGGCACAATCACTCCCTGCCTCGACAATGGGACCCGACCACACTAACGGCTCCCCGTGCTCCCGCGAGCGGGCTGACCTGCCTGAATGCCAAGCGTGTCACAGAGCGGTTGTGTTCATCGCCGAATCGTGGGAATGCGCCGATCAGCGCAACGTTTCAGCGCAACCGCTCGGCGACGGCGTCCCACACGCGCGCTGCGAGCGCGGCTTTCGAGCCCATCGGCAGGCGTGCGGACGACCCGTCGGCGCCGAGGAGCCACCCCTCGTTGTCCTCGGTCTCGAACGCCTTGCCCGCTCCCACGGCGTTGACGACGAGAAGGTCACACCCCTTGCGCTCGAGCTTGGCGCGCCCGTACTCGAGGACGGTGCCGTGCTCGTCGCCGGTCTCCGCGGCGAAGCCCACGACCAGGCGCCGCGGCACGTCCTCGGTGACGAGCTCGCGCAGGATGTCGGGGTTGAACTCGAGCGGGATCGAGGGCGGCTCCTCGCCCTTCTTGATCTTGCCGGCGGACAGCGCCGTCGGCCGGAAGTCCGACACCGCGGCGGCCATGACGACCACGTCCGCGGCCTTCGACGCGTCGAGCACGGCGTCGCGCATCTCGCGGGTGGTCTGCACGCGCCGCAGGTCGACCGCGGCGGGCGGGTCGAGGTCGGCGATCGTCCCCGCGACGAGCGTCACGTCCGCGCCGCGCTGGGCCGCGACGCGGGCGAGCGCGTAGCCCTGGCGCCCCGACGAGCGGTTGCCCAGCGTGCGCACCGGGTCGAGCGGCTCGGCCGTCCCGCCGGCCGAGACGACCACGCGGCGGCCCTCGAGGTCGCGGGGCAGCGGGAACGGCTCGCCCTCGCTCGCGCTCCACTCGAGGAGCAGGCGGGCGAACTCGGCGATCTCGGGGGGCTCGGGCAGGCGCCCCGGGCCGGTGTCGGCGCCCGTGAGGCGGCCCGAGGCGGGCTCGAGCACGACCGTGCCGCGCCGGCGCAGCGTCGCGACGTTGTCGACCGTCGCGGGGTGCTCCCACATCTCGGTGTGCATCGCGGGCACGGCGAGCACCGGGCAGCGCGCGGTGAGCAGCGTGGAGGTGAGCAGGTCGTCGGCGCGGCCCTGGGTCATCCGCGCCAGCAGGTCGGCCGTCGCGGGCACGAGGAGCACGAGCTCGGCACGCCGCCCGAGGGCGACGTGCTCGACGTCGTGGACGTTCTCGAAGACCCCGGTGAGCACCGGCCGCCCGGACAGCGCCTCGAACGTGGCGGCGCCGATGAACTCCAGCGCCGACCGGGTGGCCACCACCTGCACGTGGTGGCCGGCCTCGCGCAGGCGCCGCAGCACCTCGCAGGCCTTGTAGGCGGCGATGCCGCCCGAGACCCCGAGGACGATCTCCCGGGGGGTGGACTCCGTCGTCACTCGCCCTCGGTGTGCTCGAGCAGGCCGGAGTGGATCTCGCGCATGGCCACCGACAGCGGCTTCTCGCGCGGGCCCGGCTCGACGAGCGGGCCGACGTACTCGAGGAGCCCCTCGCCCAGCTGGGCGTAGTAGTCGTTGATCTGACGGGCGCGCTTGGCCGCGTAGATGACCAGCGCGTACTTGGAGCTCACCGTCTCCAGCAGCTCGTCGATCGGGGGGTTGGTGATGCCCTCGGGCCCCTCGAGAATGCTGCCGGTCCGCCCGGTGGGAATGCTCACTCGCTCGCTCCTGCAGAGGTCGCGCCGGACGCGGAACGGTCCGGCGAAGGGGAAACGGCCGCCCGGCCGCCGTGCTCGCCGGGGGGACCGACGCTCAACTCTACCAACTGGCGCGCGGTCTCCCCGATGTCGTGGTTGACGACCGTGGTGTCGAACTCGCTGCTCGCGGCCAGTTCCTCGCGCGCGGTGGCCAGCCGGCGGTCGACGACCTCGGTGGCCTCGGTGCCGCGGCCGATCAGCCGGTCGACCAGGACCTCCCACGACGGGGGCTCGAGGAAGACGAACAGGGCGTCCGGCCGCTTCTCGCGGACCGCCCGGGCGCCCGCGAGGTCGAGCTCGAGCAGCACGGCCTCCCCGGCGGCGAGGTGCTCGTCCACCGGGGCCCGCGGGGTGCCCGACCGGTGCATCCCGCCGTGGATCTCCGCCCACTCGAGCAGCTCGCCCTCGGCGATCATCCGGTTGAACTCGGCGGCCGAGACGAAGTGGTAGTCGCGCCCGTCGACCTCCCCGGGCCGGGCGGCCCGGGTGGTCGCGGAGACGCTGAACCACAGGGGTGCGCGGATGCGTCGCAGCTCGGCGACCACCGTGCTCTTCCCGACTCCCGAGGGCCCGGCCAGCACCATCAGCCGGCCGGGCCCGCGGGCGGGGGAAGGACTCACAGGCTCACTCGCCGGAGAACTCGTCGAGCAGAGCCTTGCGCTGGCGCTCGCCCAGGCCGCGCAGGCGGCGGCTCGGGGCGATCTCGAGGCGCTCCATGATCTGCTGGGCGCGCACCTTGCCCACACCCGGCATGGCCTCGAGCAGCGCCGAGACCTTCATCTTGCCGAGCACCTCGTCCGAGTCGGCCTGCTCGAGCACCTCGGAGAGGCTGGTGCCTCCCCGCTTCAGGCGCTCCTTGAGCTCGGCCCGGGCACGGCGAGCGGCGGCGGCCTTCTCGAGCGCCGCGGCCCGCTGCTCCTCGGTCAGCTCGGGTAATGCCACGTTCTCCTCCGGGGGTCGTGACGACGGGTCGGCCCAGGGAGACCGGCCCGTGGTGGGGATGGGGCTTCGACCAGTGGTGCGAACGTACCGCGCGAGCCCGACACCGACAGTCCGTGGGGCGGAGATGTCCGCAGGTCGGGGCCCCGTGCACGCCCGGAAGCACCCAGGCCCGCGGCCACTCGGTGGTCGCCCACCGGAGCGTGTCCGCGGATCATCGGCGCCCCCCGGTCACGTCTACCCCGTCAGCGTCCCGTTCAGCGCATCGACCGCTGCTCTCAGCGCTCGGTGGGAGGGGCCGGCACCCAGGACCTCGCGCGCGCTCACCGGTACGACCGGTCCCCCGTCAGCGCCCAACGCACTCGTGGGACCGGGCGCGCCGAACACCGCGGCCACGTCCGCGGGCGTGCCGCCCTGCGCACCGAGGCCCGGCACGAGCACCGGGCCCCCGAGCGCGGCGAGGTCGAGGCCGTGGTCGCGGCCCGTCGTGCCCCGGGTCAGCCCGACCACCGCGCCGGCCGTGCCCTCCCCCGGGCCGCCGTGGTGCGCGGCGTTGTGGTCGGCCAGGGCGTCGATCACCGACTGGGCGACCTCCCGCATGCCGCGGGGGGCGCCGCCGGACCCGGCCACCCAGGCCTGCGCCGACTGCACCCCGGCGGCCTCCGGGTTGGAGGTGCGGGCGAGCACGAACACCCCGCGCCCGGTGGCGACGGCGAGGTCGAGGGCCGGCGCGAGCGCCCCCACGCCGAGGTAGGGCGAGAGGGTCACCGCGTCGGCGGCCAGCGGGGCGTCGTCGGCGAGCCAGGCGTGCGCGTAGGCCGTCATCGTGGAGCCGATGTCGCCGCGCTTCGCGTCCGCGAGGGTCAGCACCCCGGCCTCCCGCGCGTCGGCGAGCGCGCGCTCGAGGACCCCGAGCCCCGCGGACCCGAACACCTCGAACAGCGCCACCTGCGGCTTGAGCAGGGCCACGTGGCCGGCCGTCGCCTCGACGACCTGCCGCGTGAACCACTCCAGCCCGGCCACGTCCGCGTCGAGGCCCCAGGCCTGCAGCAGGCCCGGGTGCGGGTCGATCCCCACGCACAGCGGCCCGTGCTTCGCCACCGCCTCCCGCAGCCGCGCGCGGAAGGGCTCGCGGCTCACTCGCCGGCCCCGAGCTGGGCCCGGGCCTTGGCCAGGCGCTCGTGGAACACCTGCAGCGGGGTCACGGCGACCTCCCCGCGGATGGCCGCCTCGACGGCCTGCACCGCGGCGGCCGCCCCCTGCACGGTGGTCACGCACGGCACACCCACGTCGAGGCACGCCGCGCGGATCTCGTAGCCGTCGACGCGCGGGCCCGCGTGCCCGACCGGGGTGTTGACGACGAGGGAGACCTCGCCGGCGGCGATCCTGTCGACGATGTTGTCCGGGCCCTCGAAGTGCTTGCGCACGACCTCGCACGGGATGCCGTTGCGCTCGAGCACGCTGGCCGTGCCCGCGGTCGCGAGGATGGCGAAGCCGAGGTCGGCCAGGCGCTTCACCGGGAAGATCAGCGAGCGCTTGTCGCGGTTGGCGACCGACACGAACACCTTGCCGGTGACCGGCAGGGGTCCCGCCGCGGCGGCCTGCGCCTTGGCGAACGCCGTCGAGAAGGCGTGGTCGATGCCCATGACCTCGCCCGTCGACTTCATCTCCGGGCCCAGCAGCGAGTCGACGCCGCGGCCGTCGGGGCGGCGGAAGCGGTGGAACGGCAGCACCGCCTCCTTGACCGCGACGGGGTGCTCGCGGGGCAGCTCGGCCCCGTCGCCCGTCGCGGGCAGGACGCCCTCGGCGCGCAGGTCCGCGATCGTCGAGCCCAGCATCACCCGCGACGCCGCCCCGGCCAGCGGCACCCCGGTGGCCTTGGAGACGAACGGGACGGTGCGCGAGGCCCGCGGGTTGGCCTCGAGCACGAACAGCACGTCGTCCTTGAGCGCGTACTGCACGTTGAGCAGGCCCCGCACGCCGAGGCGGCGGGCCAGCGCGACCGTCGACTCCCGCACGGTCTCGAGCTCGGCGACCCCGAGCGTGATCGGCGGCAGCGCGCACGACGAGTCGCCGGAGTGCACCCCGGCCTCCTCGATGTGCTCCATGACCCCGCCGACGTAGACGTCGCCCTCGGCGTCGCACAGCGCGTCGACGTCGATCTCGATGGCGTCGTCGAGGAAGCGGTCGACGAGCACGGGGTGGTCGGGGGTGACCTCGGTGGCGCGGGCGATGTAGTCCGCGAGCGTGGCGTCGTCGTAGACGATCTCCATGCCCCGCCCGCCGAGCACGTACGACGGGCGCACAAGCACCGGGTAGCCCACCGAGGCGGCGATGTCGCGCGCGCCGTCGAAGCTGGTGGCCATGCCGTAGGGCGGCGCGGGCAGGCCGGCGTCGTCGAGCACCCGGCCGAAGGCGCCGCGGGACTCGGCGAGGTCGATCGCCGCGGGCGGCGTCCCGACCACCGGCACCCCGGCCGCCTCGAGCGCGGCCGCGAGCTTCAGCGGCGTCTGCCCGCCGAGCTGCACCACCACGCCCACCAGGCCCGGGCCCCCGGCTCCCGAGACCTGCTCGGCGTGCACGACCTCGAGCACGTCCTCCTCGGTCAGCGGCTCGAAGTACAGGCGGTCGGAGGTGTCGTAGTCGGTGGAGACCGTCTCGGGGTTGCAGTTGAGCATCACGGTCTCGAACCCCGCGGCGCGCAGGCTGAACGCGGCGTGCACGCAGGAGTAGTCGAACTCGATGCCCTGCCCGATCCGGTTCGGCCCGGAGCCCAGGATGATCACCTTGGGGCGCTCGGTCTGGGGCTCGACCTCGGTCTCGGCCGCGGGGTCGGACTCGTAGGCCGAGTAGTGGTACGGCGTGCGGGCCGCGAACTCGGCCGCGCAGGTGTCGACGGTCTTGTACACCGGGCGGACGTGGAGGCGGTGGCGCAGCGCCCGCACGCCCGCCTCGCCGGCGAGCTCCGGGCGCACGGCCGCGATCTGGGCGTCGGAGAGCCCGGCGCGCTTGGCCCGGCGCAGCAGCGCCTGGTCGAGCACCGGCGCGTCGACGAGCTCGCCGCGCAGCGCGACCAGGCCCTCGATCTGCTCCACGAACCACCCGTCGATGCCCGAGGCCTCGCTGACCTGCTCGACGCTCGCCCCGAGGCGCAGCGCGCGTTCGACGGCGTAGAGACGCCCGTCGCGCGGCAGCGAGGCCTGGTGCAGCGCCTCCTCCGCGGTCTGGTCCGGGTCCGGCTGGGTCCAGAAGCCGAGCGCCTTCGTCTCGGCCGAGCGCAGCGCCTTGTTCAGCGCCTCCGGGAAGCTGCGGCCCAGCGCCATCGCCTCGCCGACCGACTTCATCGTCGTGGTCAGCGTGGGGTCGGCGCCGGGGAACTTCTCGAACGCGAACCGCGGCACCTTGACCACGACGTAGTCCAGCGTCGGCTCGAAGCTCGCCGGGGTCTCGCCGGTGATGTCGTTGGTGATCTCGTCGAGGGTGTAGCCGACGGCGAGCCGCGCGGCGATCTTCGCGATCGGGAAGCCGGTGGCCTTCGAGGCCAGCGCCGACGAGCGCGAGACGCGCGGGTTCATCTCGATGACCACGAGGCGCCCGGTGGTCGGGTGGACGGCGAACTGGATGTTGCAGCCGCCGGTCTCGACGCCGACCTCGCGCAGCACGGCGATGCCCGTGTCGCGCATGACCTGGTACTCGCGGTCGGTCAGCGTCATCGCCGGCGCGACGGTCACCGAGTCGCCGGTGTGCACGCCCATCGGGTCGACGTTCTCGATCGAGCACACGACGACGACGTTGTCCTTGCCGTCGCGCATGAGCTCGAGCTCGAACTCCTTCCACCCGAGCACCGACTCCTCGATGAGGACCTCGTGCACCGGGCTCGCGGACAGCCCGGTGCCGGCGAGGCGCTCGAGCTCGTCGTGGGTGTAGGCCAGGCCCGACCCGAGCCCGCCCATGGTGAAGCTGGGGCGGATGACGACGGGCAGCCCGACCTCGGCGACGGTCGCGCGCACCTCGTCCATCGAGTGGCAGACCTCGCTGCGCGGGACGTCGCCGCCGATCGACCGGACGATGTCCTTGAACTTCAGCCGGTCCTCGCCGCGCTGGATCGCGTCGATGTCCGCGCCGATCAGCTCGACGCCGTACCGCTCGAGCACCCCCGCGTCGTGCAGGGCGATCGCGGTGTTGAGCGCCGTCTGGCCGCCCAGGGTGGCGAGCAGCGCATCCGGGCGCTCGGCCTCGATGACCTTGGTGACGTGCTCGACGGTGATCGGCTCGACGTAGGTGGCGTCGGCGATCTCCGGGTCGGTCATGATCGTCGCCGGGTTGGAGTTGACCAGCGAGACGCGCAGGCCCTCCTCGCGCAGCACGCGGCACGCCTGGGTGCCGGAGTAGTCGAACTCGGCGGCCTGCCCGATGACGATCGGCCCGGAGCCGATGACCAGGACGTGGCGGATGTCCTCGCGGCGCGGCATCAGCGACTTCCCATCAGGTCCGCGAAACGGTCGAAGAGGCTCGCGGCATCGTGCGGACCGGCCGCCGCCTCCGGGTGGTACTGCACGCTGAACGCGGGCACGTCCTCGCAGGTCACGCCCTCGACGGTGCCGTCGTTCGGGCAGGAGTGGCTCAGGTGGACCGTGCCGACGGGCGAGGCGACGCGCGCGCCCGGCTCCCCCGCGACCGCGAACCCGTGGTTCTGGCTCGTGATCGCCACCGTGCCGGTGGTGTGGTCGACGACCGGGATGTTGATCCCCCGGTGCCCGTAGCGCATCTTGTAGGTCTCCAGCCCGAGGGCCCGGGACAGGATCTGGTTGCCGAAGCAGATGCCGAACAGCGGCACCTCGCGGCGCAGCACCTCGCCGGTCAGGGCCACCGCGTGCGACGCCGTCGCCGGGTCGCCCGGACCGTTGGAGAGGAACACGCCGTCCGGGTCGCCCTCCAGCAGCTCGTCGATGTGCGCGGTGGAGGGCAGGACCCGGGTCTCGATGCCCCGCTCGGCGAGCATCCGGGGCGTGTTGGCCTTGATCCCCAGGTCGAGCGCGGCCACGCGGAACCGGGTCGGGCCGACCGCGGGCACCGTGTACGGCTCGCCGGTGGTCACCGCGCCGGCGAGGTCCGCGCCCGCCATCGCCGGGCTGTCGAGCACCGTGGCCCGCATCGACGTCGCGTCGGTGACCGCGTCGCCCGAGAAGATGCCGGCGCGCATGGAGCCCGCCTCGCGCAGGCGGCGCGTGATCGCGCGGGTGTCGACGCCGGCGAGGCCGACGACGCCCTGCCGGGCGAGCTCGTCGACCAGGTCGCGCTGCGAGCGCCAGTTCGACGGCCGGCGCGCGGGGTCGCGCACGACGTAGCCCGCGACCTGGATGCGCCGCGACTCGTCGTCCTCGTCGTTCCACCCGGTGTTGCCGATGTGCGGCGCCGTGGCCACCACGATCTGGCGGTGGTAGCTGGGGTCGGTCAGCGTCTCCTGGTAGCCGGTCATGCCGGTGGCGAAGACCGCCTCCCCCAGCGTGCGGCCGCGGGCGCCGAACGCCTCGCCGCGGTGCACGCTGCCGTCCTCGAGCACGAGGACCGCGTCGTCAGTCATGGACACTTACCTTCCCGTCCCGCACCGTCCACCGGCCCCGCAGCATGGTGTGCACCACGGAGACCGGCATCTCCATCCCCTCGTACGGGGTGTTCTCCGCCCGGCTCGCCAGCGCCGCGCCCCGCACGGTCCACGCCGCCTCCGGGTCGACGAGCGTCAGCGTCGCGGGCTCGCCCGGCGTCAGCGGGCGTCCCTGGTCGGTCAGCCCGGCGATCCGAGCGGGGGCCTCGCTGCACACCCGCGCCACGCCGCGCCAGTCGAGCAGGCCCGTGGCGAGCATCGTCGTCACGACCACCGGCAGCGCCGTCTGCAGACCCAGCATGCCGGGCCGCGCGGCCGACCACTCGCAGTCCTTGGCCTCCACGGCGTGCGGCGCGTGGTCGGTGGCGACGCAGTCGAGGGTCCCGTCCGCGAGCGCCCGGCGCAGCGCCTGCGTGTCCGCCGCCGGGCGCAGCGGCGGGTTGACCTTGTGCACGGGGTCGTAGTCCTCGGCGGCCGTGTCGGTGAGCAGCAGGTGGTGCGGCGTGACCTCGGCGGACACCCGCACGTCGAGCGTCTCGCGGGCCCACCGGAGGATCTCCGTCGAGCGTGCCGTCGAGAGGTGGCAGACGTGCAGGCGCGCCCCCGCCGCCGCGGCGAGCATCACGTCGCGCGCGATGATCGACTCCTCGGCGGTGGGGTCCCAGCCCGCCAGCCCCAGCCGCGCGGCGACCGGGCCCTCATGGGCCTGGGCGCCGACGGTGAGGCGGTGGTCCTCGGCGTGCTGCGCGACGACGGCGTCCAGGGCGCGGGCGTACTCGAGCGCCCGGCGCATGATCAGGGGGTCGTTCACGCAGCGGCCGTCGTCGGAGAACATCCGCACCCCGGCGGGCGAGGCGGCCATCATGCCCATCTCGGCGAGCTTGGCGCCCTCGAGCCCGACGGTGACCGCGCCGACCGGGTGCACGTCGACCAGCCCGACCTCGCGCCCGCGCCGCCACACGTGTTCGACGACCACCGGGGAGTCGGCGACCGGGTCGGTGTTGGGCATCGCGAACACCGCGGTGTAGCCGCCCAGCGCGGCCGCGGCCGACCCGGTGTCGACGGTCTCGGCCTCCTCGCCGCCCGGCTCGCGCAGGTGGGTGTGGAGGTCGACGAGGCCCGGGAGCGCGACGAGGCCGTCGGCGTCGACGGTCTCGTCGGGTTCGGTCGCCCCGACGAGCATCCCGTCGCGGACGTAGAGGTCGGTCGGGTCCTCGCCGTAGGGGCGGACGTTGGTGATCCTGGTGGTGGTCATGCCACGTCCTCCCCGGCGAGCAGGTGGTAGAGCACGGCCATCCGCACGTGGACCCCGGCGGTGACCTGCTCGGCGATGGCGGCGCGGCTCGAGTCGGCGACCGAGCTGGCGATCTCCATGCCGCGCACCGCGGGGCCCGGGTGCAGGACGACCGCGTGGTCGGGCAGGCGGTCGGCGCGCTGCTGGGAGAGCCCGAAGCGGATCGCGTACTCGCGCGCGGAGGGGAAGAAGCCGCCGTGCATGCGCTCGGCCTGCACGCGCAGCATCATCACGGCGTCGGGGCCCTGCGCGAGGACGGCGTCGAGGTCGTGGGAGACCGTCACCGGCCAGTCGCCGACCCCGACCGGCAGCAGCGTCGGCGGCGCCACCAGCGTGACGCGCGCCCCGAGCGTGGCGAGCAGGTGCGCGTTGGAGCGGGCGACGCGGCTGTGCAGGATGTCGCCGACGATCGCGACGTGCGCGTCCTCGACCCGCCCCAGCCGCGCCCGCAGGGTCGCCGCGTCGAGCAGGGCCTGGGTGGGGTGCTCGTGGGTGCCGTCGCCGGCGTTGACCACCGCGACGTGCCCCTCGCGGCCCAGGTGGGAGTGCCCGACGCGGTCGAGCCAGGCGGCGATGCGGTGCGGGGCGCCGGACGCGGGGTGGCGCACGATCAGGCAGTCGGCGCCGGCCGCGCCCAGGGTCGCCGCGGTGTCGCGCAGGGACTCGCCCTTGCTCACCGAGCTGGCCGACGCGCTGACGTTGATCGTGTCGGCGCTCATCCACTTGCCCGCGACCTCGAACGACACCCGCGTGCGGGTGGAGTTCTCGTAGAACAGGGTCACCACGGTGCGCCCGCGCAGGGTGGGCAGCTTGCGCACCGCGCGGCCGGTCAGCGCCTGCTCCATGCCCGCGGCGGTGTCGAGCAGGGCCTCGGCCTGCTCGCGGCGCAGCCCCTCGGTGGAGAGCAGGTGGCGCAGGCCGATGCCGGTGTCGGTGGCCCCGGTCATCGCAGGCTCACCCCGTCCTCGCCGTCGACCTCGGTCATGCGCACGGCGACGTCCTCCGAACGGTTGGTCGGCACGTTCTTGCCGACGTAGTCCGCGCGGATCGGCAGCTCGCGGTGCCCGCGGTCGATGAGCACCGCGAGCTGGACCGCCCGCGGCCGGCCGTGGTCGCGCAGGGCGTCGAGGGCGGCCCGCACGGTGCGTCCGGAGAACAGGACGTCGTCGACGAGCACCACGACCGCGTCGTCGATGCCGCCGGGCGGCAGCTCGGTCTCCGCCAGCGCGCGCGTGGGACGCATCCGGAGGTCGTCGCGGTAGAGCGTGGGGTCGAGCGTCCCGGTGGGCACGACCGCCCCGGTGATCTCGGTGATGCGCTCGGCGAGCCGTCGCGCCAGGTAGGTGCCCCGGGTCGGGAGCCCGAGGAGGACCACCCGGGCGGACCCGCCGTCCGGGGTGGTGCGTTCGATGATCTCGTGGGCGACGCGGGCCACGGTGCGCGCGAGATCGGCCGGAGAGAGGAGCTCGCGCTCACCCTCGGCACTCGCGCCACCCGACCCGGGTTCGCCCCGGCGCCTCGACGGCACGGGGTGGACCCTCCTTCTCCGCCTCGCCGGACGGCTCTTAAAGGATGTCGGTCAGGACTCGCTCCGACACTATCAGCGACGACACGCCGACCCGGCGGCGCCCGGGTGACGGTCGTCATCGCGCTGGTCCGTGCACGGCACTACGCGCCGTGGTCCGTGCTCGGACGGAGTGCCACGAGCCACACCGGCGACGATCCGTACGGATCCCGGCTTGACCATGTGACGGCACTGGGCGCATCATCACTCTCCGTATCGACTTCGCTGAGTGCACGGGCGGGGCGAGCCGGGCGACGCGAGAGGACGGGTGTCCGCCAGATGGGTGACTACGCGAAGGCGCTGGGGTCCAAGCTCCGGGGCATCCGCCAGCAGCAGGGTCTGTCACTGCACGGGGTCGAGCAGAAGTCGGGCGGGCGGTGGAAGGCCGTCGTCGTCGGGTCGTACGAGCGCGGCGACCGCGCCGTGACCGTGCAGAAGCTCGCCGAGCTCGCCGACTTCTACGGCGTCCCCGTGGCCGAGCTCCTCCCCGAGGGCCGCGTGCCCTCCGGCTCGGAGCCCGCCGCCAAGATCGTCATCAACCTCGAGCGGCTGCAGCAGCTGCCCGCCGAGAAGGCGGGTCCGCTGGCCCGCTACGCCGCCGCCATCCAGAGCCAGCGCGGCGACTACAACGGCAAGGTCCTCTCCATCCGCAACGAGGACCTGCGCTCGCTCGCGATCATCTACGACATGAGCCCGGGCGAGCTGTCCGACCAGCTCGTCGACTGGGGGGTCCTCCCGCCCGAGGCGCGCGTCGCCCGGGCGATGGACGAGTAGCCCGGGCTCGTCAGCTCGCGGTCACGGGAGCAGCGAACGGGCGGTTCGCTGCTTCTTCGCGTCCGAACTCCCCGTTCGCGGGGCCGCCTCAGCCGCCGGTCGGCTCGTCCGACACGGGCGCGCTCTCGTCGGGCGCGAGCTCGACCCCGGCCGGCAGGTCCACGCGGTCGGGGCTCGGCGCCGCGACCGTGCCCGGACGCCCCGAGGACACCCCGGCCAGCACCCCGTTGACGAAGCGCGGCGAGTCGTCGGTCGACAGCTCGCGCGCCAGGTCGATCGCCTCGTCGATCGCCACCGGGTCCGGCACGTCGTCGGACCACCGGATCTCGAAGACGCCGATGCGCAGGATCATCCGGTCGACCGCCGGCATCCGCGCCATCGTCCAGCCGCGCGCGTAGGACGAGATGACCTCGTCGATCTCCTCGCGGTGGGCGACGACGCCCTCCACGAGCGAGGCCGCGAAGTCCGACACCGGCGGGGCGTCCGCGCCGGCGATCCGCCGGGCGAGCACCTCCTGCGCGTCCTCGGCGCGGGCCTCGGACTCGAAGAGGATGTCGAGGGCCCGCTTGCGGGCCTTGGAACGGGAACCCTTGCGGGGCTCAGCTCCGCTGCGTGTCACCTCAGCCGCTCACGCGGCCCAGGTAGCGCCCGTCCCGGGTGTCGACCTTGACCTTGGTGCCGGTCTCGAGGAACAGGGGGACCTGGATCTCCGCACCCGTCGACACCGTCGCCGGCTTGGTGCCGCCGGTGGAGCGGTCGCCCTGGACGCCCGGGTCGGTGTGGGTGATCTCCAGCTCGACCGAGGCCGGCAGCTCGATGTAGAGCGGCGCGCCGTCGTTGAAGGAGACCTGGACCTCCTGGTTCTCCAGGAGGAACCGCGACTGGTCGCCCACCGTGGTCGCCGACACCGGCACCTGCTCGTAGTCGGCGGCGTCCATGAAGATGAAGTCGTCGCCGTCGCGGTAGAGGTAGGTCATGTCGCGGCGGTCGACGTTCGCGGTCTCGACCTTGGTGCCCGCGTTGAAGGTCTTGTCGACGACCTTGCCGGTCATGACGTTCTTCAGCGTCGTGCGGACGAAGGCGCCGCCCTTGCCGGGCTTGACGTGCTGGAACTCGGTGACGGTCCAGAGGTTGCCGTCGATCCGCAGCACGAGGCCGTTCTTCAGGTCGTTCGTCGTCGCCACGGGAGCGCTCTCTCCTACGTCTCGTCTCGGGACTCGGGAACGAGGTCCCGGGGGCTCTGCGTGAGGGGCACGGCCCCGCCGTCGGTGACGACGAGCGTGTCCTCGATCCGGACCCCGCCCCGCCCGGCCAGGTAGACCCCCGGCTCGACGGTGACCGTCATGCCCGCCACCAGGGTAGCGGTCGCCGTCGCGGACACCGCCGGAGCCTCGTGGATGACGAGCCCGACCCCGTGGCCGAGGCCGTGCACGAAGTGCTCGCCGAGACCCGCGGCGGTGATGACGTCGCGGGCCGCGGCGTCGACGTCGCGCGTGGCTGTACCCGGCGCGAGCGCCGCCCGGCCCGCCGCGGCGGCCTCGGCGACGAGGGCGTGCAGGTCGCGCTGCCAGTCGGCCGGCGTGCCGACGACCAGGGTGCGCGTCATGTCCGAGTGGTAGCCGTCGACGAGCGCGCCGAAGTCCATGGTCAGCAGGTCGCCGTCCGCCAGCGGCGCGTCGGTGGGGCTGTGGTGCGGGATCGCCGCGTGCGCGCCGGCGGCGACGATGGTGTCGAACGACGGCGCCTCGGCGCCCGCCTCCCGCATCCGCTCCTCGAGCTCGCGGGCGACCTCGCGCTCGGTGCGTCCTTCGCGCAGCCCGCCCGAGCTCACGAGCCCGGCCAGCGCGATGTCGGCGACGGCGCACGCCTGGCGCAGCGCGTCGATCTCGCCCTCGTCCTTCACCGCCCGCAGGGTCTCGACGAGGCCCGGCGCCCGCGTCAGCTCGCCGCCCGGCAGCGCGGTGAGGAGGTCGGCGTGGCCGTCGACGGTGACGTGGGCGCTGTCGAAGCCGACCCTGCCGTCGCCGACCCTGCCGTCGCGCCCGGCCAGCAGCGCCGGGGCGCACGCCCGCTCGACGAGCACCGGGAGATCGGGCGTCTGCGCGGCGGCCTGGGTGGTGTAGCGGGCGTCGGTGGCGAGCACGGTGCGGTCCTCGCCCCGGTCCGCGTCGTCGCCGGCGTCGACGAGCAGCGCGGCGTTGGACCCCGTGAAGCCGGTGAGGTACCGGACGTTGACCAGGTCGGTGACGAGGAGCGCGTCCAGCCCGGCCTCGCGCAGCAGGTCACGCAGCGCGTCGCGGCGCCGCGCGTGCCCGCCGGGCGCGCGGTCCGGACGGGTGGGCTCCACACCCGTCAGCGTAGGAGACGGGGGGTCGTACGGTGTCGGGGTGCGTCCCTGGGTCCTGCGTGCACTCGTCCTCACCGTGGTCTACGGCGTCGCCCAGGCGTTGTTCGTGGCCCTGCGGTCGTGGTCGCCCGACCTGATGCGGCTGTGGAGCGTCGTGCTCCTGCTGGTCGTGGTCGCCGTGGTGATCGGTTGGGTGGGCACCGAGATCGTGCTCGACCGGCGGCCGCCGGAGTGGACCTGGTTCCTCGCGGCCCTGGCCGGCGCACCGGCCGCCGGGCTGCTGAGCTGGATCCTGCTGGCCCTGCTCGTCGACGGCACCGGGGTCGCCGACCTCCAGGCCGCGCTCGTCGGCCGCGCCTCGTTCACCGCCCTGCTCGTCCTCGCCTCGGTGTTCGTCGGCAACCGCCTCGGCTGGCTGTCGCTGCGCCGTCACGGCGAGGGCGCCGACGACCCGATGCTCGACGCCGACGACGAGGCGGTGGAGCGCGAGGTGGCCGACGAGCGCGCCCCGTCCGCCGCGCGCGCGGCCGCCCGGGTCGGCGTGGTGCCGGCGCGCGTGGTCCCGGCCGCGGAGCCGGCGGTCGCGGGGGTGCGCACGCCGCGGCGTCGTTCTCCCGAGCGTGTCCCCGCGGGGGCACCGGAAGGCCCCGAGATCGCCGAGCGCGAGCGGATGCCCGAGGCGCCCCGGCTGGCCGGGCAGCGCCGTGCCTCCACGGTCCGGCCGGCGGCCCCGGTGTCCTCGCCGTTCGGTGGGAACACGGCCCCGGAGCCGGCGGGCGACGTGCCCGAGTCGCTCGAGCCGCCGGTCGTCGCGGTGCTCCCGGCCTTCCCGCGCCCGGGCGGGCCGCTCGACCCGACGGGCTCGCAGCCGGCGGTCGATCCGGAAGCCGTCGGGCCGGCTGCGGTCGGGCCGGCCGCGCCGGCCGAGCCCGGGGCCGACGATCCCGAGCGCGGCCCGCGCCGCAAGTTCGGGCTGCGGCGCCCGAAGGGCTGACGCCGTCCGGGCTCGGCCTCCGGGGTGCGCGCGCCAGCCGTCTGCGCGTCGGCGTGACGAACGAACGCGCTGTTCGCTGCGTCAGAAGCAGCGAACGGCGCGTTCGTGTCATCGGGGGCGGGGGTGCGGGGTCAGGGGTGCGGGGTCGAGGCGCGCGGAGCGGAGGCCCCAGCGTCGGCGCCCCGGGCGCCCGGAGAGATCAAGAGAGCGAGAAGCACCTCGCGCGGGGTGCCGAGGTGCCTGCTGCTCTCCTGATCTTCGAGACCGAGGGGCGCGCGCCCGCCCAGCATGATCAGGAGCGTGCCGTTGCACCTCGCGTGCGGGGCGGGGATCAGCTGGCGAGCTCGGCGTAGGCCGCGGCGAGATCCGCGGGGTCCGGGCCCTCGAGGCGGCCCGGGGTCGCGAGGCCGTCGAGCACGACGAAGCGCAGTAGGGCGCCCCGGGACTTCTTGTCCAGGCGCATGGTGGCGACGAGGTCGTCGAACGCGTCGGCGGGATAGGTCGTGGGGAGCCCGACCGACCGCAGGGTCGCCGCGTGCCGGTCGGCCGTCGGGTCGTCGAGACGCCCGGCGCGCCGCGCCAGCTCGGCGGCGAACACCAGGCCCACCGACACCGCCTCGCCGTGGCGCCAGCGGTAGTCCTCGCGGCGCTCGACGGCGTGGCCCAGGGTGTGGCCGTAGTTGAGGATCTCGCGCAGGTGGGACTCGCGGAGGTCCGCGGCCACGACGTCGGCCTTGACCCGCACCGACCGCACGACCAGCTCGCCGAGGGCCTCGCCGGCCGGGTCGAGGGCGCCGTCGGGGTCGGCCTCGACGAGCTCGAGGATCGCGGGGTCGGCGATGAAGCCGGTCTTGATCACCTCGGCCATGCCGGCGGCGAGCTCGGGGCGGCCCACGGTGGCGAGGGTGTCGAGGTCGGCGACGACCGCGGCGGGCTCGTGGAAGGCGCCGACGAGGTTCTTGCCGGCGCCGGTGTTGATCCCGGTCTTGCCGCCGACCGCGGCGTCGACCATCGCGAGCAGCGTGGTCGGCACGTGCACCACCCGCACCCCGCGCATCCAGGCCGCCGCGACGAAGCCGACGAGGTCGGTGGCCGCTCCCCCGCCGACCGCCACGAGGGCGTCGGAGCGGGTGACGCCGAGGCGCCCGAGCTCCTCCCAGCACGCGCCGGCGGTGGCGAGGTCCTTGCCGTCCTCGCTCTCCGGGAGCACGAGCAGGTGGGTACGGGTGCCGGCGGCGTCGAGCTGCTCGCGGATCGCCGTGGCGACGCCCGCGACGGCGGGCTGGTGGCAGATGACGACCGTGGCGGTGCCGGCGAGCGTCTCCGCGACGGCACCGGTGACCCCGCGGCCGACGACGACGTCGTAGGGCGAGGCGCTCGCGACGTGCAGCCGCTGCTCGGTGATGGGGCTACCGGCCGGCACGGTCGGCCTCCGGGGACAGCGCGGCGAGCACCGCGTCGACGACGGCCGCCGGCTCGAGGTGGTCGGTGGCGATCTCGTGACGGGCGGCCGCGCGGTACACCGGCAGCCGCTCCTGGAGCAGCGCCGAGAACGTCGCGCGCGGGTTGACCCCGGCGAGCAGCGGGCGGGCCGTCGAGAGGCCGACCCGCCGGACGCCGGCGGCGAGCCCGACCGCGAGGAAGACCACCGGGTGGCCCTCGAGGTCGGCGCGCACGCCCTCGGTCATCGGCGCGCCGCCGCCGAGGGCCAGCACGCCGTCGTGCTCGGCGAGGGCGCGTGCCACCGCCTCGCGCTCCATGACGCGGAAGGCGGCCTCGCCGTCGGACAGGAAGATGTCGCTGATCGCCCGGCCCTGGTCGGCCTCGATGATCGAGTCGCTGTCGGTGAAGGGCACCCCGAGCCGCTCGGCGAGCAGCTCGCCGACCGTCGACTTGCCCGCCCCCGGCGGACCGATGAGGACCGCGACGGGGCTCACGGCTCGCTCCGCAGCAGGTGTGGGTCGATCGCGCCGCGATAGGCCTCGAGGTTGCGGGCGGTCTCGCGCAGCGAGTCGCCGCCGAACTTCTCCAGCGCCGCGTCGGCGAGCACGAGCGCGACCAGCGCCTCGGCGACCACCCCCGCCGCGGGCACCGCGCACACGTCGGAACGCTGGTGGTGGGCGACGGCGGCCTCGCCGGTGGCGGTGTCGACGGTCGCGAGGGCGCGCGGCACCGTGGAGATCGGCTTCATGGCCACCCGGGCCCGCAGGGGCTCACCGTTGGTCATGCCGCCCTCGATGCCGCCGGCACGGTTGGAGGCGCGGCTGATGCCGGGCTCGGCGACGTGCATCTCGTCGTGCGCCGCGGACCCCCGGCGCCGTGCCGTCGTGAACCCGTCGCCGATCTCGACGCCCTTCATCGCCTGGATGCCCATGAGCGCGCCGGCGAGGCGGGCGTCGAGGCGCCGGTCGGCCTGCACGTAGGACCCGAGCCCCACCGGCAGGCCGTGGGCGACGACCTCGACCACGCCGCCGAGGGTGTCGCCGTCCTCCTTGGCGGCGTCGACCTCGGCCACCATCGCCTGCGTCGAGGCGTCGTCGACCGCGCGCACCGGGCTCGCGTCGATGCGCTCGCCGTCGCCGGGCATCGGGATCGCGCCGGGCGTGGCGTCGGCGGTGCCGAGGCTGACGACGTGCGAGAGCACCTCGACGCCCAGGGCCTGCGCGAGGAAGGCCTTGGCGATCGCACCCAGCGCCACCTTGGCGGCGGTCTCGCGCGCGCTCGCCCGCTCGAGCACCGGACGGGCCTCGTCGAACGCGTACTTCGTCATGCCGGCGAGGTCGGCGTGACCCGGGCGGGGGCGGGTGAGCGGCGCGTTGCGCGCCCGGCCCTCGATGAGGGCGGGGTCGACCGGGTCGGCCGACATGACCGTCTCCCACTTCGGCCACTCGGAGTTCGCGATCCGGATCGCGACCGGGCTGCCGAGCGTCACGCCGTGGCGCAGCCCCCCGGACAGCTCGATCTCGTCGGCCTCGAAGGCCATCCGCGCGCCGCGCCCGTAGCCGAGGCGCCGCCGCGCCAGCTCGGCCGACACCTCCTTCGAGCTCACCGACACGCCCGCGACCATGCCCTCGAGCACGGCCGTGAGCGCCGCCCCGTGCGACTCTCCCGCCGTCAGCCACCGCAACACGCGTCCATCGTTCCACGTCACCCGCGATCACCCGTCCGTCAGGGACGCCGTGAGGACGAGCCATGCCGCCACCAGCAGCGGAGGCCCGAACGGGACGCGCCGTACACCCCGGATCGAGGCCAGCGCGAGCACGCCCAGCGAGGCCAGGACGACCGCGAGCACCGGCGCCGACCAGGACGCGGCGGCCAGCGGCGCGCCGAGCGACGGAGCGAGCTTGACGTCGCCGGCGCCGAGGGCGGTGGGCGCGGCGAGGTGCACGGCCGCGCAGACACCGCCGAGAGCCACCCCGCCGACGATGCCCGCCGCGAGTACGAACGGGTCGAGCGGGACGAGGGCCAGGAGCATGACCACCGCCGCCGGCCCCGTGAGGGCGTCGGGCAGGCGGCCGGCGGCGAGGTCGACCGCGCTCCCGGCGACCACGAGCGCGCCCAGCACCAGGTGGGCGGGCAGCCACACCACGGGTACCACGCCCGCCGCGACGAGCCCCGCGGCGAGGGCCCAGAGCACCGCGAGCACCCCGGCGCACGCCGGGGCCGGCACGAGGGCCCCGCGGCGCATCCGCGCCAGCCACGCCCGGACGGCACACCCGCCCAGGGCACCCGCTCCCCCGCCGGCCGTCCCGGCGAGCACCACGTCCCTGACCACGTCGTCGAGCCTGTCCCGGCGAGGCCCGATCCGTCACGCAGCGGCCCCGGAGCCTGTGGACGCATCCGGCCGATGGGGACGGCGATCGGGTCAAGGGCGCCACGCCCGCGGATCGAGCGGGGGGCTTTCCTGACGTTGAACGCCGGCGTGGCCGCCACGCTGAGACACCCCCGTGCCTCGGAGACCGCCCGGCGTGTCGCGCCGGCGAGGATGTGGCGAGCCTGGCGTGAGACGCCAGCAACGCCGCATCGCTCGAACCCGGCGACGTCAGCGCCGGGGCAGCAGGGGCAGGAGCGGGGTGTCGGTGGTGGCCGCGAGGGCACCGTGCATCGCCGCCCGCGGCGCGGCCAGCCCCGTGAACTGTTCGACCTGCCCGAACGCCTGGTGCAGGAGCATGTCGAGGCCCGTGGCCACGGCGAGCCCGCGGGCCGCGGCGGCACCGGCCAGGGGCGTGGGCCACGGGTGGTAGACGGCGTCGAGCACCACCGCCCACGACGGCAGCGGCGCCACCAGACGCTCGGCGAGGTCACGGTCCACGGATCCCGCCGGTGTCGTGTTCACCAGCGCCTTGGTGTCGGCGAGGTCCCGCGCCGACAGGTCCGCCCACGTCACCGCCCGCCGAGCGAACCCGAACTCCCGGGCGACGGCCAGCGTGCCGGCGGCGCGCTCGGGGTCCCGCAGGACGAGGGTCACCCCCTCGCACCCGATGTCGTAGAGCCCGCCCAGGGCCGCGCAGGCGGTCGCGCCGCTGCCCAGCACCACGGCGTCCGCGTCGAACACGGTCGGCGGGACGTCCCGCACCCCCGCCGCCCGCAGGGCCCCGGCGACGCCGTCGACGTCGGTGCAGTCCGCGGACCACCCGCCCTCGCCCGCGACCAGGGTGTTCGCCGCGCCCACGCGCCGGGCGCGCAGCGACACCGAGGACGCCACCTCCAGCGCCGCCCGCTTGCCGGGCATCGTCACCGACAGCCCGGCCCAGGACCCGTCGAGCCCGCGCACGAAGGGCGGCAGCTCCTCGGCGGTGCACTCCACGGTCTCGTAGGTCCAGTCGTCGAGCCCGAGCGCGGCGTAGGCGGCGCGGTGCAGCACCGGCGAGCGCGAGTGCGCGACGGGCGAGCCCAGGACAGCGGCACGCACGCCTAGTAGACCCCGCGCTCCTGGGCCAGCCGGCGGTTGGCGTCGTGCTCCTCGGGCGTCACCGCGAAGCACGAGATGCCGTCGGTCTGGCACTTCACGAAGTACACCCACGGCCCCGGCTCCGGGTCGAGCGCGGCCCGCAGCGCGTCGGGGCTCACCGCGCCGATGGGCGTCGGGGTCAGACCGAGGTTGAGGTAGGTGTTGTACGGGCCGGGGCGCGCCCGGTCGTACGGGCTGGTCAGCAGGGTCTGGCGGTCGAGGGGGTAGTTCACCGTCGAGTCGAACTGCAGGCGCATGGGCACCGCGAGCCGGTTGACGATCACCCGCGTGACCTTGCCGAAGTCCGCCACGACGCCCTCGCGCTCGGCCAGCGAGCCCACGATCAGCGCGTCGTAGGGCGACATCCCGGCGGCCTGCGCCTCCTCGACGAGCCCGCCCGCCTCCAGCCGCGGCGCCGAGGCCCGCACGACCGCCTCGAGGGCGTCGCGCGCGGAGGTGCCGGGGGCGATGTCGTAGGGCCCGGGCGCGAGCAGCCCCTCGAGGCGCCGGGCGGGCTCGGCGCGCCGGGCGCCGTCCTGCGCCCACGTCGGGACGCCGAGGTCGGCGGGGTCGGTCTGCGCCATCGCCGCACGCAGCTCGTCGACGGTCGCGCAGCGCTCGGCCCCGGCGCCGTCGACGGTGCAGGTGGCGCGCGAGATCTGCGACAGCACGCCCGGCACGACCTCGGTGCCCACCCCGGCGGTGTCGTCGAGCTGGGTGCCGCTGCGGATGTCGAGGCGCCCGACGCGGCTCGCCGGGTCGAGCAGGGCCGCCACCGCGCCCGCCGACGACATCTGACGGCGCAGCTCGTAGAACCCGGGCTGGATGCCGCGCCCGTTCGGGTTCTCCTCGGCCGCGTCGCCGAACGCGCGCGCCGAGGCGACCACGTCGGCCGCGACGAGCTCCTCGCCGATCGCGCGCGTCGAGGAGCCGTCGGCGACCTCGACGACGACCCGGCCCGCGCCGGGGCCCTCGTAGTCGGGCGGGAACAGGACCGGCCACAGGTCGCGGGCGAAGAACGCGCCGCCGACCAGCGCGAGCACGAGCACCGCGGCCACGCCGGGCCACAGCCAGCGGCGCCGGCGCGGGCGCCGGCCCTGGGGCAGCGCCTCGGTGACGGCGTCGCCGCCGCGGCGCGGCTCCTCGTCGCCCAGCAGCCACCCCGCGTCCGCGTCCGGGGACTCATCCGACGACGAGGACGACGGGGACGAGGAGGACGACGACTGCGGGAGCGACGACGTGACCACCGCCGGTACCCGCCACGAGGTGGCGTCGTGCTTGTCGGTCTCGGCCTCGGGGTGCGCCACGTAGCGGTCCCGCGGCACGGCCGTGCGCGCCCGCCCGGTCGTCGCCGACATCCGGATCACCCGGCGTCCGCCGTGCTGCCGACCGTCGGGCCGACCGGGGCCCGGGTGACGTCCGGTCACGAGTCCTCCGTGCCGCGGGACGACGCCCGGCGCGTGTCGAGGTGGCTCTGCAGGATCTCCACGGCCGCCGCCTGGTCGATCACACGGCGCTGCTTGCGTCCCTTGACGCCGCGGTCGGAGAGCGTGCGGGTGGCGGTGACGGTGGTCAGGCGCTCGTCGGCGAGCACGACGGGCACGTCGCGGGGGGCGAGCCGCGCGGTAAGCGCCGCGGCGTAGTCGCGCGCGGTCTGCGCGGCCGGGCCGTCGCGACCGGCGAGCGTCCGGGGGAGCCCCACGACCACCTCGACCACCTCGTGCTCGTCGACGAGCGCCACCAGCCGGCCCAGGTCGGTGCCGGCCTCATCGTGAGCGAGGGTAACGAGCGGGGTGGCGAGCACCCCGGCCGGATCCGAGAGCGCCACGCCCACCCGCACGCTGCCGACGTCGACGCCGAGGCGCCGGCCCCGGGCGACAGAAGGTTCAGTGCCCAGCGCGGGCCACCTCCGCGCGCAGGGCCTCGATGGCGTCGTCGATGCCGGCGACACCGCTCCCGCCGCCCTGGGCGAGGTCGGGCTTGCCGCCGCCGCGGCCGTTCACCGCGGGGGCGAAGGCCTTGACGAGGTCGCCGGCCGCGAGGCCCCGCTCGCGGGCGCCCGCGGTGGTGGCGACGACGAACGACACCTTGTCGCCGTCGGGGGCGAAGAGCGCCACGACGCCGGGACGGTCCTGCAGGCGCCCCCGCACGTCGCCGGCGAGCGAGCGCAGGTCTCCCCCGCCGACGCCCACGGGCGTGCGGGCGGCGACCACCGCGATCCCGCCGACGTCCTGCGCGCCGTCCACGAGCGACCCGGCCGAGGAGAGCACCTCGCGGGCGCGGATCGTCTCGAGCTCCTTCTCGGCGGCGCGCAGGCGCTCGACGATGCCGGAGACGCGCTCGGGCAGCTCCTCGCTGGGCGTCTTGAGCTGCTCGGCGAGCTGGTTGACCAGCACGTGCTCGCGGTTGAGGTAGCGGAACGCGTCCAGGCCGACGAGGGCCTCCACGCGGCGCACCCCGGAGCCGATCGACCCCTCGGTGATGACCTTGACCATGCCGAGCTCGCCGGTGCGGGCCACGTGGGTGCCACCGCAGAGCTCGCGGGAGTACTCCCCCATGTCGACGACGCGGACGTGGTCGCCGTACTTCTCGCCGAACAGCATCATCGCGCCGAGCTCGCGGGCCTTGTCCATCGACGTCACGTACCAGTCGACGTCGCGGTCCTCCTGCAGGATCGTGTTGACCTCGTCCTCGACCTCGAGCAGCAGCGCCGGCGGGATGCCGCCCGAGGGCGAGGTGAAGTCGAAGCGCAGGCGTCCCGGGGCGTTGAGCGAGCCGGCCTGGGCGGCGGCGGGGCCCAGCGCGTTGCGCACCCCGGCGTGGACGAGGTGGGTGCCGGTGTGGGCGCGGGCGATGGCGGTGCGCCGGGCCACGTCGACCTCGGCCTCGGCCGCCGTGTCGACCGCGACCGTCCCCCCGGTCACGACGCCGCGGTGGATGCGCAGGCCGGGCACCGGGATCTGCACGTCGTCGACGTGGACGGTCCCGTCCCCGGTCCGGATCGTGCCGGTGTCGGCCTGCTGGCCGCCCGACTCGCCGTAGAACGGGGTGTTGTCCAGGACGATCTCGACGGCGTCGCCCTCGCTCGCCGCGGGCACCGGCTGCCCGTCGACCAGCAGCCCCACGATGCGCGCGGCGGCCTGCAGGTCGGTGTAGCCGAGGAACTCCCCGGGCGGGTGCTCCTCGAGCAGGCGCCGGTAGACCGAGTGGTCGGCGCTGCCCTGCTTGCGGCTGGCGGCGTCGGCCTTGGCCCGGGCGCGCTGCTGGTCCATCAGCGAGCGGAAGGCGCCCTCGTCGACGTCGAGGCCGGCCTCCGTCGCCATCTCGAGGGTGAGGTCGATCGGGAAGCCGTAGGTGTCGTGCAGGGTGAAGGCGTCCTCGCCGGAGAGCACGGAGCGCCCCGCGGCGCGGGTGCCCGCGACGGCGTCGTCGAAGAGCCGCGAGCCGGTGGTGAGGGTGGCGCGGAAGGCGTCCTCCTCGGCGCGCATCACCGAGACGATGCGGTCGAAGTCGGACACGATCTCGGGGTACGACGGCCCCATGGCGTCGCGCACCACCGCGGTGAGGTCGGCGAGCACCGGCTCGGTGATCCCGAGCAGCCGCGCGTTGCGCACGACGCGGCGCAGCAGGCGCCGCAGGACGTAGCCGCGGCCCTCGTTGCCGGGAGTCACGCCGTCGCCGATGATCATCGTCCCGGTGCGCATGTGGTCGGCGATGACGCGGAACCGCACGCCGTCCTCGGGCGTGCCGCCGTCGTAGGAGCGCCCCGAGAGCTCCTGGACACGGTCGATCGTCGGGCGCAGCAGGTCGGTCTCGTAGACGTTCTCGACGCCCTGCAGCAGGAACGCGACGCGCTCGATGCCCAGCCCGGTGTCGATGTTCTTCTGGGGCAGCTCGCCGATCGGGGCGGCCCCGTACTTCGGGCTCTCGTCCCCCCGGACGTCCTGCATGAAGACGAGGTTCCAGATCTCGAGGTACCGGTCCTCGTCGGCGACCGGGCCGCCCTCGGCCCCGAACTCCGGCCCGCGGTCGAAGTAGATCTCCGAGCAGGGTCCGCCGGGGCCGGGGACGCCCATGTCCCAGTAGTTGTCGCGGCCGTCACGGCGCTGGATGCGCTCGGGCGGCAGCCCGATCTCGTCGCGCCAGATGCGCTCGGCCTCGTCGTCGTTCTCGTAGACGGTGACCCAGATGCGCTCGGGGTCGAAGCCGAACCCGCCCTCGTCGACGCCGCCCGTCACCAGCGCCCAGGCGTGGCGGATCGCGCCTTCCTTGAAGTAGTCCCCGAACGAGAAGTTGCCCGCCATCTGGAAGAACGTGTTGTGGCGGGTCGTGTGGCCGACGTTCTCGATGTCGCCGGTGCGCACGCACTTCTGGATCGACGTGGCCGTGTGCCAGGGGGCGGGCGCGTCGCCGAGGAAGTACGGCTTGAACTGCACCATCCCGGCGTTGACGAACAGCAGCGTCGGGTCGTCGAGGATCAGCGAGGCGCTGGGGACGGGGGTGTGGCCGGCGTTCTCGAAGTGGGCGAGGAAACGGCGGCGGATCTCGTGGGTCTGCACTTTCGTCCTGCTCGGGAGGGGTGCGGGTGGGGACGCCGGAGCGCGGGGCCGGACTCGGCGCCCTAGCGGGCGCGCGAGTCTCCCCGCCGCGGCGCTCGCGCGTGGCGCGCCGACGTCGGCGGCTCGGGCCGCACGGGGATCTCGGTCGTGTCCTCCACCATCGCGTACAGCTCCTCGGAGCGCTCGTTCATTCCGGCGCGCACCTCCGCGCCGAACGCCCCGAGGCCCGCCCCGAGCTCGCGCAGCCCCTCGCCGAGGCTGGTGCCGACCCCGGCCGGGGTGGCCTTCTGGGTCAGCTCGTTGACCTTGCGGGTGGCGGTGACGCCGACCGCGACGCCGACGCCGACCCAGAACAGACGCTTCATGCGCGGACACTCCGCTTCGACTTCTTGTTCTTCGCCGGCGGCGCGTTCTTCAGCCGGCGGGCCTGCTGGGCCTTGCGCAGCCCGTAGGACAGGGCGGCGACCTTGACGAGCGGCCCGCCGAGCGTCGCGGTGAACAGCGTGCTCAGCGCCTTGGTGTTGGCCGCGACGGCCTGGGCGCTGGAGGTGACCCCGTCGACCCGCTCGAGCTGGGTGTTGACGGTGGTGAGCGTGACCCCGGCGTCGGAGAGCAGCGGCTCGGTGCCCTCGTGGGCCTTGCGGATCGCGATCGTCGCCTCGTCGAGCGTGCGTCCGAGCTTGATCAACGGGATGGCGAGCAGCACCACCAGGATCACGAACGCCACCGCGGCGACGATCGCCGCGATCTGGCCGACCGACACGGGTCCTCCTCGGTGCTGGATTGCGGTACAGGTCCCCGGACCGACGTCCGGCGACACCGCCCGTGGGCGGGGCGCGGACGACACCTGGCGCAGGTGGCGGCAGGTTACCGTGCGCCGCCCGGGCCTCCTCCGGCCCCGGGCGCCCGTTGTTGATCAGCAGGCCGGCAGGCCCAGCCCGCCCCGGTAGGCCGGCGCGAGGTAGACCTCGGAGATGTAGCCGATCCGCCCGTCGGGGGCGCGGACGCCGAGCCACACCTCGGACACCGCGGCGTTCGGGTTCTGCCCGATGTTCGTCGAGGTGATGTCGGCGTTGGTGATGACCTCGCCCGTCAGCTGGCAGACCGCGAGGAACGTGAAGCCGCTGGCCACGTCGGTGCCGGGGATCTTGCAGCCGGGGATGTTCGCGCACCGCGCGACCGGCCGGGCCGACAGGTACGACGGCGAGCGGTCCTCGACGAGCGCCCCGTCGCCGATCGCCACGCGGTTCTGGACGACGACCGTACGTACGGCCGGCGGGTCCGGCGCGGCCGCGAGGACCAGGACGAGCGCCGTCGCGAGCCCCGCCACGAGGGCGACGAGGACGGCGAGCACCGCGATCTCGACGCGGCGCCGGGTCGAGCGGCGCCGGGGCGGTGCGGGAGCGGGGGCCGGACCCGCGGCGGGCGCCGGTGCCGGGGCCGGGCGGGACGCCTCGGGCTCGCGCAGCCGGTCGTGGCGCGACCGCCAGGCCGCGACGTCGTCCGGACCCAGCCCGATGGCGCCGAGCACGTCGGTGACGAGGTCGGCGTTGGGCAGCCCGGGCCCGCGGGTGGCCGCGGCGATGGTCGACTTGCCCCACCCCGACAGCTCCTCGGCGCGCCGGAAGGACACGTCGTGGGCGCGCAGGGTCTCGCGGAAGTCGGTGCAGAAGCGCTCCGGGGAGTCGCGTCCCCCGTGCTCCCCCGCCTGCGGTGCCACACCCTCGCCGTCGATGACGTCCCCCTCAGGTACCCCTGTGGTCCCCCCGGACCCCACGCGTGATCGTCCGGCACGACGGCCACGATGCCCAGCCGCCGTCCGGCCGCTGTCCGGACGGTTCCGGACACCGGCCGGACGGCGTGCGGACATCGCCGGACGCGTCCGCGGAAACCTCCGTGACGTCGCCCACGAAGATGCGGACGTGGCCACCGGACCGTCGGGGGCCGGTGGCCACGATCGAGGTGCCGCGGGCGGCCGGGGGGCGTGCCCGCGGCACCTCACCCCCGGCACCTCACCCCCGGGTCGGCCCGCGGACGACCTCCCGCAGCCGCGCGAGGCGCTCCGAGCGCTCCCGCTCGTCGCCGCGCCCGCCCGGCCGGTAGTAGTCGCGCCCCACGAGCTCGTCGGGCGGGTACTGCTGGGTGACGACGCCCGCGCGGTCGTCGTGGGGATAGACGTAGCCGACGGCGTTGCCCATCTTCTGGGCGCCCGCGTAGTGCCCGTCGCGCAGGTGCGGCGGGACCGGACCGCCGGCGCCGGTGCGCACGTCGCTCATCGCCTCGTCGATCGCCGTGATCACCGCGTTGGACTTGGGCGCCGTCGCCAGGTGGATCGTCACCTGCGCCAGGTTGATCCGCGCCTCGGGCAGGCCGATGAGCTGCACCGCCTGAGCGGCGGCGACGGCGGCGGGCAGGGCGGTGGGGTCGGCGAGCCCGACGTCCTCGCTGGCGTGCACCACCAGCCGGCGCGCGATGAACCGGGGGTCCTCCCCCGCCACGATCATGCGGGCGAGGTAGTGCAGGGCGGCGTCGGGGTCGGAGCCGCGGATCGACTTGATGAACGCCGAGATGACGTCGTAGTGCTGGTCGCCGGCGCGGTCGTAGCGCACGGCGACCTCGTCGACGACCCGCTCGACGTCGGCGAGCGTGATCTCGCCCTGCCCGCCGACGGCGTCGGCCGCCGCCTCGAGGGCGGTCAGCGAGCGCCGGCCGTCGCCCGCGGCGAGGCGCACGAGGTGGGCGCGCGCGTCGGGGTGCAGGGTCACCGCGGCGCCCAGCCCGCGGGGGTCGGCCACGGCGCGGTCGAGCAGGGTGCCGACGGCGTCGTCGTCGAGGGCGTGCAGGCCGAGCACCAGCGACCGCGACAGCAGCGGCGCCACCACGGAGAACGACGGGTTCTCGGTGGTCGCGCCGACGAGCAGCACCACGCGGTCCTCGACGGCGGCGAGCAGCGCGTCCTGCTGGGTGCGCGAGAAGCGGTGGATCTCGTCGATGAACAGCACGGTGCGCCGGGGCTCGGACGCGGCGAGGCGGCGGCGCGCGACCTCGATGACCCCGCGCACCTCCTTCACCCCCGCGTTCAGGGCGCTCAGCGCCTCGAAGGCGCGGCCCGTGGCCTGCGAGATGAGGCGCGCGAGCGTCGTCTTGCCGGTGCCGGGCGGGCCGTGCAGCAGCACCGACGCGGGCGCGGCGCCCTCGACGAGGCGGCGCAGCGGGGCGCCGGGGGCGAGCAGGTGCTGCTGCCCGACGACCTCGTCGAGGCTTGCCGGGCGCATCCGCACGGCCAACGGGGCCGCCACACCGCTGGTGGGTGCGGGCCGGTCCTCGACGACGCCACGCGTCACGGGCCGCCGCAACTCCTCCTGGCCGGGATCGGGGCCCTCCGCGACGGGCTCCGGCGCCGCGACCTCGAACAGGCCCTCCTCGCTCATGCCCCGAACGGTACTGAGGACCCCTGACGGGTCACGCTCCAGCAGGGACCGCCGACCGGGACGACGTCGACGGGCACGTCGCCGTGGACCAGCAGCCGCCGTGCCGGCCCCGGCTCGGGACCGGTCAGCACGAGCGGCGCCCGGTCGAGCAGCGCGGCCACGGAGACGCGGACGATCGCGTCGGCCAGGGTGTCGCCGTCGACGACCTCGAGGGACGCGCCCGCCCGGACCACGACCTCGTCCACGCACCCGGCGGGCGGCAGCGCCTCGATCGGGCCGGCGACCGTGTAGCCGCCGGCCCACGCCGCGACCCGCCAGCGCCGCGGCGCGAGCCAGCGCGTCAGGGCGGCGGCGCGGCGGCGGGCCGCGCCGGGGTCGGGCGGGCCGAGGGTGTCCTCCCACGGCGCGCGGACGCGGCCGGAGCCGCAGGCCCCGCACACGCTCAGGCCCCCCGCGGGTTCCGGGCGACGAAGTCCTGCGCGAACTCGTCGAAGGTCGCCCAGCGCACCCCGTCGTGGCCGTTGATGTGCTCGATGAGCCGCTCCAGGGCGAGCAGCACCTGGGGCCGCCCGGAGACGTCGGGGTGGATCGTCATGGTGAAGGCCGCGTAGTCGCACTCCCGGTGGGTCCAGTCGAACTGGTCGCGCCACATCTGCTCGATGTCGCGGGGGTTGACGAAGCCGTGGCTGTTCGGGCTGCCCTTGATGAACATCATCGGCGGCAGGTCGTCGAGGAACCAGTTCGCCGGGATCTCCACGAGGTCGGTCTCGGTGCCGCGCTCGAGCGGCTTCATCCAGGCCTGCGCCGGCTGGTCGTAGTCGATCGGCGTCCACGAGTCCCCGACCCGCACGTAGTACGGCGTCACGTCGCGGTGCATCAGCGAGTGGTCGTAGCGGATGCCGCGGTCGAGCAGGATCTCGTTGGTGACGCGGCTGAACTCCCACCACGGCGCGACGTACCCGGTGGGGCGGCGCCCGCTGCGGCGCTCGATGAGGTCGACGCAGTAGTCGAGGATCGTCTCCTCCTGCTCGCGGCTCATCGCCAGCGGGTTCTCGTGGCTGTAGCCGTGCACGCCGGTCTCGTGGCCCGCGGCGACGCAGGCGTCGAACTCGGCGGGGAAGGTCTCCACGGAGTGCCCGGGCCAGAAGAACGTCTGGGTCAGCTCGTGGCGGCGGAAGAGCTCGAGCAGGCGGGGCACGCCGACCTCGCCGGCGAACAGGCCCCGCGAGATGTCGTCGGGCGAGTCCTGTCCGCCGTAGGAGCCGAGCCAGCCGGCCACGGCGTCCACGTCCACCCCGAACGCCACGAAGATTTCCTTGGTCACGTCTGCTCCTCCCGACGACTCCGTCCCGCGGCGACTAGGGTTCCCCCATGCGCGAGATCCTCAGCGTGCTCGAGTCCGACGCCCGTGCGACCCCGGAACGGATCGCGGCGCTCACCGGGATCGCGGAGGACGAGGTGCGCGCGGCGATCGCGGCGTGGGAGGCCGAGGGCGTCATCCGGCGCTACAAGACGGTGATCGACCGCGACCGGCTCGGCGAGGACCGCGTCACGGCGTTCGTCGACGTCACCGTCGCCCCGGAGCGCGGCCGCGGGTTCGACGACATCGCCGAGCGGATCGCGCGGTTCCGCGAGATCAAGGCCGTGCACCTGGTCTCGGGCGCGCAGGACCTGCGGGTCGAGGTCGAGGGCTCCTCGATGAAGGAGGTCGCGGACTTCGTCGCGCAGAAGCTCTCGGGCGTCGAGCGCGTCACCGCGACCAGCACCCACTTCCTGCTGCGGCGCTACAAGGACGACGGCGAGCTGCTCACCGAGCCCGAGCCCGACCAGCGGCTGTCGGTGATGCCCTGATGGGCAGGACACGCAGCGAAGCGGAGCTGGACCGGTGACCCCGCCGCAGAAGCCCCTGTCCCGGGTCGTCGAGGCCTGCCCGCCCTCGGGCATCCGCAAGTTCTTCGACCTCGCCCAGACCATGAAGGGCGTCATCACCCTGGGCGTCGGCGAGCCCGACTTCCCGACGCCGTGGGGCGTGCGCGAGAGCGCGATCCACGCGCTGACGCGCGGGGCGACGACGTACACGGGCAACTCGGGGCTGCTCGAGCTGCGCGAGCTGATCTGCGCCGACCTCGCGGCCCGCCACGGCATCACCTACCGCCCGGCCGACGAGTGCCTGGTGACCTCGGGGGTGTCCGAGGGGCTCGACCTCGCGCTGCGCGCGCTGATCAACCCGGGCGACGAGGTGATCGTCCCCGAGCCGTCCTACGTCGCCTACCAGCCGTGCGTGGCGTTCGCGGGCGGTGTGGCGGTGCCCGTCGCGATGGACCCGGCGGAGGGCTACCGGCTCGACGCCGCGCGGATCGCGGCCGCGGTGACGCCGCGGACCAAGGCGGTGCTGTTCGGGTCGCCGTCCAACCCGACCGGCGCCGCGCAGTCGGCCGAGGACCTCACCGCGCTGGTGGCCCTGGCCGAGCGCGAGGACTTCTGGCTGGTCAGCGACGAGATCTACGACCGGCTCACCTACACCGGCACGCACACGAGCACCGCCGCGGTGCCGGGCGCGTGGGACCGGACGGTGCTGCTCAACGGCTTCTCGAAGTCGTACGCGATGACCGGCTGGCGGGTCGGCTACGTGTGCGCGCCGGAGCCGCTGGCGGCGCTGATGCACCGCATCCACCAGTACACGATGCTCTGCGCCCCGCACGTCAGCCAGGTCGCCGCGATCGAGGCCCTGCGCAGCGCCGAGCCCGACGTCACCGAGATGGTCGCCGACTACGACCGGCGCCGGCGCCTGTTCGTCAAGGGGCTCGACGAGCTCGGGCTGACGTGCCCGGAGCCGGGCGGGGCGTTCTACGCGTTCCCGTCGATCCGCAGCAGCGGGCTGTCGTCGCAGGACTTCGCCGAGCAGCTGCTCGAGGAGCAGAAGGTGGCCGTCGTCCCGGGCGACGTGTTCGGGCCCTCGGGCGAGGGGCACGTCCGCTGCTCCTACGCGACCGCGCTCCCCCTGCTCGAGGAGGCCCTCGAGCGGATCGGCACCTTCCTGTCCTCCCGTACGTGAGCGAACTTCGGGGCTATAGCCCCGAAGTTCGCTCACGTGGACCCCGTCAGTTGAGCTTGCGGGTGCCCTCGGGCAGGCCGCCGCCGGCGTAGGCGGCCTCGGCGAGCTGCGCCAGCGCGGTCAGGGCCACGTTCTGGCTCCACGGCCCGAACGAGCAGCGGGCGACGCCCAGCTCGCCCAGGCGCTGCGTGCCCGGCATCCCGGGCACGCCGATGACGTTGACCTTGCGCTCGCCCAGCTCGGCGACCAGGGTCCGGATCGTCTCCTCGTCCAGCTTGCCGGGGACGAAGAAGCTGGTGGCGCCGGCCTCGAGGTAGGCGCGGCCGCGCTCGATCGCGTCGTCGAGGATGACCTTCGGGTCGCGGTCGCCGCCGCGCACCCAGGCGTCGGTGCGGGCGTTGAGCGCGAACGGCACGCCCGCCCTCTCCGCCGCGGCCACGGCCGCCTCGACGGCCTTCACCGACTCGGACAGCGGCTTGAGCTGGTCCTCGAGGTTCGCGCCGACGATCCCGACGTCGATCGCCCGCGAGATCGTGCCGCCCGGGTCGCCGTAGCCGGCCTCGAGGTCGGCGGTCACCGGCAGCTCGGTCTGCCGGGCGATGAGCCCGACCTCGCTGATCATCTCCTCGCGCGGGATCACCTCGCCGTCGGGGTAGCCGCGCGAGGCGGCGATCCCGTGGCTGGCAGTGGCGAGGGCCTTCGTGCCGGGGGTGTTCGCGACCGTGGTCGCCGTGATCGCGTCCCACACGTTGACGACCACGAGCAGCTCGGGGGCCTCGTGCAGTCGGCGGAGTTCGGCTGCCTTGTCAGCGGTGCTCATGCCGGTCCGGTACCCCGCAGCGGCGACGCCCAACGTGGCGTGCCCCGCCCGGTCGTTGCCGCCTGTGGTGCCAGTCACATACTGTCGTCACGGTATGCGACCGACGGGCGGCGGTAGCGATGGACGACGCGACGCAGGCGGTGCTCGAGCTCTGGGACGTGGCCGAGGACGCCGTCGCCCGGCTGGACGCGGACGACTGGACCCGCCCCGCCCCCGGACCGGAACCGACGGTCGGTGACCTCGTCGCCCACCTCGCGGGCGACCACGGCGGCACGCACTTCGCCGGCCCCGAGCGGCTGGCGTCCTCCCTGGCCGGCGCCCGGCGGCGCACCGCGCTGCGCCTCGAGGGCCGCCCGCCCGGCGACCGGGAGCGCAGCGCCGACTGCCTCGACCTGTGCCTGCACGCCCACGACCTGACCACGGCCCTCGCGACGCCGGTCGACCTCGCCGACCACGCGACGGCGACCGTCGAGGCCTGCCGCCTCGTCATCGACATGGCACCGCGCCTGCTCGTTGCCGCCCTCGGGGCCCGTGACGCCACCGTGCGCCTCGTGGTCCGCCGCCCGGAGGGCACCGCCGCGCTCGAGCGCACCGTCCACGTCGTCGGCGGGCGCTGCACCGGGCCCGGCGACGCCGAGCCGGACGTCGTCGAGATCGACGCCGACGCGCTGCTGCTCCTGCTCGCGGGCCGGCGCCGCGCCGAGGCCCTCGCGGCCACGGGCGCCGCCGCGTGGTCGGGCGACGCGGCGGACGCGTTCGTCCACCGCGCCCGGCTCTGCTGAGCCCGGCCCCTCAGACGAAGGCGGGGTACGGCGGCAGCGCGACGTCGCCGCCGTGGCGCCCGAGCGCGCCCACCGTCGACGCCGCGAGCTCGGCGGTCGCGACCCGCCCCGCGCGCTCGGCGTCGACCCCGAGACGGCGCCACAGGGCGCTGAGCACGGCGGGGGCGTCGTGCCCCGGGTCGGCGACCACCACGTGGGGCCGGCGCTCCGACTCCTCCGCGCCCACGACGCCGGGCAGCAGCGCCCGCGTCGCGAGCCACACCCACAGCACCTCGGCCTGCAGCAGGCGCTCGCGCAGGACCTCGGGGTCGGCGAGGTCGGCCCAGACCGGCGTCAGCTCGGCCTGCCACGCGGCGACCATGGCCTCGGCCATCCCCGGCGGCTGGGCGTGCGCCGGCCCGCCGCTGGGCAGGGGCAGGCGCAGCGACGCGCCGGTGAGCGCCACGTCGCGGAAGCAGGCCCACTCGAAGTCGAGGAAGCGCGACCCGCTGCCGGTGACCAGGCAGTTGTCGGGCCGGATCTCGGCGGGGCTGAACGCGCGGTAGCCCGAGCCGCCCAGCAGGCGCGCGGCGCCGCGGGCCTCGTCGACCGCGGCCGGCGCGGCTTCGACGCGCAGCAGCTGCGCGAGCTGGTCGGGCACCTCGGCCAGCGCGGCGCGGGCGTCGTCGGCCAGCGGGTCGCGCCACGTGCGCTCGCCGAAGCGGCGCAGCAGGGCCCCGAAGTCGTCCTCGCGGCCCGCCGTGGACGCTTGCATCCGCCCCAGCGCCCGGGCCCATCCGAGCAGCCCGCGCTCCGCGGCCTTCGCGTCCCGCTCGTCGAGACGGTCGGCCAGCGTCGCGCAGCGCCCGAGGTCCTCGAGCACGAGCAGCCGGTGCGTCGGGTCCTGCGCCACCAGCATCGGGCTCGCGCGCTCCTCCGAGGGCATCGCCGTCAGCAGCTGGCAGGACGCCGCCTCGTAGCTGAACCGGACCGCGCTGCGCCCGCCCGGCTCGTCGAGGTAGTGCTTGACGACCAGGGTGCGCGGCAGCGAGAACGGGTTCTCGGTGACGCGCACGCGCACCACGAGGGAGCGCTCGCTGCCGCCGAGGTCGAGCGCGTCGGCGAGCCGCACCGTGGCGCCGTGGCGCCGGGTGAGCAGCTCCTCGGCCAGGCCGACCACCTCCGCCGTGCGGTCGGCCGAGCCCCGGCCACCACCCGCCCGGCCGTCGGAGGTGTCCGCGTCGTCCGTCGTGAGGGAAGCCATCAGCTGGTGAACTCTACCCGCCCGCACCCCGTCCCGGGAGGGATTCGGGCACCCCTCGCCGTCGTCGGGACGTCCGGACGAGCAGCAGGACGATCACTCCGGCGAGCACGATGCCGGCCACGTTGACGAGCAGCTGCACGAGCGAGCTCGCGGCTCGCGGCCACTCGGCGAGGACGGCGGCCACCGCCGCGAAGCCGGCCGCGGGCACGGTGGTGACCGAGATGAACACGCCGACCAGCACCCCTGATCCCTCGCCCGCGATGAGCGCGACCATCCCGGCGATCCCGGCGAGCAGGGCGATGACCAGCGAGAACGGACCGACCTGGTAGACGAACTCCACCCCGGAGAGGTTCGTCAGGGTGTCGTCGGGGATGAGCCCGACCGCGTCGCCGAGGGCCGCGGCGAGCGCGGTGACGACCAGCGCGATGGCGAACCCCGCGGCGAGCGCGAGTGCCGCCGTGCGGGCCAGGGGCCCGTCGCGGCGCACCACCGCGACCGCGAGCGCGGCCAGCGGGCCGAACTCGGGCCCGAGGACCATGGCGCCGACGACCGTGACCGGCGAGTTGGTGACGATTCCGATCGCGCCCAGCAGGCACGCGATGGTCAGCATGACCACGAACGTCACCGACAGGCGCGCCTGCTGGCCGGTCCGGGCGATCAGCTCGTCCCACACCACGGCGTCGATGCCCTCGCCCGGCGTGGCCTCCTCGGCCTTGTCCGCGGCCGCCGAGACGACGGTGTCGAGGGTCTCGAGCACCATGCCGCCGCGCTCCGCGCAGCCGAGGTCGCGCAGGGTCTCGAGCACCTCGTCGACGGCCTCGCGGGCGACGTCGGCCTCCACGACGTCGCCGGGCGGGTCCACCGCGGCGCCGCGCAGCCGCACCACGTGCACCGCCCCGGGCTCGGCGTGCAGGACCGCGAGGACACGGTCGGCAAGGCCGTCCGCCGCGTCGGGACAGAGCACCCGCAGGCGGTTCACCTCACTGCACCGGTCGCTCCTGCGGCTTCACCGGTGCCGCGGGCTGGGTGTCGGGCTTCGTCGGCGCGCCCGCGTCGACCCCCGCCTCCTTGCGCTGGAGCGCCGTGATGGGCGCGGGCGCCGCGGTCAGCGGGTCGTAGCCGCCGCCGGTCTTGGGGAAGGCGATGACCTCGCGGATCGAGTCGACCCCGGCGAGCAGCGCGCAGATCCGGTCCCAGCCGAACGCGATGCCGCCGTGGGGCGGGGGCCCGTAGGCGAAGGCGTCGAGCAGGAAGCCGAACTTCTCCTCCTGCTGCTCGGGCGTCAGCCCCATGAGGGCGAACACCCGCTGCTGGACGTCCTTGCGGTGGATACGGATGGACCCCCCGCCGATCTCGTTGCCGTTGCAGACGAGGTCGTAGGCGTAGGCCAGCGCGTGCTCGGGGTCCTGCTCGAACGTGTCGATCCAGTCCGGCGTCGGGGAGGTGAACGCGTGGTGCACCGCCGTCCACTGCCCCGAGCCCACGGCCACGTCGTCGGTGCTGCCGGCCGCCTCGAACAGCGGCGCGTCCACGACCCAGACGAACGACCAGGAGCCCTCGGGGATGAGGTCGAGGCGGCGGGCGATCTCGCCCCGCGTGGCCCCCAGCAGGGCACGACCCTCCGCGGGCGTGCCCGCGCCGAAGAAGATGCAGTCGCCCGGGTTGGCGCCGGCCGCCTTGGCGAGGCCCTCGCGCTCGGCGTCGCTGATGTTCTTGGCGACGGGCCCGGTCAGCGTGCCGTCCTCGCCGACCAGGACGTACGCGAGGCCCTTGGCGCCGCGCTGCTTGGCCCAGTCCTGCCAGCCGTCGAGCGTGCGCCGCGGCTGGGACGCGCCGCCCGGCATGACGACGGCGCCGACGTAGGGCGCCTGGAACACGCGGAACGGCGTGTCGGCGAAGTACTCGGTGAGCTCGGTGAGCTCGAGGTCGAAGCGCAGGTCCGGCTTGTCCGAGCCGTACCGCGCCATGGCCTCGAGATACGGGATCCGCGGGATCGGCGTGGGGATCTCGTAGCCGCCGAGCTCGGACCACAGCGCGGCGACGACAGCCTCGCCGAGCGCGATGACGTCGTCCTGGTCGACGAAGCTCGCCTCGATGTCGAGCTGGGTGAACTCGGGCTGGCGGTCGGCGCGGAAGTCCTCGTCGCGGTAGCAGCGCGCGATCTGGAAGTAGCGCTCCAGCCCGGACACCATGAGCAGCTGCTTGAACAGCTGCGGCGACTGCGGCAGCGCGTACCAGCTGCCGGGCTTCAGCCGGGCCGGCACGAGGAAGTCGCGGGCGCCCTCGGGGGTGGACCGGGTCAGCGTCGGCGTCTCGATCTCGACGAAGTCGCGGTCGGTGAGCACGTCGCGGGCGATCTTGTTGGCCCGGCTGCGGAGCCGGATCGCCGACGCCGGGCCCTCACGGCGCAGGTCCAGGTAGCGGTACCGGAAGCGGGCGTCCTCGCCGACGTCCCCGTGCTCGTCGAGCTGGAAGGGCAGCGGCGCCGACTCGGAGAGCACCGTGAGCGCCGTGGCGCTGACCTCGACGGCCCCGGTCGCGAGCTCGGCGTTCTCGCTGCCCGCGGGGCGCTGCTCGACGACGCCGGTGATCTGCACGCAGAACTCCGAGCGCAGCCGGTGGGACTCCTCGGCCACGTCGCCGAGCCGGAACACCACCTGCACGACGCCCGACGCGTCGCGGAGGTCGATGAACACCACGCCGCCGTGATCGCGCCGGCGGGCCACCCATCCGGCGAGGGTGACGGTGGCGCCGACGTGCTCGGCGCGCAGCGTGCCGGCGGAGTGCGTGCGCATCATCTGGGGTGGTGCTCCTGGATCGGGTGTGGGGCGGTGGACGTCCCCACGAGGCTATCGACGCCCGCATCCCGGGTGCCCGCGCGGGCAGGTCACGGCTGCTCCACCACGACGCTCGGGTGCTGCACCCGGTCGAGCATCCCGTCGACGTCGAGGGCAGAGGGATACCCGCACCGGCCCTACTCCCCCGGGTCTGCCCCTCAGCCGCTACGGTCCGGACCCGCCCGGTCGAGGTGCACGCGCAGCAGGACCCGCCGCTCGCGGCGCATCGCCTCGTCGAAGTCGTCCCAGTCGGGGTGCTCGCCGGAGACCTGCCGGTAGAGGTCGCGGAGCCCGGCGAGGGCGTCCGGCAGCTCGACGATCTCCACCTCGCCCTCGACCTGCACCCAGCGGCCGAAGAAGCCGTCGGGCAGGACGCAGAGCCACGCGCGGGCCTCGCGGCGCAAGTTCTTCGTCTTCAGCGCGGTCTCGCGGGTGCTCACGGTCGCCGCGCCGTCGGCGTCGACGCCCACCACCACCGGGGAGAGCTGCGGGTCGCCGTCGCCGCGCCGGGTGGCCAGCACCGCGCGGTGCTGGTCGCGCAGCACCTGCCGCGCCTCGTCCAGATCCATGTCCGCAGGCTAGGGGCCCCACCTCACAGCAGGGAGAGCTGTTCGGGCGGTGCGGTGACCACCGCCTCGGGCACGGCGGGCGGCGGCATCGCCCCGTCGGGCCAGCCGCCCTTGCCCTCGAGGCCGTCCTGGCGTTCGCCGTAGCCTTCACCGCCGCCCTGCCGCCCGCCCATGGCATGCCCGCCGCCGGCGAGCCCGTGGCGCTCGAGCATCGGGCCGACGCGGGCGGCCAGGTCGCGCCGGTAGGCGGCGTCGACGTAGGCGCCGCGGCGGTAGAGGGCCGCGTAGCGCTCGATCAGCCCGGGGCGCTCCCGCGCCAGCCAGGCGTGGAACCACTCGCGCGTCCCGGGCCGCAGGTGCAGCGCGAGCACGCTCGCCCCGCTGGCCCCGGCGTCGGCGATCTCGCCGAGCAGGGCGTCGAGCGCCTCGTCGGTGTCGGTGAGCCCGGGCAGCACCGGGGCCACGAACACCCCGCACGGCAGACCGGCGTCGCGGATGCGGCGCACGAGGTCGAGCCGCGCCCGCGGTGTGGGCGTGCCGGGCTCGACCCGGCGGTGCAGCTCGGGGTCGAGCAGCGCCAGCGACACCCCGACCCCGACCGGGACGTCGCGCGCGGCGGCCGTCAGCTCGGGGAGGTCGCGGGCGAGCAGCGTGCCCTTGGTGAGGATCGAGAACGGCGTCCCCGATCCGCCCAGCGCCCTGATGATCCCGGGCATGAGCGCGTAGCGGCCCTCGGCGCGCTGGTAGGGGTCGGTGTTGGTGCCCATGGCGACGTGCTCGCGGCTCCAGCGCGGCGAGCGCACCTCGCGGGCCAGCACCTCGGGAGCGTTGAGCTTGACGACCACCTGGCGGTCGAAATCGTCGCCCGCGTCCAGGTCGAGGTAGGTGTGGGTGTTGCGCGCGAAGCAGTTGTGGCTGATGACGCCGTCGGCCACGAAGTCGCCGGTGCCGGTGGTGAGGTCGGCCAGCGCGTGCTCGCCGGGGAGCTCCTCGACCGCCGTGACGACCCGCCCGCCCGGGACGTCGCCGGGCGGGGCGGGCGCCACCGGCGGCGAGCCCGGGCGCCGGAACGCCTCGTCGGCCAGCGTCTCGGCGCCGACCAGGTGGTCACCGACCCGCAGGTGGGGCCGCTCGGTGCCCTCGCAGCCCTCGGGGCGCACGTGCACCCAGCCGCGCGGGGTGAGGAACCGGTGGTCGGCGCTGGCCACCAGCGTGGTGCCGTCGAGCAGACGCACCCGCCACGCCGGCTTCGTCGTGGTCCAGGCGTCGTGCACGGGCGTCGGGACCAGGCTGCGGGCGCCGCCGCGCATCGCGGTGCCCACCACCAGGTCGCCCACGCGCACGTCGGCCAGCCGCACGCTCGTGCCGTCGACCATGAGCACCGGGGTGTCGGGCGCGAGGCAGTAGGTGCAGGCGTGGCTGCACCCCCGGTAGGGGTTGACCGTCCAGGAGAACGGCATCGGCGACTGCCCGGGCACCCGGTTGAGCACCGAGCGCGCCCGGACCTCGTGGAACGTGATCCCGGCGAACTCGGGCGTCCGGACGCTGCGGACCAGCCCCTTGAGCGCGGGCATGCCCGGCAGCTCCTCGGGCCCCCCGGCGACCTTCTGCGCTTCCCACCGCACCCGACCATTCGAACACGTGTTCGATGTCGGGGCAACCGCTGCCCGGGCCACCATCCTCGCCGTGGACGACGCCCGCCGCCTGTGGACCTTGCTCGAGCCCCTGCACGCCGTCACCTACTTCGCGCCCGAGGCCCGCGACGCCGCCGACGCCGCGGGCCTGCGCGGCTTCTGGATGGGCTACGTGGCCCAGCGCGCGGCCCCGCTGGGCGCCGTGGGCCCCGACGCCGCGTGGGCGTGCTTCCACGGCTTCCACCGTGACCGCATCACCCGCGCCCTGCCCGACGCCTGGGCCCTCGCCGACCCCGCGACCTGCCTCGCGTCCCGCCTCGACGGCGTCGACCGGGCCCTGCGCCGCCTGCTGGACGACGTGCCCGGCGGTCCCGACGGCGAACACGTGGCCGAGGCCGCGGCCCTCGCCGGCGCCGCCGCGGACGCCGCCGACACGGCCGGGCGGGTGCTCGCGGCCGCCAACCAGGCCCTCCCGCGCCCGCCGGAGCCGCACCTCGCCCTCTGGCAGGCCGCGACGACCCTGCGCGAGCACCGGGGCGACGGGCACGTCGCCGCGCTCGTCACGCACGGCATCGGGCCGGTGTCCGCCCACCGGCTCAAGACCGCGGCCGGCGAGTCGGCGTCGCTGCGGGAGTCGCGCCGGCTCGGCGAGGAGGTCTGGGCGTCGGCGGGCGACGGGCTGCTCGCCCGCGGCTGGCTCGCCACCGACGGCGCGCTCACCGACGCCGGTCGCGCCGCCCGCGACGCCGTCGAGCGCGACACCGACCGCGCCGCCGCCGGGCCCTGGCGCGCGCTGGGGGGCACCGCCACCGACCGGCTCGCCGAGCTCCTCGGACCGCTGACGGACGCCGCGGCCGCCGCGATCCCGTTCCCCAACCCGATCGGCCTGCCCCGCTCCTGATCGTGTCCCTGGTTTCGGTACCGTCGGTACGCGGTACCACGGGTGAACACCAGATCGGAGTATCGATGAGCGCCTTCACCCTCGAGCTGACGCCCGCCCACCACGAGCTGGTGCGGCGCACCCACGCCTTCGCCCAGGACGTCGTCCGGCCGGCCGCGGCGCGCTACGACGCGGCCGAGGAGTGCCCGTGGGAGATCGTCGACCGGGCCGCGCAGGAGGGCTTCTACAACGCGCTCTTCTACGCCGACCTCATCGCCGACCCGACCGGGCTCTCGCTGCCGCTCTTCCTCGAGGAGATGTTCTGGGGCTGCGCCGGGATCGGGCTGACCGTGGTGCTGCCCGCGCTCGCGCTCTCGGCGCTCAACCAGGCGGGCACGCCCGAGCAGGTCGCTCGCTGGGCGCCGGAGATGTTCGGCGAGCCCGGGGACATCAAGCTCGCGGCGCTCGCGGTCTCCGAGCCGCAGGGCGGCAGCGACGTCGCCAACCTGCAGACACGCGCCCGCAAGGACGGTGGCGACTGGGTGCTCGACGGCGACAAGATCTGGATCGGCAACGGCGGCATCGCCGACGTGACGATCGTGAACGCCGTCGTCGACCCGGAGCTCGGCACCAAGGGCCAGGCCATGTTCGTGGTCCCGAAGGACACGCCGGGCATGGAGCAGGTCCGGCGCCTGCGCAAGCTCGGCCACCGCGCCTCGCACACCGCCGAGCTGTCGTTCCGGGAGTGCCGCATCCCCGCCGACAACCTCCTCGGTGGCGAGGACAAGCTCGAGCACAAGCTGGACAAGGCCCGGCGCGGCGAGGGGAAGCCGGCGGCGCTGGGGACGTTCGAGCAGACCCGCCCGATGGTCGCGGCGATGGCGCTCGGCGTGGCACGGGCCAGCTTCGAGTACGCCTGCGCGTACGCCCGCGAGCGCGAGGCGTTCGGCGGACCGATCCTCGACAACCAGGGCATCGCGTTCCCCCTCGCCGACCTCGCCGCCGACATCGACGCCGCGCGGCTGCTGTGCTGGCGGGCGTCGTGGATGGCGGCGAACGGCGTCCCGTTCCGGCTCGGCGAGGGCTCGATGTCCAAGCTCAAGGCGTCCGAGGTCGCCGTGCGCGCCGCCGAGCAGGCCGTGCAGACCTGCGGCGGCTGGGGCTACGTCGACGACCTCCCGGTCGAGAAGTGGTACCGCGACGCGAAGCTCTACACGATCTTCGAGGGCACCAGCGAGATCCAGCGCCTGGTGATCGGCCGCTCGCTCGGCGATCCCGAGGCCACCGCCACCCCGCTGCACCACCACCTGCCCGGCGACCACGGCGGCCTGAGCCGCAAGTTCGGGCACGGCTCGCTCGCCCGCGCCCGGGCCGGCGAGACGTTCCTGCGCCTGGCGAAGAAGGCGCCGGAATCGGTGCTCCGCCTCGGCGGGCGCCTCGCCGCCCCCGGTGCCTGAGGTGGGTCAGCGTGGCGGCCACGCTCGCGCTCAACGTCAGGAAAGCCACCCGCTCACGGCACGATGACGACCACCTCACCGGGCACGGGTGGCGCCGCCAGCGCCGCCGGCGCTTCGTCGAGCCCGATCCGGCGGGTCACGAGCTGCGCGGGGTCGAGCCGGCCGTCGGCGACGAGGGCGAGCAGGCGCGGGTAGTCGGCCGCCGCCATCCCGTGGCTCCCGAGCAGGGCGAGCTCGCGGGCGATGACGTCGGGCACCGGCACCGCCGGCTCGGTCGACAGCAGCCCGACCTGCACCAACGTCCCCTGGGTGCGCAGCGCGCGGACCCCGAGCGCGAGCGAGTCCGCCCGCCCGGCCGCCTCCACCGCGACCCGCGCGCCGCCGTCCCCGAGGGCCGCGCGCAGCTCCTCGGGCCCGACGGCCGGGTCGAGCGCCGCCGTCGCCCCCAGCGCGAGGGCCCGCGCCCGCGCCGCCGGGGCCGGGTCGACGACGAGCGCCTCGGCCCCCGACGCCCGCGCCACGAGCACGGCCGCGAGCCCCACCCCGCCGGCCCCGAGGACCAGGAGCCGGTCGCCGGGCCGCACGCCCCCGCGGTCGACGACCGCGCGGAAGGCGGTGGCCACCCGGCAGCCGAGCAAGGCCGCGCCGCCCGCGTCGAGGTCCTCGGGCACCGCGACGAGGTTGGTGTCGGCGTGGCGCAGCGCGACACGCTCGGCGAACGACCCGTCGTGGGTGAAGCCGGGCTGCTCCTGGTCGGGGCAGACCTGGGCCTGCCCCGCCGCGCAGGCTGCGCAGCGCCCGCAGCCCTGCACGAACGGGGTGATGACGCGGTCGCCCACGCGGGCCCGCCGCACCGCGTCGCCGACCGCCACGACCCGCCCGACGAGCTCGTGGCCGGGCACGAACGGCGTCACGACCCCCGCGTCGTGGCCGCGCCAGGCGAACCGGTCGCTCGCGCACAGCCCGGTCGCCTCGACGGCCACGACGACGCCGTCGGGCTCCAGCACCGGATCGGGTCGCTCCACCACCGTCGGGTCGGCCCCGAAGTCCTCGATCAGCACCGCGCGCACGGGTCGAGTCTCCCCCGGCGTCCGGTTCGTCACGGCCCCGGCGATGATGGCCCCGTGACGTCCCCCCGGCCGCCGGCGCGCCGCGCGCGTCCCGAGACGGGCGCGGCGACGGCGACGCAGAGCGACGACGACGCCCCCACCGGGCCGATCCGGGTGCCGCGGGAGACCGCCGAGAACGGCGACCGACGCCGCGGGCGGCGAGCAGGGGGAATTTCTGACGTCGAGCGCCAGCGTGGCAGCCAGGCTGACACACCCCGTGCCTCGTCCCGCGGGGCGAACCCGGGACGGCGGCGGCGCGCCGAGCCGGCGGCGAGCGGGCACGGCCACGGCCACGGGCACGGCGGCGGGGACCTCGACGGTCCGTCCGGGCGACGGATCCGCTGGGTGCTCGCGGCGCTCCTGGCGCCGTGCGCGCTCGCGGTGCTGGTCGGGCTCGTGGTGCTGGCGCCGTCGCCGGGCGAGTACGCGCAGGTCGGCGTACGCGCCGCGACGGGGCAGGGCGCGCCGGGACTGGGGTCGCAGACCCCCGTCGACGCCGAGGTGATCCGCGCCGCCGCCGAGTCCGACTGCACCGACCCCAACCTGCCCTCCCCCGGCCCCGGCGAGGGCTGCGTGGCCGTGACGCTGCGCCTGGGCGAGGGCCCCGCCGCCGGGAGCACGATCGTCAGCCTCGCGCCGGCCACCCCCGGCTCGCCGCGCTTCGCCGTCGGCGACCCCGTGGTGCTGGGCTGGGCGGGCGGCGACCCCGCCGACCCCCTGACCTACACGATCGTCGACTTCCAGCGCGGCCCGCCGCTGCTGGTGCTCGGCGGGGCGTTCGCGCTGGCGGTGCTGCTGCTGGGCCGCTGGCAGGGCCTCGCCGCACTCGTCGCCCTCGGCGTGACCCTGGGCGTGCTCGCGCTGTTCGTCCTGCCCGCGCTGGCGACCGGGTCGGCGCCCGTGCCGGTGGCGCTCACCGCCGCGGGGCTCATCGTCGGCGTCGTCCTCCCGCTGACCCACGGGGTCTCGGCGCGCACGGCCACCGCGGCCCTCGGGACGCTGGCGAGCCTCGGGCTGATCGGTGTGCTCGCGGTGCTCTTCGCCGCCACCTCGCGGCTGACCGGGCTGGGCGAGGAGGCCTCGGAGCTCGCCGGGGTGCTCGGGCCCGGGCTGGACCTGCGCGGGCTGCTGCTCGCCGGGGTGATCATCGGCGCGCTGGGTGTGCTCGACGACGTCACCGTCACCCAGACCAGCGCCGTCTGGGAGCTGCACCGCGCTGACCCGGCCGCGCGGCTCGCCGACCTCTATGGTGCCGCCATGCGTGTCGGTCGTGATCACGTCGCCTCGGCGGTGAACACGCTCGTCCTCGCCTACGCCGGGGCGGCGCTGCCCCTGCTGCTGCTGTTCGCGCTGGCGGGGCGGGGTCTCGGCGACCTGCTCACCGCGGAGGACGTGGCGCAGGAGGTCGTGCGGACCCTGGTCGGCAGCATCGGGCTGGTCGCCTCGGTCCCGCTGACCACCTTCCTCGCCGCCGTCGTCGTCCGCGCCGTCCGCAGCGGCACCGCCAGCACCGAGTCCCGGGGTGAGCCCGCATGAGCCGACCCGCCCTCCCGCGCTCCGTCGAGAGCCCGCCGAGCGGGGTCCTCGACACCGCCCGCGCGCTCGTCGTCGCCTCGACCCGCACGGCGGTCGAGCTGACGCTGCACGGCCCGGCGATCGTGCGGGGCATCGCCGACATCGCCACCCAGGGCGCCCGCAGCACCGCCGACCTCAGCCCGCTCGTCGCCGACGCCCTGCGCGCCGTGCCGCGTCTCGTGTCGATGCTCGAGCAGCTGCTGCCCGTCGCCTCGGGGCTCCAGCACACCCTCGACGATCTCGCCCCCGACCTCACGCGCCTGTCCTACGCGACCGACGCCCTCGACCGCCTCGCCGGCGCCGTCGACGACCTGCACGCCCTGGCCCGCGCGGTGCCGACGCTCGAGCGGATCGCCGGCGCCGCGCCCGCCCTCGACCGGCTGGCCGAGGCCGCGCCGTCCCTGGCGCGCCTCGGCGACGCCGTCGACGACCTGCACGCCCTGGCCGGTGCGGTGCCCGCGCTCGAGGCGATCGCCGGGGCCGCGCCCGACATCCACGCGCTCACCGAGGCCGTGCCCGCCCTCCAGCAGATCGGCGAGGCCCGCGGTGACATCGCCGCCCTCGCGCAGGCCGTCCCCGCCCTCCAGCAGATCGGCGAGGCCCGCGGTGACATCGCCGCCCTGGCCGGCGCCGTGCCGGCGCTGCAGACGATCGCGGGCGCGGCGCCGGACATCCACGCGCTCAGCGAGGCCGTGCCCGCCCTCCAGCAGATCGGCGAGGCCCGCGGTGACATCGCCGCCCTCGCCTCCGCGGTGCCCGCACTCCGGCAGCTCGGTGCCGCGGCGCCGATGCTCGAGCAGCTGGCCGGCGCCGCCCCGGCGCTGGAGCAGCTCGGGGCGGCGGTGCCGCACCTCGAGGAGCTCGCGGGCGCGGCCCCCACGCTGCAGCGGATCGCGAGCGCCGTCGACGACCTGGGCACGCTCGCCGGCGCGACGAGCGACCTGCGCACCCTCGCCGGCGCGACCGGGTCCGTCGCCCAGATCGCACACGGTGTGCCCTCGGTGGGTCGCCTGGCCGACGCCGTGCCCACCGTCGCCGCCCTCGCCGACGCCGTCCCGACGATCGCGCGGCTCGCCGAGGCCGTCCCGACGATCGCCGCGCTGGCCGAGGCCGCCGACGACCTGCACGCCCTGACCGGCGCCGTCGACGACCTGCACGCCCTCGCCGGCGCCGCCCCGGCGCTGGCGCAGATCGCGGGCGCCGTGGACGAGGTGCGGACGATCAGCGGGGCGGTCGAGCACGTCGAGACCCTGGCCCGGCACGCCGACTCGACCTTCCCCGAGGTGCCCGCGCGCCTGAGCACGCTCGACACGTCGCTGACCACCGCGGCCGGAGAGCTGCAGAAGGTCAGCCCCGACCTGCGCACCCTTGCCGGGCGCATCGACGACCTCGACGAGCAGATCAAGATCCTCGCCGACGCCCTCGCCCCGCTGCAGGGCACCACCGAACGCCTCGGGCGCCTCGTCGACCGCCTCCCCGCGGGGCGCAAGAGCCGCTCGGGCGAGTAGCGCCCCGCCCCGACCGAGATCACCGGGCCGAAAGGCACCTCGGAGGGGCCGGCGCGGGTGCCTTTCGACCTGCTGATCTCCGTGCCGGGCCCGACGCCGGCTCGAACGGAGATCACGAGAGCGGAGTGCACCCGCGACGCGTGCGCGAGGTGGATGTCGCTCTCCTGATCTCCGCGCAGGCACCCCCACGCAACGAACGACGCCCTCGCTGCGTCGGAGGGCAGCGAGGGCGTCGTCCGCTCGTCACGGGTGCGACCGCGACGACACCTCGAGGTCTACGAGCACTGCGGCGGCTCGTGGCCGCCGTTGTCGGGCTGCTCCTCGCCGCCGTGGTCGGGCTGCTCATGGCCCTCGTCGGCCGGCTTCTCGTGGCCCTCGTCCTCGTGGCCGCCGTTGTTCTCGTGACCCTCGTTCTCGTGGCCACCGTTGTTCTCGTGGCCCTCGTTCTCGTGCTCGTTGCCCCACTCACCGCCACCGGGGTGTGCCGGGGTGGTCGGCTCCTCGCACGGGTCCGGGTCGGGGATCACGACGGGCTCGGTGAGCTCGAAGTCGTAGATCGTGCTGGGTGTGGTCACGAGGTCCACTCCCGCGTCGAGGCCCGGGTTGCTGGTGCCCTGGTTGATCACCAGCGCGGTGACCCGGATGTCGGGCTGCGCGGCGACGAACTGCGCGAGCGTCCTCGTGGCGTTGCAGCTCCGCTCGGTCTCGGCGATCACGCCCGGGATCGCGCGCGTCGAGCACCACTGTCCGGCGCCCGCCTGGTAGCGGTGCCATTCGTTCGCCGTGGTGCTGTCGGTGGCCGGGTTGTAGATCGGCTCGTAGGTCAGCGTCGAGAAGCCCACCGCGGGGTCCGCGGGGTCGTAGTCGACCTGGAGCTGATAGCTCGGGAACTGGATGGGGTTGCCCGCCTCGTTCTGGTACGCGGAGTACGCGGCCACCGGGATCCACTCCGCCAGCGGGGAGTCCTCCGCCTTGGCGATGGCGGCCTTGTCCGTCTCACCGGGGGTCTGCAGGCGCAGCGACGCCTCTCCGCCACCGGTGGGGGCGGGCGGGGTGAAGGCGTCGGAAACCTCCGAGGTCCCGGGGGTGGCGCTCCCGGTGGGCGTGACTCTGGAGAACGGCGCCAGGTCCGGGAGCACGTAGGTCGTCCCGACGACGGGCGCCGGCACCGGCAGCAGCGGGTCCGCGCTGCTCGTCCCGATCATCGCCGCGGCGCCGCCACCCACGATCAGTGCTCCCGCAGCGGCCAGTGCCGCCATCCCCCGCCGTCCGAGCTTCGCCCTGTGCTGACCCATGCGTGTGGTGTCCTTCCGCCCCTTGGGATGACGTGGCACCTGCGGTGACCACGATCGGGTAACGAAAAGCACACAGAGGGGTGACGGAACAGTTCATCCGAATGGTGGCTCAAGATCAGCCGTTAGGACGTCGCCGAGCGGCCGGGAGAACGAGCGGTCAGCCCGCCGCGGGCGGCAGGGCCGCGCCGGTGTCCTTGAGCTCGACGCCCGAGAGCTGCCGGCGGAAGGACTCCGTGAGCAGGGCCGCGAGCACCTCGGCGGCCGCCTCGTAGGTCAGCCCGTCGGGCGGGCGGATGTTGGAGACGCAGTTGCGCTCGGAGTCGACGCGCCCCGGCCGGGGACCGAAGGTCAGGTAGGCACCGAGCGAGTCGGGCGCGGACATGCCGGGCCGCTCGCCGATGAGCACGAGCACCATCGAGGCCCCGAGCGCCGCGGCGATCTCGTCGCCCAGCGCCACCCGGGCCTGCTCGGCGACCACGACCGGCGCCACCGACCATCCCTCCAGCCGCGGCAGCAGCGCGTCGACGACGCCCGCGGCGTGCTCGTGCACCGCCGTCGCGGAGAGCCCGTCGGCCACCACCACGGCGAGGTCGAACTCGCCGGACGACAGCCCGTGGTCGGGGGCGAGCCGTCGCCCGAGGTCGGGACGCTGGAGGTACTCCGCGCGGTCGGCGACCTGCGAGCGCACGACCGGCCCGGCCCGCTCCCCCAGTGCCGCGGTCACCGCGTCCGTGTCGAGGGCCGTGTGCACGGCGTCCCGCGCCGCGGCGTGGGCGGCGGCGAGGCGGAGGTTCTCGGCGGTCGACAGGCCGTCGCCCGCCCGTCCGAGCCCCACCCGGGCGCGGGTGGCGGCGCGCAGGGTCTCCCAGGGGTCGCTGCTCACGACATCAGCGCCCGGATCGGCTCCGGCACGAGCTGCGGGACGCGCCCGGCGTCGTCGAGCAGCCCGACCGACCCCAGCCACGCCTCGAACTCGGGCGCGGGTCGCAGGCCGAGCGTCTGGCGCACCTGCAGCACGTCCTGGAACGACAGCGACTGGTAGTTGAGCATGATGTCGTCGCCACCGGGCACGGTGATGACGAACGCGCAGCCGGCCGCACCGAGGGTGAGCAGCAGGGTGTCGGTGTCGTCGGCGTCGGCCTCGGCGTGGTTGGTGTAGCAGACGTCGACGCCCATCGGGACGCCGAGCAGCTTGCCGCAGAGGTGGTCCTCGAGCCCGGCGCGCAGGATCTGCTTGCCGTCGTAGAGGTACTCGGGGCCGATGAAGCCGACGACGGTGTTGACCAGCAGCGGGTCGAACGCCCGGCACACCGCGTACGCGCGGGCCTCGAGGGTCTGCTCGTCGACGTCGTGGTGGGCGTCGGCCGAGAGCGCCGAGCCCTGCCCGGTCTCGAAGTACGTCACGTTCGACCCCACCGTGCCCCGGTGCAGCTCGGAGACCGCCGCGTGGGCCTCCCGCAGCTGGTCCAGGGTCACGCCGAAGCCCCGGTTCGCCGCCTGCGTCCCGGCCACCGACTGGAACACCAGGTCGACCGGCGCCCCCTGCTCGAGCAGCTCGAGCGTCGTCGTGACGTGGGTGAGCACGCAGGACTGGATCGGGGCGTCGAGGCGACGGCGCGCGTCGTCGATGAGCTCGAGCAGCGCCAGCACCGTCGACGGGCGGTCGGTGGCCGGATTGATCCCGACGACCGCGTCGCCCGCGCCGTGCAGCAGCCCGTCGACGAGCGAGGCGGTGATGCCGACGGCGTCGTCGGTGGGGTGGTTGGGCTGCAGGCGGGTCGCGAGCCGCCCCTCCAGCCCGATCGTCGTGCGCAGCCCGGTGACGACGCGGGTCTTGCGGGCGACCGCGACGAGGTCGCCGACCCGCATGAGCTTGCTGGCCGCCGCGACCATCTCCGGGGTCAGACCCGGCGCGAGCGCGCCGAGGGTGGCGGTGTCGGCCTCCCACGACAGCAGCCAGTCGCGGAACCCGCCGACGGTCAGCGAGCGCACCGGGGCGAAGGCTCCGGCGTCGTGCGAGTCCATGATCAGCCGGGTGACGTCGTCGTCCTCGTAGGGCACGACGGCCTCGTCGAGGAAGTGCGCCAGCGGCAGGTCGGCGAGCACGGTCTGGGCGGCCACCCGTTCGGCCGCCGACGCCGCGGCCACGCCGGCGAGCACGTCGCCGGAGCGAAGCGGGGTCGCCTTGGCGAGCAGGTCGCGCAGGTCGGCGAACCGGTACGAGTGGCCGCCGAGCGTCGTCGTCCAGCTCATTCCAGCTCCTCCTCGGCCTTGGCCAGCGCCGCGAACTCCTCGTCGGGCGCCGCCGCGACCAGGTGGTGCCGCGAGTAGAACCCGAACCACGCCATGAGTACCGCGAACGCCCCCAGCGCGCACAGGGCCGCGACGACGTCGACGAGGAACGTCGCCACCACCGCGGCGAGCGCGAGCACGAGCGCGACGCCGGTGGTGATCCGCCCGCCCGGGGTGCGGTAGGGCCGCTCCAGCTCCGGGTGCCGGGCCCGCAGCACCTGGTGGGCGACCATCATGAGCACGTAGGACAGCGTCGCGCCGAAGACGGCGAGGTTGATCAGGATGTCGCCGTTGCCGGTGGCCGCGAGCACGAAGCCGATCACCGCGGGCACGACCAGCGCGAGGGTCGGGGCCTTGCGGCTGTTGGTCTTCGACAGCGCGCGGGGCAGGTAGCCCGCGCGGGAGAGCGCGAAGGTCTGCCGGGAGTAGGCGTAGATGATCGAGAAGAAGCTCGCGATGAGCCCGAGCAGGCCGATGTAGTTGACGGTCGTCGAGAGCCACGACGGGCCGCCGAGCCCCACCTCGAGGGCGCTGACCAGCGGGTTCTCGCTCTCCGACAGCGCCTGGGAGCCCTGGGCGCCGGGCGCGAGCAGCAGGACGGCCGTGGCGGAGACGACCAGCACGGCCATCGCGACGATGATGCCGCGCGGCACCGCGCGCACCGGGTCGCGCGCCTCCTCGGCGGCCAGCGGGACGCCTTCGACGGCGAGGAAGAACCAGATCGCGAACGGGAAGCTCGCCCACACCCCGACGAGGCCGAAGGGCAGGAACGGCGACGCGCCGGCCGCGTCGGTCGGCGGGATGTCGGTGAGGTTTGCGGCGTCGAACGCCATGATGCCGCCGACCGCGAAGAGGATCAGCCCGACCATGGCGACCGCGGCGATGACGAACGTCGCCTTGAGGGCCTCGCCGACGCCGAGCAGGTGGATGCCGACGAACACGACTTAGCACACGAGGTAGACCCACCAGCCGTCGGTGATCCCGAACAGGCCCAGCGACTCGACGTAGCCGCCGATGAACGTCGCGATGGCCGCCGGGGCGACCGCGTACTCGAGGAGGATCGCCGCGCCGGTGGCGAAGCCGCCCCACGGGCCCATGGCCACGCGGGCGAACGTGTAGCCGCCGCCCGCGGCCGGGAGCGCCGAGGACATCTCGGCCAGCCCGAGCACCATGCACGTGTACATGACCGCCATGAGCACGGCGGCGACGGCGAGGCCGCCCCAGCCGCCCTGCGCCAGCCCGAAGTGCCAGCCGGCGTAGTCGCCGGAGATCACGTAGGCGACGCCCAGGCCCGCCAGGAGCACCCAGCTCGCCGAGCCGGCCTTGAGCTGCCGGGCCGCGAGGTAGTCGTGGCCCGCACCGCGCGTGGAACCGACCTGCTCCGCCATCCGCGTCCCCTTCCGCTCGCCCTCGGACGCACAGCGTGAAGCAGGTGTGAAGTCCGTGGGTGACGGTCGGGTTGCGATCGCCCACAGGCGTGTCAGGCGACGGGGGCGCGGCCGGGTTCCGTGACCGGGGTGTCGTCGTCGAGACCGCGCCGGCTGGTCTCCCCGGTGGCCAGGATGCAGCCGGCGGTGAGCAGGCAGCAGGCGGCGATGACGACCGAGACGAGCAGCGCGCTGCCCGTGCCCTGCAGCACGCTCGCGAACACCACCGGGCCGAGCCCGGCCCCGATGCCGGCGACCTGGTAGCCGAGCGAGGCGCCGGTGTAGCGGGCGCGGGTGGAGAACAGCTCGGTGTACAGGGCGGCGAGCGGTCCGTACATCGCGGCGTGCACGATCCCCTGCCCGACGACCACCGCGAGGACGAGCAGCGCCGTGGACCCGGAGTCGACCAGGGGGAAGAGCAGGAACGCCCACACGGTCATGGCCAGGGCGCCGACGAGCACCACGGGGCGTCGCCCGACGCGGTCGGAGAGCGCCGCGAAGCCGATGATCCCGAGGATCGCGGCCACCGAGGACACCGTCAGCGCGTTGAGCACGGTCTGGCGGGCGAAGCCGGCCTGCACGGCGTAGGCGATGACGAACGTCGTCAGCACGCCCTGGGCCACGAAGGCGCCGAAGCCGATGCCGATCGAGAGCACGAGGTTGCGCGGGTGGCGGCGCAGCACCTCGAGCAGGGGCGGCGTGGACGGACCCGTCGACCGTGCGAACACCGGCGTCTCCTCGACCCGGGCGCGCACGAACAGGCCGACCGCGAGGAGCACGGCGGACAGCAGGAACGGGATGCGCCAGCCCCAGGTGAGGAAGCCGTCCTCACCGGCGACCGCCGCCGCGCCGGCCAGCGCCGCGGTGGAGAGCACCATGCCGCTCGGGGCGCCCGCGTTGGTGAAGCTGGCCCACAGGCCGCGCCGCGAGGTCGCGTGCTCGGCGGACATGAGCACCGCGCCGCCCCACTCGCCGCCCACCGCGACGCCCTGGAGCACCCGCAGCAGGACGAGCAGGACGGGCGCCCAGACGCCGATCTGCGCGTAGGTGGGCAGCACGCCGATGAGCACGCTGACCACGCCCATCAGGGTCATGGTGACCACGAGCATCTTCTTGCGCCCGACGCGGTCGCCGAAGTGCCCGAACAGCACCCCGCCCAGCGGGCGGGCGAGGTAGCCCGTGGCGAGCGTGCCGAAGCTCGCGACCGTGCCGACCAGCGGGTCCAGCGTCGAGAAGAAGACCTTGGCGAACACGACCGCCGAGGCCGTCGCGTAGAGCAGGAAGTCGTAGTACTCGATGACGCTGCCCAGGTAGCTGGACAGCACCGCCCGGCGGAGCTGGGTCCGCGAGCGCGGGTCGGCCTCGGCCACGCCGCACCTCCTGCTCGATCTCGTGTGTGGTCGCGGTCACGGACGACCGGGGCAAATGTAGGCAGACGCTCGACGAGCGTCAACGATGTGCCCAACATCGATACGGGGCTACGCTCCCGCCGTGCCCGAGGAGGACGTCGACACCGAGGCACCCCGACCGCAGGCGATCCTGCTGACCTTCCTGGGCGGCTACCTGCTCGGGCGCGGGGTGCACGTGGCGACGAGCAGCCTGGTCGACGTCCTCGGACGCGCCGGGGTCTCCGAGCACGCGACCCGCTCCACGGTCAGCCGCATGGCGCGCCGCGAGCAGCTGCACCGCGTGCGCCGGGGCCGCCAGGTCTACGTCGGGCCGACGCCCACGACGCGCGAGGTACTGCGTGACGGCGAGGCGCGTATCTGGCGCACCGACGTCGTCAACACGCAGTGGGACGGGTCGTGGACGCTGCTGTCGTTCTCGCTGCCCGACGCGTGGGCCCGCGAGCGGCACCTGCTGCGGGCGCGCCTGACGTGGGCGGGGTTCGCGCCGCTGCAGGGCGGGCTGTGGGTCGCGCCGGGCGAGGTGGACGTGGTCGCGCTCGCCGACGGGCTGGGCCTCGACGGGCGTCTGCGCGCCTTCAGCGCCCGGGCGCTGGCCCCCACCGACGTCGACGCCCTGGTCCGCGACGCCTGGGACCTGCGGGCGGTGGCCGCCCGCTACGCCGCGTTCCGCGCGCGCTGGGGCGAGCCGGCGACGCGCCCGCCGCTGCCGGACCCGCTCTCGGCGCAGCTCGTGCTCCAGACCGACTGGCTGCAGGCCATCCGCCGCGACCCCCGCCTGCCCCGGCGCCACCTGCCCCCGGACTGGCCCGCCGAGCCCGCCCACGCGCTCTTCCGCGAGCTCTACACGACCTACGACCGCGGTGCCCGCTCCGGCGCGGCGGCCCTCGACGTCATCCCGGACGAGGACGCGGCCGACCGGCGTCCGTGAGCGAACTTCGGGGCTATAGCCCCGAAGTTCGCTCACGTGGAGGTCAGGTTGGTGCGGCAGTGGTTGAGCAGGGCGCGCAGGGCGCCGCGCTGGTCGGGGTCGAGGCCGGCGACCATGCGCTCCTCGACCTCCGCCGCGCCCGGGGCGACGTCGTCCAGCAGCGCCCGCCCCGCGTCGGAGAGCCCGATGAGGACCCGGCGCCCGTGGGCCGGGTCGGGGGTGCGGGTGATCCAGCGCCCGCGCTCGAGGGCGGCGAGCAGGTCACCCATCGCCTGCGGGCTGACGAAGGCGTTGCGCGCGAGGTCGGCGCCCGTCTGGCCCTCGCGCCGCGCCAGCACGGTCAGTGCCGTCCACTGCGGGACCGTGATGCCGGTGGTGCGCAGCAGGTCGTCGAGGCGCGCGCGGACCGCCAGCTCCACCTGCTTGACCGCGTACAGCAGCGACGGCACCTCCCCGGCCCCGTCGGGTCCCGGCCCCTGTCCCTCCACCGCCGCCCCCTCGTCCACTTCCACCGCCGCGCGTCGACCCCTATTATCAAGGTTCCTGATAACGAAGGAGACCCCCGTGGGCGTGACATCCGCTGCGCCATGGTCCCGGGTCCGGCCACCCCGTGTGGAGCCCGTGGAGGGAGCCCGATGAGCGAGTCGCGGGAGACGGAGCCGGCCGGAGCCCGACCCGACGACGCCGTGGCGTCGCTGCTGCCGCGCTCGGTGACGCTGCACCGCGACGGCCCGGTCGCCGTGCTGCGCCTCGCGCGTCCGGCCAAGCGCAACGCGCTCGACGACGCCACGGTCCTCGGCCTCGAGGCGTTCTTCTCGGCGCCGCCCGCCGACGTGCGCGCGGTCGTCCTCGACGCCGAGGGCGACCACTTCAGCGCCGGCCTCGACCTCGCCGAGCTGGGCGCCACCGACGCCGTCGCGGGCGTCGAGCACTCCCGGTTCTGGCACCGGGCCTTCGCCCGCATGGAACAGGGCCGGCTGCCCGTCGTCAGCGTGCTCAAGGGCGCGGTGATCGGCGGCGGCCTGGAGCTCGCCGCCGCGACCCACGTCCGCGTCGCCGAGCCCAGCGCGTTCTACGCCCTCCCCGAGCCCTCCCGCGGGCTGTTCGTCGGCGGGGGCGGCTCCGTGCGGATCCCGCGCCTGATCGGCGTGCCGCGGATGACCGACATGATGCTCACCGGCCGGGTCCTCGACGCCGGCGAGGGCCAGCAGCTGGGCATCTCGACCTACCTCACCGAGCCCGGCGGCGGGTTCGCGAAGGCCCTGGAGCTGGCCCACCGCATGGCCGGCAACCCGCCGGTGAGCACCTACGCCGTCCTGCAGGCGCTGCCGCGCATCGCCGCGGCACGCGACGAGGACGGGTTCTTCATGGAGGCCCTCATGGCCGCGATCTCCTCGAGCAGCGCCGAGGCCCAGGAGCGGATGAGCGCGTTCCTCGACGGCCGCGCGAACAAGGTCCGCTGATGGGGGCGCCACCCGCGGGCACCGTCACCGCCGCCTTCGTCGAGTGGCTCGCCGCCGAGCGCGGCCTGCGGTTCGACGACTACGACGCCCTGCAGCGCTGGTCGGTCACCGACCTCGACGGGTTCTGGTCGGCGATCGCGGCGTTCTTCGCCGTGCCCTTCCACGACGCCCCCCGCGCGGTGCTCGAGCACCGCGGCATGCCGGGGACGGTCTGGTTCCCGGGCGCGACGCTGAACTACGCCGAGCGGGCGGTCGAGGGACCGGAGGGCACCGGCGACGACGAGCCGGCGCTGCTGGCCCACTCCCAGACCCGCGACGAGCAGCACTGGACCCGCGGCGAGCTCCGGGACGCCGTGGCCCGCGCCCGGGCCGGCCTGCAGCGGCTCGGCGTGGGGCGCGGCGACCGGGTCGTGGCCTACGCCCCGAACATCCCCGAGACCGTGATCGCCCACCTCGCCGCCGCCAGCCTCGGCGCGGTGTGGGCGTCGTGCGCGCCGGAGTTCGGCGCCCGCAGCGTCATCGACCGCTTCGCCCAGATCGAGCCGACGGTCCTGCTCGCGGTCGGCGGCTACGTCTACGGCGACAAGCCCATCGACCGCACCGCCGAGGTCGCCGCCCTGCGCGCCGCGCTCCCGTCGCTGCGCCACGTGGTCGAGGTGCCCTACGGCCCGGGCGAGGTGCCCGGCGCGCTGCCCTGGTCCGAGCTGGTCGGCACGCCCGCCGCGCCCGCCTACGACCCGGTGCCCTTCGACCACCCGCTCGTGGTCCTGTTCTCCTCGGGCACCACCGGCAAGCCCAAGGCGATCGTGCACGGCCACGGCGGGCTCACCGTCGAGCACCTCAAGAACCACGGCCTGGCCTGGGACGTGCGCCCCGGCGACCGGATGCTGTGGTTCTCGACGACGGCCTGGATGATGTGGAACGCGCTGGTCTCCGGGCTGCTGCACGGCGCGGCGCTGATCCTCGTCGACGGCAACCCGCTGCACCCCGACCTCGGCTGGCAGTGGCGCCTCGCGGCCGGGGCCCGGGCCACCCACTTCGGCTCCTCCCCCGGCTTCCTCATGGCCTGCCGGACCGAGGGCCTGCACCCGGCACGGGACCTGGACCTCACGTCCCTGCGCCAGATCTGCGTGGCCGGCAGCCCGCTGCCCCCCGAGGGCTACCGCTGGGTGGCCGCGGAGTTCGGCCCGGAGGTCCTGCTGCTCGTCGGCAGCGGCGGCACGGACGTGTGCACCGGCATCGTCCAGGGCGGGCCGTGGCAGGAGGTCGTCGAGGGCGAGATCTCCGGGCGCGAGCTCGGGGTGGACACCGCGGCGTTCGACGAGGACGGCCACGAGGTCGTCGGCGAGCTCGGCGAGCTGGTCATCCGCGCGCCGATGCCGTCGATGCCCCTGTTCTTCTGGGGTGACGAGGACGGCGCGCGGCTGCGCGCCGCCTACTTCGACCACTACCCCGGTGTCTGGCGCCACGGCGACTGGGTGCGGTTCTCCCCGTCCGGCTCGGTGGTCGTCACCGGGCGCTCCGACGCCACCCTGAACCGGGGCGGCGTCCGGCTGGGGACCGCCGAGTTCTACTCCGTGGTCGAGGAGATGCCCGAGATCGCCGACAGCCTCGTCGTGCACCTCGAGGACGCCTCCGGCGGGCCCGGCGAGCTGCTGCTGTTCGTCGTCCCCGCCGCGGGGCACGAGGTGGACGAGGCGCTCACGCAGCGGATCCGCGGCGAGCTGCGCTCCGCCCTCTCGCCCCGCCACCTCCCCGACCGGATCCACGCGCTCCCGGCGGTGCCGCGCACCCGGACCGGCAAGAAGCTCGAGGTCCCGGCCAAGCGCATCCTGCTCGGCGCCGACCCGGACGCGGTGGCGTCGCGGGACTCGCTGGTCGACCCGTCGGCCCTCGACGCGATCGCGGACGTCGCCCGGTGACGCGGGTCGCGGTGATCGGCACCGGGGTGATCGGCGAGAGCTGGGCGCGGCTGTTCCTCGCGCACGGGCACGAGGTCGTCGCCTCCGACCCCGCGGCGGGCGCGCGGGACCGCCTCCCGGACGGGGTGACGTTCGTCGACGACCCGGCCGAGGCCGTCGCCGGCGCCGACTTCGTGCAGGAGAACGGGCCCGAGCGCCTGGAGGTCAAGCACGCGCTGCTCGCCGAGCTGGACGCCGCCGCCCCGCCCGGGGTGGTGATCGCCAGCAGCTCCTCGGCGCTGCGCCCCACCGACCTCGCCCGCGGCGCGCCGGGGCACCCCGAGCGCGTGCTGGTCGGGCACCCGTTCAACCCGCCGCACCTGGTCCCGCTCGTCGAGGTCGTGCCCGGCGAGGCGACGTCGGAGGCCGCGGTCGAGGCCGCCATGGCGTTCTACGCCGGCGTCGGCCGCACGCCCCTGCGCCTGCGCGCCGAGCTCCCCGGCCACCTCGCCAACCGCCTGCAGGCCGCGCTCTGGCGGGAGGCGTACTCGCTGGTCGAGCGCGGGGTCGCGACCGTCGCCGACATCGACACCGCGATCACCGAGGGTCCCGGCCTGCGCTGGGCGGGCGTCGGGCCGATCGCCGGCCAGCACCTGTCCGGCGGTGCCGGCGGGCTCGCCCACGTCCTCGAGCACCTGCACCCGGGCACCGAGGCGCTGTGGGCCGACCTCGGGTCGCCCACCATGACCCCGGAGCTCGCGGACCGGCTGGTCACGCAGGTCACCGGCGCCGTCACCGACCCCGACGCCCTGCTCGCCCGCCGCGACGCGGTGATCCGCGCCGCCCTCGAGGCCCGGAGGTCTGGATGAACCTCGACGACCTGACCGCCATCGACGTCCACACCCACGTCGAGCAGGACGCCCACGGGTGCTTCGCGCTGACCGACGAGCTGCTCGACGCCTCGACGCAGTACTTCCGCAGCGACCAGGACCGCACGCCCACCGTCGAGGCGATCGCCGCCCACTACCGGGAGCGGTCGATGGCGGCGGTCGTGTTCACCGTCGACGCCCCGGCCGCGACCGGGCACCCGCCGCTGTCCAGCGAGGAGATCGTCGAGCGCGCCGCCGCGTTCCCCGACGTGCTCATCCCGTTCGGCTCGGTCGACCCGCACGGCGGGCGGGCCTCGGTGGAGCGGGTGCGCCGGCTGGTCGCGCAGGGCGCCCGCGGCTTCAAGTTCCACCCGACGCTGCAGGGCTTCGCGCCCAACGACCGCGCGTTCTACCCGCTCTACGAGGCGATCACCGAGGCGGGCGTGCCGGCGCTGTTCCACACCGGCCAGACCGGCATCGGCGCCGGGCTGCCGGGAGGCGCGGGCCTGAAGCTGCGCTACTCCGACCCGATGCTGCTCGACGACGTCGCCGCCGACTTCCCCGACCTCACGATGATCTTCGCCCACCCCTCGGTGCCCTGGCAGGACGCGGCCATCTCGATCGCTGGGCACAAGGCGAACGTCCACATCGACCTGTCCGGCTGGTCGCCCAAGTACTTCCCGCCCCAGCTCGTGCGCGCGGCGGGCCGCCAGCTGCGCGACAAGGTCCTGTTCGGCTCGGACTTCCCGGTGATCACACCGGACCGCTGGCTGCGGGACTTCGCGGAGCTGGACATCCCCGACGACGTCCGACCGGCGATCCTCAAGGGGAACGCCGCGAGGGTGCTCGGCCTGCGCTGAGCGTCCTACGATCCCGTCGGGGGATCGCATGGGACCGTCGCTGCTGTGCCCGGCGCTCGTCGGCCGCGAGGACGAGACCGCCGCGCTGCGCGAGCACCTGGCCGCCGCCGAGCGCGGACGCGGCGGCGTCGTGCTGCTGGTCGGCGAGCCCGGCGTCGGCAAGAGCCGGCTCCTGCGCGACGCCACCGACGTCGCGCGCGGCCTGGGGCTGCGGGTGCTCGCCGGGCGTGCGGTGCCCGGCGGGAGCCCGGTGCCCCACCGGCCGCTCACCGAGGCGTTCCTCGCCGCGTACCGGTCCGCGCCCCCGCCCACCGGCCCCGAGCTCGACGGGTTCGCCGGGCACCTCGCACGCCTCGTCCCCCCGTGGCGCGGCGCCGGCCCGGCCGCCGTCGACGACTCGCCGGTGGTGATGGGCGAGGCCGTGCTGCGCCTGCTGCGCTCCGGCGGCGCGGCGGTGCTCGCGCTCGAGGACCTGCACTGGGCCGACACGGAGACCCTCGCCGTCCTCGACCATCTCGTCGACGCCCTCGCCGAGGAACCCGTGCTGGTGGTGGGAACGATGCGCCCCGAAGGCGCGGTGGCCGAGCTGCGCGCCCGGCTCGCCCGCCGGGCCCCGGCGAACGTGCTCGCCGTCGATCCCCTCGACGGGGCCGGCGTGGACCGCATGCTCGCCGCCTGCCTGGCCACCCCGGACCCGCCGGCGGGGGTGCGGGCGTTCCTCGCCCGGCGCGCCGAGGGCGTCCCGCTGCTGGTCGAGGAGCTGCTCGCCGGTCTCGTCGCGGCGGACGAGCTGCGCTTCGAGCACGACCACTGGGTCGGCGCCGGGGAGCTCACCCCGCGCGTACCCGCGAGCCTGCGGGAGTCGGTGGCCCGCCGCGCGGAGCACCTCGACCCCGTCGCCCGCCGCGTGCTCGCCGCCGCCGCGGTCCTCGGGCGGCGCTTCGACTGGGAGCTCGTGCCCGGGATCGCGGAGGTCGACGGGCGCGCCACGGTGGACGGGCTGCGCGCCGCGGTCGCCCAGCACCTCGTCGAGGTGGACGGGGGCGGCTTCGCGTTCCGCCACGCGCTGACCCGGGAGGCGGTCCTCGACGACCTGCTGCCCCCGGAGCGCCGCGAGCTGGCGCAGCGGGCCTGGCCGGCCGTCGAGCGCGCGTACCCCGGGCTGCCCGGGGCCCTGTGCGAGCTGGCCGCCGAGCTCGCCGAGGCCGCGGGCGCCCCGGTCGAGGCGGCCGCACGCCTGGTCACCGCCGCACGGCGGGCCCTCGCGGCCGGCGCGGTCGCCAGCGCCGAGGTCACCGCCCGCCGCGCGCAGCGCCTGGCGGGCGCCGACGACCGGGTGGTCGGCGACGTCGACGAGGTCCTCGTCGACGTCCTCGTCGCCGCCGGCAAGCCCCGGGAGGCCCTGGAGCTCGGCCACGACCTCGTCGCGCGCACGACCGATCCGGACCGCCGCCTCGGGCTCCTGCTCGTGCTCACCCGCGCCGCGGTCGGGGCCGGCGAGGTCGCCGAGGGCGCCCGGCTCCTCGACCTGGCCCGCGCCGCAGCGGACGGGCGGGACCTCCCGGCCCTCGACGCCGTCGCCGCGCACGTCGCGCTCGAGCAGGGACGGCACGGCGACGCCGCCGCGCTCGCGCACCGGGTCATCGACGCCGCGACCGAGCCCGCCGTCGAGTGCGAGGCGCTGGAGGTGCTCGGCCGCGTCGAGCGCGAGTTCCGCGCCGGGTCCGCCGTGCGGTGGCTGGCGCGGGCGTCGGAGGTGGCCGAGCGCGCCGGGCTGGCCACCTGGCACCTGCGCGCGCAGCAGGAGCTCGCCCTGATCACGTGGGACACCGATGCGCTCCGGGCCACTCGCGCGCTCGCCGCCCGCCACGGGGCCCTGACGACGGTCGCCGTGATGGACCTCAGCCTGGCCGACCTGGCGCTGGGCCACTTCGACACCGACGGCGCCCTGGCGGCGTCGCGCGCGTGCGCGGACGCGAGCCGGCGCTACGGGCTGGCGACGGCCGCGGTCGCCCACCTGTGGCTCGCCGGCGCCCACGCCCTGGCCGGGGACGACGCCGCGATGGAGGCGGCGATCGCGCAGGCGCTCGCCCCCGACCCGACCGACCCGCGGATCCTCGGCGACCTCCACGGCCGGGTCCTGGCCACCCGGTGCCTCGTCGCCGACGAGCTCGGCGCCCTCCGCGGCCACCTCGACACCATGATGACCCACGTCCGGGCCGCCGATCCCGCGCGCTCGGTCTTCCCGGGACGCGCGCTGTGGGCCCTGCTCCACACCATCGAGGACGACGACCTCGGGGTCGCGGCCCGGGCCGAGTTCGGCGAGGTCGCCGCGCGGATCGGGCTGGACCTGTTCCGCTACGCGCACACCGCGGCCGAGGCCGTCGCGCTGGGGCGGACCGGCGCGGGCCCCGAGGCCACGGCGCTGCTGACCGCCGCCCGCCCGGAGGGCCGCGCCCTCGAGGGCGGGGTCGGGCTGCTGCACTGCGTGCAGCTGCTGACCGCACAGGCCGCCGTGCGCGACGGCTGGGGCGATCCGGCGACGTGGCTGCGCGAGAGCGAGGCCTTCTTCGCCGAGGCCGGCCACGCGCGCCCGGCCCGGCGCTGCCGCATCGTGCTCGGCCGGACCGGCGCCCCGGTGCCGCGGCGAGGTCGAGGCGGCTCCGTGGTGCCGGCGCCGCTGCGCGCGCTCGGGGTGACGAGCCGCGAGATGGACGTGCTGGGGCTCGTGGCGCTGGGACTCTCCACACCCGAGATCGGCGCGCGGCTCGTGCTGTCGCCACGGACGGTGGAACGCCACCTCGGGAACCTGTTCGCCCGTACCGGGCTGCACGACCGCCGGGCGCTGGCCGAGCTGGCACGCCGCCACGGCGTGCAAGGTGGGTGACCGGGCGCGCTAACTGGGGGAACGCTCCCGATGTGGTCGCGGCCACAGCGGGCGACGCTGACGTCATGGACACCTCCGTGCACGAGATCGCCGACGGCGTCTACCGGCTGTCGACCTGCCTGCCCGACGTCACCCCCGACGGCTTCACCATGAACCAGTACCTCATCGACGCCGAGGAGCCCCTGCTCTTCCACACCGGGCTGCGGGGCATGTTCCCGCTGGTCGCGGACGCGGTGGGCCGGATCATGGACCCCGCGCGGCTGCGCTGGATCAGCTTCGGCCACGTCGAGGCCGACGAGTGCGGCGCGATGAACGAGTGGCTCGCCCGCGCGCCCGACGCCCGCGTGCTGTTCAACCAGCTCGGCTGCATGGTCTCGCTGTCCGACCTCGCCGACCGGCCGCCCGAGCCCGTCGGCGACGGCGAGCGCCGGGAGCTCGGCGGCCACGTCGTACGCACCATCGCCACCCCGCACGTCCCCCACGGCTGGGAGGCGCAGGTGATCTACGACGAGACCACGGGCACCCTGCTGTGCGGTGACCTCTTCACCCGCACCGGCGACGGTCCGGCACTCGTCCACGACGCCGACATCGTCACCCCCGCCCTCGCGGCCGACGCGATGTTCGGTGCCACGGCCCTCACCACCGGCACGGCCCCGGCGCTCCGCGGTCTCGCCGAGCTCGAGCCCCGCACGCTCGCCCTCATGCACGGCCCGGCCTACGCCGGCGACGGCGCCGCGGCGCTGTCCGGGCTCGCCGACGCCTACGCCGCGCGCCTGGCGCGGGAGGTGGCGTGATGAGCGGCGGCCGGACCGACCGGGCCACCGTGCGGGTCGAGGACGTCCCCGCGTTCACGCGGGCCGAGGCGGTGGGGCTCGCCGCGACCGAGACCGCCCGGATGGCGGCCTTCCTGGACGCGCTGCGTCCCGACGAGTGGCGGCGCCCCACCGACTGCCCCGCCTGGGACGTCCGGGCCCTGGCGGGCCACGTGCTCGGGATGGTGGAGGGCTTCACGAGCCTGCCGCGCATGGTCGGCGGGATGGTCGCGGGCGGCCGCCGGGCCGGCGACGGTCCGTTCATCGACGGCCTGACCGCGGTCCAGGTCGAGCGCAACGCGGCCCTGACGACGCGGGAGCTCGTGCGCCGGCTGGAGGTCGCGGGGCCCGCGCAGGCCCGGTGGCGCGGCCGCGTCCGGCTCCTGCGCGCGATGCCGATGACGGAGGAGGTCAACGGGGCGAGCGAGACCTGGCGCCTCGGCTACCTGCTCGACGTCGTCCTCACCCGGGACACCTGGATGCACCGCGTCGACGCCGCCCGCGCCACCGGCCGCACGATGGTGCTCACACCCGAGCACGACGGCCGGATCGTCGCCCACGTCGTCGCCGAGTGGGCCCGCCGGCACGACCGCCCCGTCCGCCTGCACCTCACCGGGCCCGCGGGCGGCTCGTTCACCAGCGGTGCCGACGGACCCGAGATCACCCTCGACGCCGTCGAGTTCTGCCGGACCCTGTCCGGGCGGGCCGAGGGCGAGGGACTCCTGGCCACCGGGGTGCCGTTCTGAGCGGTCCGGTCACATCCGCGGGCTCCCGAGGGTCTCCCCGTCGACGTCCACCGACGACGACAGGAGCCCGTGATGAAGACCTACTGGACCGCGACCGCCGTCACCGCGTTCGTCCTGCTCTCCGGCGGTCTGGCCGACCTCCTCGGCGCCGACCGGGTGGTGGCGGGCATCGTGGCGCTGGGCTACCCGGCGTACCTCGCGGCGATCCTCGGCGTCTGGAAGATCCTCGGTGCCGTGGCGATCACGGTGCCCGGGCACCCGCGGCTCAAGGAGTGGGCCTACGCCGGGATCGTGTTCGACCTCAGCGGCGCCGCGGTGTCCCACCTGGTGTCCGGCAGCCCGCTGTTCCACCCGGTGGTGACGACGACGCTGCTCGTCGTCGCCCTGATCTCATGGACCACCCGGCCGGCGTCGCGCCGCCTCGTCGCCACCGGCGCCGCCGGCGAGCGCGTCGCGGTTCCGGTCTGATCAGCCGTCGTGCAGCGCGCGGTCGACGGCAGCGGCCGCGTCGTCGAGGGCGATGGCCTGCTGCGAACCGTCGGCGAGGTCCTTGAGCTGGATCTCGCCGGCCTCGAGGTCGCGGTCGCCGAGCACGAGCGCGTAGCGCGCCCCCGACCGGTCGGCGGCCTTCATCGCACCCTTGAGCCCGCGGTTGCCGTAGGCCAGGTCCGCCCGGATCCCGGCGCGCCGCAGCGACCCGACGATCCCGACGAGCCGGTCCTTCGCGGCGTCGCCCAGGGGCACGCCGAAGACCTCGACCCGCCCGGCGCCGTCGTGGCCCGCCTCCTCGACGCGGCAGGCGAGCAGGGTCCGGTCGACGCCCAGGCCGAACCCGACCCCGGACAGCGCCTGCCCGCCCAGCTCGGCCATCAGCCCGTCGTAGCGCCCGCCGCCGCCGATCCCGGACTGGGAGCCGAGGCCGTCGTGGACGAACTCGAAAGTCGTCTTCGTGTAGTAGTCGAGCCCCCGCACCATCCACGGGTTCTCGACGTAGGCCACACCCAGGTCGTCGAGGTGGCGCTTGACCGCCGCGTGGTGCGCGGCCGCCTCCTCGGAGAGGTGGTCGATCATCAGCGGCGCGCCCTCGAGCTGGGCGCGGACCTCGGGGCGCTTGTCGTCGAGCACCCGCAGCGGGTTGATGCGGGCGCGCTCGCGGGTGGCCTCGTCGAGGTCGAGCTTCTCGAGGAACCGGGTCAGCTCGGCACGGTACTGCGGGCGGGTCGTCGCGTCGCCCAGGCTGGTGAGCTCCAGCCGGTAGCCGCGCAGCCCGAGCGCGCGGAAGCCCGCGTCGGCGACGGCGAGGACCTCGGCGTCGAGCGCCGGGTCGTCGACGCCGATGGCCTCGATGCCGACCTGCTGCAGCTGGCGGAACCGGCCGGCCTGCGGGCGCTCGTAGCGGAAGAACGGCCCGTCGTAGCGCAGCTTCACCGGCAGGCCGCCGCGGTCGAGGCCGTGCTCGATGACCGAGCGGACGACGCCCGCCGTGCCCTCGGGGCGCAGCGTGACCGACCGGCCGCCGCGGTCGTCGAACGAGTACATCTCCTTGGAGACGACGTCGGTCGACTCGCCCACGCCGCGGGCGTAGAGCGCGGTGTCCTCGAAGACCGGCAGCTCGATGTGCGCGTAGCCCGCGCGGTCGGCCTCGCGGATCAGGGTGTCGCGGACGGTCGTGAACTCCGGCCCGACGTACTCGGGGATGCCCTTGGGCGCGGCGAAGCCGCCGGCCGGCACCGCGGCGCTCACAGGTGACGCCCGGGGGCGCTGGTGAGGCCCTGCACGAACGGGTTCGAGCTGCGCTCCTGGCCGACGGTCGTCATCGGCCCGTGGCCGGGCAGCACGGCGGTGTCGTCGGACAGCGACAGGATCTTGTCGCGGAGCGAGGCCATCATCTCCTCGGTGGACCCGCCGGGCAGGTCGGTGCGCCCGATGCCGCCCTGGAAGAGCGTGTCGCCCGCCAGCAGGAACGGCTGCCCCTCCTCGGTGGCCGAGCGGAACACGACCGAGCCGCGGGTGTGCCCGGGCGTGTGGTCGACGGTGAGGCGCAGGCCGGCGAGCTCGAGCTCGGCACCGTCGGCGAGGACCTCGACCGAGCGGGGCTCGCGGAACTCCAGGCCCGGGTACATCGCGGCGAGCTGCTGGCCCATCGGCCCGACCGAGCCGAGCGGGTCGGCGAGCATGTGCCGGTCCTCGGGGTGGATCCAGGCGGGGATGTCGTCGCCGTCGCACACCGGCGTCACCGACCACATGTGGTCGAGGTGGCCGTGGGTCAGCAGGACGGCCACGGGGGTCAGCTTGTGCCGCGCCAGGACCTCGCGCAGCCCCTCCTCGGCGTCCTGGCCGGGGTCGACCACCACGGCGGACTCCCCGGGGCCGGGAGCGACCACGTAGCAGTTGGTCTGGAACACCCCGGCCGCGAAGGCCTCGACCAGCACGTTCTCGTCCTCCTCGCACATCCGGCTCGCTCGTCCACCCTAGTCGAGACCCTCACGAGGACCGGTCGGCGCGGTTCCTACGATGTCCGCCGTGCCGACGAACGAGCAGCGCCGGAAGGCCGCCAAGCGGAAGCTGGAACGCCAGATCGAACGGCGGGCCGAGCGCTCCCGGCGCCGGCGCCGGCGGCTGGCCCTGATCTCGGTGGTGGCGGTCGTCGCCGTCCTCGCCGTGGGCGCCGGCGTCTACTTCCTCGTCACGGGCTCCGACGAGCCCGCGCCGCAGGCCGCGGCGCCCCGGACGTGCACCTACAACCCGTCGGAGCCGGCGTCGAAGCCGAACACGCCGCCCGACGGGAACCCGCCGACGACGGGCACGGTCGACGTGACCCTGGAGACCACGCAGGGCGCGATCCCGATGACGCTGGACCGCGCGTCGGCCCCCTGCGCGGTCAACGCCGTGGTGAGCCTCGCGTCGCAGGGCTTCTACGACGACACGCCCTGCCCCCGGCTCGTCTCCAGCCCGGGCAGCCTGCAGGTGCTCCAGTGCGGCGACCCGACCGGGTCGGGCTCGGGCGGCCCCGGCTACCAGTACGCCGAGGAGCCGCCGCAGGGCCTGCCGCCCTTCCCGGGCGCCGAGGGCCAGGCCTCGACCTACGCCCGCGGCCTCATCGCGATGGCCAAGAGCTCGCAGCCCGGCTCCACCGGCAGCCAGTTCTTCCTCGTCTACGGCGACTCGGGGCTCCCGCCGGAGTACTCGGTGATCGGCCGGATCGGGGGCGGCGGCCTCGGCGTGCTCGACCGCATCGCCGAGGCCGGCGACGACGGCTCCAACCAGGCCGGCGGCGGGGCCCCGCGGACCCCGGTGCAGATCCAGCGCGCGGTCGTCGCGGCGCCGCCGGCGCCCTGACCGGCAGCGGACCGGCAGCGGTCTGACAGGAGAGCGCGCCATCGTCGGGTCGGCACCCGACGAGAGGAGCTCTCATGCCCACCTTCCCCGGCGCCGCCGGCACCGTCTTCCACGACCAGTGGCTGCCCACGACCCCGGAGCGCGGCGCGGTCGTCCTGTTGCACGGCCACGGCGAGCACCTCGGGCTCTACGACGCCCTGGCCCGGCGCCTGGCCGCCGACGGGCAGGCGGTGCACGCGCTCGACGTCGTCGGCCACGGCCGCAGCGACGGCGAGCGCGCCCTCATCCCGTCGTGGGACCTGCTGGTCGACGACGCGCGGACGCTCACGACCATCGCGCGCGAGCAGCACCCCGGGGTGCCGCTGACGGTGATCGGTCACTCCGGCGGGGCGCTCGCGGCGCTCCTGCTCGCGCTGCGCTCGCCCGAGCTCGTCGACGCCCTCGTGCTGTCCGCGCCGCCCGCGGTCGCCCAGGAGTGGATCCACGAGTGGCTCGCGTCCGGCGAGCCGGAGCTGCCCGTCGAGGACCCGCGCGAGCTGCTGAGCACCCACGCGGAGTACGTCGACGCCCTGCTCCACGACCCGCTGACCCACCACGGCGGCTTCCGGCGCGAGACGCTGCAGGCGGTCGCGGACACGTGGCCCGAGGTCGCCGACGGGCTCGCCGACGGGCGGCCCGGTGTCCCGGTGCTGCTGGTGCACGGCGAGGCGGACCCGCTGGTGCCCGTCGAGCACGCGCACCTCGTGGCGGGCCGGCTGGCGGACGCGCGCGTCGTGACGTTCCCCGGCGACCTCCACGACGTCCTCAACGAGCACGACCGCGATGCCGTGCACGACGTCGTGGCGGCGTTCGTCGGCGAGGTCACGACGCCGGTCGCCGCGGCCGCTTCCGATTCGTCCAAGTCATCCGGGTCGTCGCCGTCATAGCGTGCGGGGCATGACGGCGGACACCATCGAGCAGGAGCTCGTCGCCCTGCTCGACGACTGGGGCAGGGCGATCGTCTCCGACGACGCCGACCGCATCGCCGCGTTCATGGACGACGACTGGGCGATCGTGTCGTGGACGGGCATCACGTCCCGCGCCCACTTCCTCGCCTACGTCCGCTCCGGCACGCTCGGGCACACGCGCATGGAGGGGGTCGGCGAGCGCCGGGTGCGCGTGCACGGCGACGTCGCGTGGATCAGCGTGCGCGTGCTGAGCACGGCGCAGTACGGCGGCGCCGACATCCCCGCCGACGAGTGGACCACGGACGTCTTCGTCCGCTCCCCCGTCGACGGGCGCTGGCGCTGCACGCTGACCCACATCACCCCGGCCGGCGCCGGGTGAGCGCGTGGCATTGCGGACACTCAACGTCTGCGACGCCACGCCGCTGACATCTAGGCGACGCTCAACGGCAGCGCGCCGGGGTGCAGGGGCGCGGGGAGGTCCGTGGTGCCGTCCGGGTCGAGGTAGCGGTCGACGGCGGCGGCGGCCGAGCGGCCCTCGGCGATCGCCCAGACGATGAGCGACGCGCCGCGGTGGGCGTCGCCGCACACGAACACGCCCGGCGCGTCGGTCTGCCAGTCCGACCCGCAGCCGATCGCGCCCTTCGGGGTGCGCTCCAGGCCCAGCGCCGGCAGCAGCGCCATGTCGTCGGGCCCGGTGAAGCCGATCGAGAACAGCACGAGGTCCGCGGGCATCTCGTGGACCTCCTCGCTGGTCGGCACGACCTCGCGGCGCCCGTCGGCGTCGCGGCGGACCTCGACCGACGAGAGCTCGACGGCGCGCACGTGGCCCCGGTCGTCGCCGACGAAGCGGCGCACCGCGGTGGCGAACAGGCGCTCGCCGCCCTCCTCGAGCGCGGGCGGCGTGCGGAAGACGTACGGCCAGGTCGGCCAGGGCGACGTCGAGTCCTGGCGGGTCCGGGGCGGCGGCGGGTACTGGTCGAGCTGGTGCACGCCGATCGCGCCCTGCCGGGTCGCGGTTCCGTAGCAGTCGGCGCCGGTGTCGCCGCCGCCGATGATCACCACGCTCTTGCCGCGGGCGTTGATCGGCGACGGCCCGTCGCCCTCGCACTCGCGGTTGGCCGGCACCAGGTAGTCCATGGCGAGGTGGACGCCGTCGAGGTCACGGCCCTCGACGGTGCGGTCGTCGCGCCCGGCGAGCGCGCCGACCGCGAGCACCACGGCGTCGTGGTCGCCGCGCAGCCGCTCGACCGACAGCCCCGCACCACCGACCTCGCAGTTGACCACGAACCGGGTCCCCTCGGCGCGCATCTGCTCGAGGCGCCGGTCGATCTCCCACTTCTCGAACTTGAACTCCGGGATGCCGTAGCGCATCAGGCCGCCGAGCCGGTCGTCGCGCTCGAACACGGTGACGTCGTGGCCGGCGCGGGTGAGCTGCTGGGCGGCGGCCAGCCCGGCGGGCCCGGAGCCGACCACGGCGACGCGCTTCCCGGTGCGGTTGCTCGGTGGCTGCGGGGTGACCAGGCCGTCGGCCCACCCGTTCTCGGCGATCGACCACTCGACGCGCTTGATCGCCACGGGCCCCGGCTGGCTCGTGATCGACAGGACGCACGCCGCCTCGCACGGCGCCGGGCACAGCGCGCCGGTGAACTCCGGGAAGTTGTTGGTCGCGTGCAGCCGCTCGCTGGCGCGCCCCCACTCGCCGCGGCGGACGTGGTCGTTCCACTCCGGGATGAGGTTGCCCAGCGGGCAGCCCGCCCCGCCGGAGTGGCAGAACGGGATGCCGCAGTCCATGCACCGGGCGGCCTGGACGGTCGTCCCCTCGCGGACCGCGGGGTCGGTCAGCGGGGCGTAGAGCTCGTGCCAGTCGGTGCGGCGCTGCTCGACCGGGCGCTTGGGGTTGTCCTGCCGCTCGTACTTGAGGAACCCGCGCGGATCAGCCACCGGCCGCCACCTCCATGATCACCTCGTTGGGGTCGCGGCCCTCGGCCTGGGCGCGCTGGGTCGCGTCGAGGACGCGCTGGTAGTCGTCGGGCACGACCTTGGTGAACCGCCCGACCGCGGTGTCCCAGTCGGCGAGCAGCGCGGCCGCCCGCGGCGAGCCGGTGAGCTCGCGGTGCCGGGAGACGACGCCGTGCAGCCAGTCGGCATCCTCCGGGTCGGCCGCGCGCAGCGACACCATCTCCGGGTTCACCCGGACCTCGGGCAGGTCGAGCACGAAGGCGATGCCGCCGGACATGCCGGCCCCGAGGTTGCGGCCGGTGGCGCCGAGCACGACGACCCGCCCGCCGGTCATGTACTCGCAGGCGTGGTCGCCGGTGCCCTCGACGACCGCCAGGGCCCCCGAGTTCCGCACGCAGAAGCGCTCGCCGACCTGCCCGCGCAGGAACACCTCGCCGCCGGTCGCGCCGTAGGCGATGACGTTGCCGGCGACGACGTGCTGCTCGTCGCGCCCTCCGGCGAACGGCGCGTCGGGGTGCGGCCGCGCGATCACTCGCCCGCCGGAGAGCCCCTTGGCCAGGTAGTCGTTGGCGTCGCCGACCAGGTCGAGCGTCATGCCGGGGGGCAGGAAGGCGCCGAACGACTGGCCGGCCGACCCGTGCAGCTCGACGTGCAGGGTGTCGTCGGGCAGCCCGGCGTCGCCGTGCCGGCGGGTGATCTCCGCGCCGGTCAGCGTGCCGACCGTGCGGTTGACGTTGCGCACCGGCATCTCGAGGCGCACCGGGTCGCCGCCGGCGATCGCCCCCTCGGCGAGCTGGAGCAGCGTGCGGTCCAGGGCCCGGTCGAGCCCGTGGTCCTGCGGCCGGGTGCGGATGCGGGCGGTCGGCGCGCCCTCGGGGACGTCGGGGACGGTGAACAGCGGCGTCAGGTCGACGCCGCGCGCCTTCCAGTTCTCCACCGCCTCGCGGCCGTCGATCAGCTCGGCGTGCCCGATCGCCTCGTCGAGCGAGCGGAAGCCGAGCTCGGCGAGGTGCTCGCGCACCTCCTCGGCGATGAACCAGAAGAAGTTCTCCACGAACTCCGGGCGCCCGGTGTAGCGCCGGCGCAGCTCGGGGTTCTGGGTCGCGACGCCGACCGGACAGGTGTCGAGGTGGCAGACGCGCATCATGATGCAGCCGTTCACCACGAGCGGGGCGGTGGAGAAGCCGTACTCCTCGGCGCCGAGCAGGGCGCCGATGATGACGTCGCGGCCGGTCTTCATCTGGCCGTCGACCTGGACGGTGATGCGGTCGCGCAGCCCGTTGATCATCAGCGTCTGCTGGGTGTCGGCCAGCCCGATCTCCCACGGGCTGCCGGCGTGCTTGAGCGAGGTCAGCGGCGCGGCACCGGTGCCGCCCTCGTAGCCCGAGATCAGCACGACGTCGCTGTGGGCCTTGGCCACCCCGGCGGCCACCGTGCCCACGCCCACCGACGAGACGAGCTTGACGTGGATGCGCGCGTGCTCGTTGGCGTTCTTGAGGTCGTGGATGAGCTGTTTGAGGTCCTCGATCGAGTAGATGTCGTGGTGCGGGGGCGGTGAGATCAGCCCGACGCCCGGGGTCGAGTGCCGGACCTCCGCGATCCACGGGTAGACCTTCTGGCCGGCCAGCTGGCCGCCCTCGCCGGGCTTGGCCCCCTGCGCCATCTTGATCTGGATGTCGGTGGCGTTCACCAGGTACTCGCTGGTCACGCCGAAGCGCCCGGAGGCGACCTGCTTGATCGACGAGCGCTTCGACGGGTCGTGGAGCCGCACCGGGTCCTCGCCGCCCTCGCCGGTGTTGGACTTGCCGCCGATGTTGTTCATGGCGATCGCGAGGTCGGTGTGGGCCTCGGCGGAGATCGAGCCGTAGGACATCGCGCCGGTGGCGAAGCGCTTCACGATCGCGGTGGCCGGCTCGACCTCCTCGAGCGGGACCGGGACCCGGTCCTCGGTGCGCAGCCGGAACATCCCGCGCAGCGCGCCACCCGAGGCGATCAGCCGGTTCGCCTCCGCGGTGTACTGCTGAAAGACGTCCCACTGCTTGGTGCGCGTGGAGTGCTGCAGCAGGAACACCGTCTCGGGGCTGAACAGGTGCAGCTCGCCCTCGCGGCGGTAGGCGTACTCGCCGCCGACCCAGAGCTTGCGGTGCGTGCGCTCCCCCGGGTTGTCCGGGTACGCCCGGCGGTGGCGCTCGGCGGTCTCGCGGGCCACCAGGTCGAGCCCCCCGCCGCCGAGCTTCGACGACGTGCCGGTGAAGAACTCGTCGACGAACTCCTGCGAGAGCCCGAGCGCCTCGAACGCCTGCGCGGCGGTGTAGCCGGACACCGTCGAGATGCCCATCTTCGACATGACCTTCCGCGTGCCCTTGACCAGCGCGCCGACGTAGCGCCGGATCGCGTCGGGGCACTCGACGCCCTGCAACCACCCGTTGTCGATCATGTCCTCGATCGACTCGAAGGCCAGGTACGGGTTGACCGCGGCGGCGCCGTAGCCCAGCAGCAGCGCGACGTGGTGCACCTCGCGGGCGTCGCCGGTCTCGGCGACCAGCGCGACCTGCGTCCGCTCCCGGGTCGCCACGAGGTGGTGGTGCACCGCCGAGACCAGCAGCAACGACGGGATCGGCGCCCGCGTCTCGTCGGAGTCGCGGTCGGAGAGCACGAGGATCCGCCTGCCGTGCGCGATCGCCTGCGAGGACTCCCGGCACACCCGGTCGAGGGCCTCGCGCAGGGCCGCCTCGCCGCCGTGGACGTCGTAGAGCCCGGAGATCACCGTCGCGGCGAAGCCGGGCATGTCGCCGTCGTCGTTGATGTGGATGAGCTTGGCCAGCTCGTCGTTGTCGATCACCGGGTCGGGCAGGACGACCTGGCGGCACGAGGCGGGACCGGGGTGGAACAGGTTCTGCTCGGGCCCGATCGCGCGGGCCATCGAGGTGACGAGCTCCTCGCGGATCGCGTCCAGCGGCGGGTTGGTGACCTGCGCGAACAGCTGCACGAAGTAGTCGTAGAGCAGGCGCGCGCGCCGCGAGAGCGCCGCGGTGGGGGTGTCGGTGCCCATCGACCCCAGCGGCTCCGCGCCCGTGGTGGCCATCGGCGCGAGCAGGATGCGCTGCTCCTCCTCGGTGTAGCCGAAGGTCTGCTGGCGGCGCATGACCGACTCGTGGGTGTGCACGACGTGCTCGCGGGCGGGCAGCTCGTCGAGGCGGACCAGCCCGGCGTGCAGCCACTCGCCGTAGGGCTCGGCGGCCGCGAGCTCGCTCTTGTAGGCGTCGTCGTCGACGAGGCACCCGGCGCGCGTGTCGACGAGGAACATCCGCCCGGGGCGCAGCCGGCCCGTGGCCAGCACCCGGTCGGGCGGGACGTCGAGGACGCCGGACTCGCTGGCCAGCACCACGCGGTCGTCGTCGAGCTGCCACCAGCGCGCGGGGCGCAGGCCGTTGCGGTCGAGGGTGGCGCCGAGCAGGGTGCCGTCGCTGAACACGACCGCGGCCGGCCCGTCCCACGGCTCCATCAGCGTCGCGTGGAACCGGTAGAAGTCGCGCTGGTCGGCGGGCATCTCGGCGTGGTTCTCCCACGCCTCCGGCATCATCATCATCACCGCGTGCGGCAGCGGGCGGCCGCCGAGCTCGAGCAGCTCGAGCACCTCGTCGAAGCCGGCCGAGTCCGACACGCCCTCGGGGCACACCGGCATCGCGCGCTGCAGGTCGCCGGGGAAGAGGTCGGTGCCCAGCAGGGCCTCGCGGGCCCGCATCCGGTTGCGGTTGCCGCGGATCGTGTTGATCTCCCCGTTGTGCGCCATGCGCCGGTAGGGGTGGGCCAGCGGCCAGCTCGGGAAGGTGTTGGTGGAGAACCGGCTGTGGACGATCGCCACGGCGCTGACCAGCCGCTCGTCGCGCAGGTCGGGGAAGAACAGGGGCAGCTGGTCGGTGGTCAGCATGCCCTTGTAGGTCATCGTGCGGCTCGACAGCGAGGCGAGGTACACCCCGCAGCCCTCCTCGCGCGACCGCCGCTCGACCCGCTTGCGCAGGATCCAGGCGAGGCGGTCGAGCGCGATGCCCGTCACCGAGCGGTCGGGCACCGCCACGACCAGCTGGGCGAAGTGCGGCATCGCACCCCGGGCGACCGAGCCGACGTCGGCGCCCTCGGGGTCGACGGGGACGTCCCGCCACCCGAGGACCTCGAGCCCCTCCTCGCCGGCGAGACCCTCGAGCAGCGCGACCGCCGCGTCGCGCAGGCGGGGGTCGGCGGGCAGGAACGCCAGCCCCGTGGCGTAGGCGAGGACCGCGGCGCCACCGTCGGGCGAGGGCAGCGGGGCCGGGAGCTCGAAGTCGACGCTCGCGCGCAGCAGCGCGTCGGGGACCTGCACGAGGATGCCGGCGCCGTCGCCGCTGGTGGGCTCGCTGCCGGCGGCGCCGCGGTGGTCGAGGCGGTGGAGCACGGTCAGGGCGTCGCGCACGATGCCGTGGCTCGGCTCGCCGCGGGCGTGCGCGACCGCGCCGACCCCACAGGCGTCGTGCTCGTAGGCGGGGTCGTAGAGCCCCTGGGGACCCGGAGCGACAGCGGGCATCCCGGTGCCTCCTCGTCGTCGTGCGCGGGTGATCGGACCCGGGGACGACGGTGGCCCTGGACGGTGTGGCTGGGTGGTCCCCCGCGCGCCCGCGACAGCGGCGCAGCAGGGTGGTCGATCGCGTCGCGGACGCGGGACGGACGCACGGCGGCGGCGTCGCTCGCGGTGCGGTCCCGATCCTAGACGCTCGAGCGGGCCTGCGGCGGCCTCAGCTCTTCGCGGCCGACGGGGGCTCCGCCGGCGCGTCCTCCTCGCGTTCCTGCTCGGGGTCGGCGGGCGCCGCGTCGACGCTGCTCGGGCTCGCCGACCCGCCCTGGCCGCCCGCCTCGGCGGCCGGCGACCTCTCCTGGCGCCGCGCCTCGGTCTCGTTGCGGGCGCGCTGGTCCTCGGTGCTGTCCCCGGTGCTGTCGTTGGCCACGGACGCGGGCGTACCCGGGGCCTCGTCGCCCGAACCCGCCTCCGCCTCCTGCGCGGCGCGGCCGAAGACCTCGCGGGGACGCCCGCGGAACACGATCATGTAGACGACGGCCCCGACGAACACGACGGCCGACACGACGACGTTGATCCGCACGTCGCCGAAGACCCGGGTCGCGGGGTCGGTGCGCATGAGCTCGATGACGAAGCGGCCCGCGGTGTAGCCCGCGACGTAGAGCGCGAACGCCCGCCCGTGCGAGAGGCGGAAGCGCCGGTCGGCCCACACCACGAGCGCGGCCACCGCGAGGTTCCACAGCAGCTCGTAGAGGAAGGTGGGGTGCACGACCGCGACCGGCGTGGGGTCGACGACGACGCCGGTGAGGTTGTCGGGGACGCCGGTCGCCGGGTCCACCCGGCGGTAGATCTCGAGGCCCCACGGCAGCGTGGTCGGGCCGCCGTAGAGCTCCTGGTTGAACCAGTTGCCCAGCCGTCCGATCGCCTGCGCGGCGACGATGCCGGGGGCGGCCGCGTCGGCGAACGCCGTCAGCGGGATGCCGCGCCGCCGGCAGCCGATCCAGGCGCCGACCCCGCCGAGCGCGATCGCGCCCCAGATGCCGAGCCCGCCCTGCCAGATGTAGAGCGCCGCGACCGGGTTGCCGCCCGGTCCGAAGTACGTCGGCCAGTCGGTGGCGACGTGGTAGAGCCGCCCGCCGATCAGCCCGAACGGCACCGCGAACACGGCGATGTCGGTGACGGTGCCGGGCTCGCCCCCGCGGGCGACGAAACGCCGCTCGGTCCACAGGATCGCGACGACGATCCCGGCGATGATGCAGAGCGCGTACGCCCGCAGCGGGATCGGCCCGAGCTCCCAGACGCCCCGGGGCGGGCTCGGGAGGTAGGTGGGGAGGGCGACCCCTGCCATGACCACTGGGAGCACGACCGCCACGGTATCGCCCGCCCGTCGCGAGCCCGTGTGGTGGCCCGGCGCGGGTCCGGGCCGCACCGCCGACGAGTCCGACGTCCTCGGCGGCTCCCCGGGCGGGCAGCGCGGGCGTATCGTGCTGCGTCCCGGGGACGATGTCCCCTTCTCTCGAGGGACGACCGATGACCAGGACCTCGGCGGCGCACCCCGCTGTCGGGGCGGCCTGCGTCCGGGAGCGGGGCGCGCGGAGAGCGACGCGCCACGCCGCCCGCCCGTCGTCGTAGATCCGCGGGTCCTGCCCGCGCGGCGTGCCCGGCCCGGTGTCCGTCGGGCCCGGTCGGGAGCGCCCCTCCGGTCGCCGTGCTCACGGCGGCCGCCCCGGGAACGAGAGGACACGCCATGGGCCTCGTCGAGGGGAGGCGCCCGGTCGACCTCCCGGTCGAGTCGCGCCTGCCCGACCTGGGCCGCGCCGCCGGCTGGCTCAACTCACCGCCGCTCGACGCCGCCGACCTGCGCGGCGAGGTCGTGCTCGTCGAGTTCTGGACCTACACCTGCATCAACTGGCTCCGCACGCTCGGGCACGTCCGCGCGTGGGCCCGGGAGTACCGCGATCAGGGGCTGGTGGTGATCGGGGTGCACACTCCCGAGTTCCCGTTCGAGGCCGACGCCGACAACGTCCGCCGGGCCGTGGAGCGCCTGGGCGTCGACCACCCCGTCGCCCTCGACCCCGGCCGCACCCTCTGGGAGGCGTTCGGCAACCGCTACTGGCCCGCCTTCTACCTCGCCGACGTCGACGGCCGGGTCCGGCACCACCGGTTCGGCGAGGACCACCTCGACGAGACCGAGGACGCGATCCGCCACCTGCTCCGCGACGCCGGACGCCACCCCGCGGGCGACGAGCGCGTGCCGGTCGCCCCGATCGGGATCGAGGCGCCGGCCGACTGGGCGCACCTCGGATCACCGGAGACCTACCTCGGGTGGGCGCGGGGCGAGAGGTTCGCCTCCCCGGGCGGCGCCGCCCTCGACCGGAGCCGGACCTACGTCGAGCCGGAGCACCTCCGGCTCCACGAGTGGGCGTTCGTCGGGGAGTGGGTCGTGGCCCGGCGGGCGAGCGTCCTGACCGGCGCGACCGGCACCCTGATCGTGCGCTTCCACGCGCGCGACCTGCACCTCGTGATGGCGCCGCGCGGCGCGCCCGTCCCCTTCCGCGTGCTCCTCGACGGCCGGGCGCCCGGCGACGCCCACGGGCTCGACGTGGACGCCGCGGGCCACGGGACGCTGGCCGAGCCGCGCCTCCACCACCTGATCCGTGCACCGGGCGCCGTCGAGGACCGCGTCCTCGAGATCACCTTCCTCGCACCCGGCGCGGAGACCTACGTCCTCACCTTCGGCTAGGTGGGCGGGACCGACCTAACGTCCGGTGTGCTGGCCCCGCACGCCGGCGGCGAGCTCGGTGGTGAGCCGGGCGACCGCGGCCCGGCCCTGCTCCGCCGCGCTCACCAGCGCCGACCCGACGATGACCCCGTCGGCGAAGGTCGCGACCTCCCCGGCCTGGGCGCCGTTGCGGACCCCGAGGCCGACGCCGACGGGCAGGTCGGTGTGGGCGCGCGCGCGGTCGACCAGCGTGGTGGCGGTGTCCGAGACCGCGTCCCGGGCGCCCGTGACGCCCATGGTCGAGGCGGCGTAGAGGAACCCGCGCGTGGCCGCCGTGGTGGCCGCGATCCGCTCGTCGGTGGACGACGGGGCGACCAGGAAGATCGGCGCCAGCCCCTCGCGCCCGGCGGCGGCGAGCCACCCCGCGCCCTCGTCCGGCACCAGGTCCGGGGTGATGACACCGAGGCCGCCGGCGGACGCGAGGTCGCGGGCGAAGGCGTCGACGCCGTAGCGCAGCACCGGGTTCCAGTACGTCATCACCACGGCGCGCCCGCCGCGGGCGGCGAGCTGCTCGACCACCGCCAGGGTGTCGCGCACCCGCACCCCGGCCTTGAGCGCGGCGTCCACGGCGTGCTGGATGACCGGGCCGTCGAGCACGGGGTCGGAGTAGGGCAGCCCGACCTCGACGAGGTCGGCGCCCGCGTCGAGGGTCTGGGTGAGCAGCCCCAGCGAGCCCTTGACCGTCGGGTAGCCCGCGGGCAGGTAGGCGATGAGCGCGGCGCGGTCCTCGGCCTTCGCGGTGGTGAAGACCTCGCCGAGGCGGTCGATCCCCGTGACGGACGTGGTCACAGCTCCCGCTCCCCCGTCTGCGCGTCGGACGCGGCCGGCGGCTCCTCCGTGGGCAGCGACTCCGGGTCGACCACCCCGAACCACCGGGCGGCGGTGTCGACGTCCTTGTCGCCGCGGCCCGAGAGGTTCACCAGGATCGTGGCGTCCGGACCCAGCTCGCGCCCGAGGCGCAGGGCGCCCGCGATCGCGTGGGCCGACTCGATGGCCGGGATGATCCCCTCGGTGCGGCAGAGCAGGCGGAACGCCTCCATCGCCTCGGCGTCGGTGACCGGCTCGTAGGTCGCCCGGCCCGCGTCGGCGAGGAAGGCGTGCTCCGGGCCGACGCCGGGGTAGTCGAGGCCCGCGGAGATCGAGTGCGTCTCGAGGGTCTGGCCGTCCTCGTCCTGCAGCAGGTACGACATCGCGCCGTGCAGGGCGCCGGGCGTACCCCCGGTGATCGACGCGGCGTGCCGGCCGGTCTCGACGCCCTCGCCCGCCGCCTCGTAGCCGACGAGGCGGACGCCCTCGTCGTCGAGGAACGGGTGGAAGATCCCGATGGCGTTGGACCCGCCGCCGACGCAGGCGACGACGGCGTCGGGCAGCCGCCCGTAGGCGGCGAGGACCTGCTCGCGGGCCTCCAGGCCGATGACCCGGTGGAAGTCGCGCACCATGCGCGGGAACGGGTGCGGGCCGGCGGCGGTGCCGAGGATGTAGTGGGTGTGGCCGACGCTGGAGACCCAGTCGCGGTAGGCCTCGTTCAGCGCGTCCTTGAGCGTGCGCGACCCGGTGGTCACCGGCACGACCTCGGCGCCCAGCAGGCGCATGCGCGCGACGTTGAGCGCCTGGCGCTCGGTGTCGACCTCGCCCATGTAGACCTGGCACTCGAGGCCCAGCAGCGCCGCGGCCGTCGCGGTGGCCACGCCGTGCTGCCCGGCGCCGGTCTCGGCGATCACCCGGGTCTTGCCCATGCGCTGGGTGAGCAGCGCCTGACCCAGCACATTGTTGATCTTGTGTGAACCGGTGTGGTTGAGGTCCTCGCGCTTGAGCAGGATGCGCGCGCCGCCCGCGTGCTCGGCGAGCCGCCGCGCGTCGGTGACCGGGGAGGGCCGGCCGGCGTAGTCGCGCTGCAGGCGGTCGAGCTCGCCCAGGAACTCCGGGTCGTGGCGCGCCTTCTCGTACTCGGCGGCGACCTCGTCGACCGCGGCGATGAGCGCCTCGGGCATGTAGCGCCCGCCGTAGGGCCCGAAGTGGCCCCGGTCGTCGGGTTCGTGCGCGGTCCCGGCGAGACCCTGGCTGGCCGACGTCATCTCACGTACTTCTTCCTGCGCGGGTGGGCTGGTGTCGGCGATCGTACGAGGCCCGGCGAGCGCCTTCTCGCGTCGATCAGCGCGACGGCTTGGGGCACGCCGGGTGCGACCCGGCCGTGACGAGCTGGCGCACCGCGGCGCGCGGGTCCTCGGCCGTGGCCATCGACTCGCCGACGAGCACGGCGTCGGCGCCGTGGCCCGCGTAGGTCATGAGGTCGCCCGGGCCGCGCACGCCCGACTCGGCCACCCGCAGCACCTCGCCGGGCAGGCCCGGGGCGATGCGGCTGAACACCGAGCGGTCGACCTCGAGGGTGTGCAGGTCGCGCGCGTTGATGCCGACGAGCTTGGCGCCGGCCCGCAGCGCCATGTCGGCCTCCTCCTCGTTGTGCACCTCGACCAGGGCGGTCATCCCGAGGGACTCCACCCGGTCGACGAGCGCGTCGAGGGCGTTCTGCTCGAGCACCGAGCACATGAGCAGCACCAGGTCGGCGCCGTGGGCCCGCGCCTCGTGCACCTGGTAGGTGCCGACGACGAAGTCCTTGCGCAGCACGGGGATGTCGACGGCCGCGCGCACCTTGTCGAGGTCGTCGAGCGAGCCGCCGAAGAACCGCTGCTCGGTGAGGACGCTGATGACGCGGGCGCCGCCGTCGACGTAGCGGCCCGCGAGCCACGCGGGGTCCGGGATGTCGACCATGTGGCCCTTGGACGGGCTCGCGCGCTTGACCTCCGCGATGACCCCGATGCCGGGGCCCTGGAGGGCGGCGAGCGCGTCACGCGCCGGCGGCGCCGAGGCCGCCTTGTCCTTGATGACGTCGAAGGGGACGGCGGCTTCGCGGGCGGTGAGGTCGGCCCGGACCCCTTCGAGGATCTGCTCCAGGACGCTCACGCCGGGTCTGCCCCTTTCCCCCGTCCGAGTTCGCTCCATGTTAACCCGCCCCTCCTCCGGTCCTGCCCACCCCGTCGGAGGGTCCGCTCCATGGTCGTCGGGCACGTCCGTCGGGAGGATCCGCGTCCGGCTCCCGGGTGGGGGCGCCGGTGACGTCCGCGGCCGGCTCCCCCGAGGGATCTCCTGCGGGATCTCCCGCAGGGTCCCGGGTGGGGTCACGGCCCTCGTCCAGGGCCTCCCACAACGCCGTGTCCGGGTCGGCGGGCCGCCGGCGCTCGGCGACCCTCCCGGGCGCGTCGTACCGCGCGCCCATGCGCGGCAGCACCGCGGCCCACCGGACCGTCAGCAAGCCCGCGCCGACCATGATCAGCGCGCCGAGCAGTCCCAGCAGCGGTCCGCCCACGACGGCCTCGGCGGGCAGCGGGCGGTCGCCGGGCCGCACCCCGATCGGCAGCGCCTCCGACGCCGGCGCCAGCAGCCCGCTGGCCGCCCGCAGCAGCGCCCAGAGCCCGGCGACGGCCACGAGGGTGCCGACGACCCGGCGCCCCCAGCCGGCCGTCGCGACGAGACCGCCGACCGCGGCGAGGCACAGCAGCGCCCAGGGCACGAGGATCGGCTCGGCGGTGGCCCCGTCCGCCGTGCTCGTGCGCGGGCCCGGGACGCCGTCGACCACCTGGCTGACCCAGGTGAGCCGCGACGCTCCCCACAGCACCAGCGCCGCGACCACGAGCAGCACGACGACGATCCCGAGCAGGCGCCCGGGCGGCGCGGACGGACGACGCGGGACCGTCACGACACGACCGGCAGGGGCGCGGCGGATCCGTTCTCGCCGGCGCGCGAGCCGGACACCGTGGCCGGCGCGGCGAGCGTGTCGGCGGCGGCCACGGCCGCGAGCACGGCGCGCGCCTTGTTGACGCACTCCGTGTCCTCGGCCTCGGGATCGGAGTCGGCGACGATGCCGCCGCCGGACTGCACGTAGGCGACGCCGTCGCGCAGCAGCCCGGTGCGGATCGCGATCGCGGTGTCGGCGTCGCCGGCGAAGTCGAGGTAGCCGACGATGCCGCCGTAGAGCCCGCGCCGGGTGGGCTCGAGCTCCTCGATGATGCGCAGCGCCATGGGCTTCGGCGCACCCGAGAGCGTGCCGGCGGGGAAGCAGGCGGCCACCGCGTCGAACGCCGTGCGCTCGGGGGCCAGGCGGCCGCTGACCGTGCTGACCAGGTGCATCACGTGGCTGTAGCGCTCGATCTCGAAGAACCGGCGCACGGTGACCGTGCCCGGGACGCAGACGCGGCCGAGGTCGTTGCGGCCGAGGTCGACGAGCATGAGGTGCTCGGCGCGCTCCTTCTCGTCGGCGAGCAGGTCCTTCGCGAGGAGGGTGTCCTCCTCGGCGTCGGCGCCGCGCCAGCGGGTGCCGGCGATGGGGTGGGTGGTGGCCACCCCGTCCCGCACGGTCACCAGCGCCTCGGGGCTCGAGCCGACGATCTCGAAGGACCGGCCGTCGGCGTCGGCGAGCCGCAGCAGGTACATGTACGGGCTGGGGTTGGTCATCCGCAGCACCCGGTAGATCTCGAGCGCGTCGGCCGACGTGTCGGCCTCGAAGCGCTGCGAGACCACCACCTGGAACGCGTCGCCCGCGCGGATACGCTCCTTGGCGACCTCGATGGCCGCGTGGTGCTCCTCGGGCGAGCGCCGGCGGCGGACCGTGCCGGCCCCCTCCGGGCGCACCGCCGTCGCCACCGTCGACGGGGCGGGCGCGGCGAGCTCGGCGGCCATGCGGTCGAGCCGCGCGAGCGCGTCGTCGTACGCGGCGTCGGCGCGCTCCGGGCTGTCGTCCCAGTTCACCGCGTTGGCGATGAGCGTGACCGTGCCCTCGTGGTGGTCGAGCGCGGCCACGTCGGTGGCGAGCAGCATGACCATCTCGGGGATCCGCAGGTCGTCGACCGCGTGGTCGCCGACCCGCTCGAGGCGGCGCACGGCGTCGTAGCCGACGTAGCCGACGAGCCCGCCGGTGAGCGGCGGCAGTCCGGGCAGCGGGTCGGTGCGCAGGCGCTGCAGCGTCTCGCGCAGGACCGCCAGCGGGTCGTCCCACGTCTGCTCGTCGTCGGGACCGCCGGGCAGGTGCACCGGCACCTGGCCGGTCCACACCGGGCGGCCGCCGGACTCGGTGAGCGTGGCGGCGCTGCGCGCCCCGACGAAGCTCCACCGCGACCAGGACTCGCCGTGCGCCGCCGACTCGAGCAGGAACGTGCCCGGCCGCTGCCCCGCGAGCTTGCGGTAGAGCCCGACCGGCGTCTCCCCGTCGGCCAGCAGCCGGCGCGTCACCGGGATGACGCGGTGGTGGGCGGCCAGGGCGTGGAAGCCCGCGCGATCGGGCACGACCGCGCCGAGCGGGGCGCTGGAGGCGTCGGACGGGGGCACGGCCTCATTGTGGCCCCCTCCCCCGACAGGGTCGGGCAACCGGGTCCGGGGCTCGCCTGGCGTCCGGTCACCGGCCCGGGGTTGCAGCGAACGCGCTGTTCGCTGCTTCTACGCGCCGGAAGTCCCCGTTGATCACGGACGGGAGCGCGGACCCCGGCGGTCAGGAGCGCGTCGTCCACCCCGACGGCGCCGGGTCGGTGCATGACGACGCCCGTGATCTCCGTAGGACGGTCAGGTGCGCGACGCGTCCGTGGGGTCGTCCGGCACCGCGGGCTCGCCGGCCGGTTCGGGCGGCGGGGCGGCCCGGGTGCGGGCGGCGACGGCGACCGCGCCGAGCACGACCGCGCAGCCCAGCAGCTGCAGCGGGCCCGGGCGCTCGGCGAGCACCAGCGCGCCGAGCAGGACCGCGCCGACGGGCTGCAGCAGCAGGATCGAGGCACCGGTCGACGACGCGAGGCGCGGCAGCGCGGAGGCGATGAGCACCCAGCCGATCACCTGCCCGACGATCGCGAGGGTGATCAGCCAGCCCAGCGCGGGCCAGCCGGGGGCGAGGTCGACGCCCTGCCAGAACGTGCCGACGACGAACGAGGTGACCGCGGCGCCGAGGGTGGCGATCGCGACCGGCGTGAACCGCTGCCCCGGGCCGGCGCCGAGGCGCACGAAGAGCAGGTACCCGGCGTAGGCCACCGCCGCGATCAGCGCCGTCACCGTGCCGCGCACCGGCGCGGGGGCCGAGGCCGCGTCGCTGCCGCCGACCAGCCCGCCGGCCAGCGCGACCCCGACGAGCATCACCGGCACCGCGAGCACGAACGTGCGACGCACCCGCTCCCCGAGGACGAGGAACGCGAGCACCGGCAGGATCACGACCTGCGCGTTCACGACGACCGTCGACACCCCCGCGCCGACGGCGCGCACCGACTCCGCCCACAGCGTCATGTCGAGCCCCAGCAGCGCGCCGCCGACCAGCAGCACGACCGGACGGTTGCCGGTGCTCACCGCGACCCGGCGCCGGCGGCGCCACTCGAGCAGCGCCAGCGGGGCGAGGATCGGCAGGGCGAGCGCGCACCGGAAGAACGTCGCCGTCCCCGGGCTGACGTCGGCGAGCGCGATGAAGATCGGCGAGAACGCGATGCAGAGGCTGCCGGCCACGGCGACCAGGCGCGGGTCGACGAGGACGCGGGGGCCCGCTTCCGCAGCGGCCGGGCGGGCGAGGGAGCGCGTCACACCGTCGATCGTGAGGCCGGCGATCGTTTCCGACCAGCGATGATTCCTGCCCGCCATCCGTTACGTTTGCTTCCGTGTTCGCGCTCGACCGCCTCCGGGCCCTCGACGCCCTGACGCGGCACGGCTCGATCGCCGGCGCGGCGGCGGCCCTGCACCTCACGCCATCGGCGGTCAGCCAGCAGCTCGCGAAGCTCGAGCGGGAGGCCGGCGCCCCGCTGACCGAGCCGGCGGGGCGCGGGCTGCGGCTCACGGCGGCCGGGCGGATGCTCGCCGAGCACGCCGCCGACATCCTCGCCCGCGTCGCCGCCGCCCGGCTCGACCTCGACCGCCTGCGCGACGAGGTGGTCGGCGAGCTGCGCATCGGCGCCATCCAGACCTCGGTGCACGCGCTCGCCCCGCCGACGCTGGCGCGCCTGCGGCTCGCCCACCCCGACCTGCGGGTGGCGCTGGCCGACGGGGAGGCCGAGGAGACGCTGCCCGCGGTGCTCGCCGGCGACCTCGACATCGCGGTCGTCGAGAACTGGGACGGCTCCCCCGCGCCGATCCCGCCCGGCACCTCGCGCGCCCGGCTCTGCGACGACGTCATCGACCTGCTCCTGCCCGCCGAGCACCGCCTGGCCGGGCGGGCGCCGGTGTCGCTGGGCGACGTCGACGACCTCGACTGGGTCGCCGACGGCGTCGACACCCGCGCGGGCGCCTGGCTGCTGCACACCCTGCGCGCCCACGGGCTGGAGCCGCGGGTGACGTGCCAGGTCCGCGGGTTCGGCATGCACGTGGAGCTGGCGGCGGGCGTCGGGGTCGCCGCGCTGGTCCCCCGTCTCGCGCGTCCCCCGCTGCCCGCCGGCGTGGTCGCCGTCGCCACCGACCCGCAGCTGCGCCGCAGCATCGACGCGGTGTGGCGCACCGACCGCGACACCGCGGCCGTGCGCGCGGCCGTCGAGGTGTTCACCGCCGTCGCCGCCGAGCGCGACGCCTCTCAGGCCTCCGGCGCGAGCAGCCGGTCGGCGTCGAAGCAGGTGTGATCGCCCGTGTGGCAGGCGGCACCGGACTGGTCGACGAGGACGAGGACGGCGTCGCCGTCGCAGTCCAGGCGGACCTCGACGACCTTCTGCACGTGGCCCGACGTCGCGCCCTTGATCCACAGCTCGTCGCGGGAGCGGGACCAGTAGGTGCCCTCGCGGGTGGCGAGCGTGCGGGCCAGGGCCTCGTCGGACATCCACGCGACCATGAGGACCTCGTGGGTGTCGTACTGCTGCACGACGGCGCACACCAGGCCGTCGGGACCGCGCTTGAGGCGCGCCGCGATCGACGGATCGAGATCCCAGCTCACCGGATCTCCACCCCGTCGCCGCGCAGCGCGTCCTTGACCTCGCCGATCCGCATGATCCCGAAGTGGAACACGCTCGCCGCGAGCACCGCGTCGGCCCCCGCCGCCACGGCCGGCGGGAAGTGCTCGACCGCGCCCGCGCCGCCGCTCGCGATCACCGGCACGTCGACCAGCGCGCGCACCCTGGTGATCATGTCGAGGTCGAAGCCGGCCTTGGTGCCGTCGGCGTCCATCGAATTGAGCAGGATCTCCCCGACGCCGAGCTCCTGGCCGCGCTGGGCCCACTCGAGCGCGTCGATGCCCGTCCCGCGCCGCCCGCCGTGGGTGGTGACCTCGAAGCCCGACGGCGTCGGCTGCCCGTCGGCGGGGACGCGCCGGGCGTCGACCGACAGGACGATGCACTGCGACCCGTACCGGCGGCTCGCCTCGCCCAGGAACTCCGGGCGGGCGATCGCGGCGGTGTTGATGCCGACCTTGTCCGCCCCGGCGCGCAGCAGCTTGTCGATGTCGTCGTTGGTCCGCACCCCGCCGCCGACCGTGAGCGGGATGAACACCTGCTCGGCGGTGCGCCGGACCACGTCGTACGTGGTCTCGCGCTCGCCCGAGGAGGCGCTCACGTCGAGGAAGGTGAGCTCGTCGGCGCCCTCGGCGTCGTAGAGCCGCGCCATCTCCACCGGGTCGCCGGCGTCGCGCAGGTCGACGAAGTTGACGCCCTTGACCACCCTGCCGGCGTCCACGTCCAGGCAGGGGATCACGCGGACGGCGACACCCATGCCGACCAGCCTAACCGCGGCCGCGACGCGTGATCGCCAGGGCGTCGCGCAGCGTGAAGTTCCCCGCGTAGAGGGCCTTGCCGACGATCGCGCCCTCGACGCCCCGGGGCGCGAGCGCGTCGAGCGTGCGCAGGTCGTCGAGCGACGACACCCCGCCCGAGGCCACCACCGGACGGTCGGTGCGCGCGCAGACGGCCTCGAGCAGCTCGGTGTTCGGGCCGGTCAGGGTGCCGTCGCGCCCGACGTCGGTGACGACGTAGCGCGCGCAGCCCTCGGCGTCGAGGCGGGCGAGCACGCTCCACAGGTCGCCGCCGTCGGACACCCAGCCGCGGGCGGCCAGGCGGTGCCGCCCCTCGGTGATCTTGACGTCGAGCCCGACGGCCACCCGGTCGCCGAACTCCGCGATCGCCTTCGCGCACCACTGCGGGTCCTCGAGGGCGGCGGTACCGATGTTGACCCGCTGGCAGCCGGTGTCCAGCGCGCGCCGCAGCGAGGCGTCGTCGCGGATGCCGCCGGAGAGCTCCACCTTGATGTCGATCTCCTCGACCACGGACGCCAGCAGCGGCGCGTTCGAGCCGCGCCCGAACGCGGCGTCCAGGTCCACGAGGTGCAGCCACTCCGCGCCGTCGGCCGCCCACGCCTGCGCGGCCTCCAGGGGGTCGCCGTAGCCGGTCTCGGTGCCGGCGACGCCCTGGACGAGGCGGACGGCCTGCCCGTCGACGACGTCCACGGCGGGCAGCAGGTCGATGCTCACGGCGGGCGATCGTAACCAGGGGGTGATCAGCCCCCGAGCAGAGCCGCCCGGCGCCGCTCCAGCAGCTCGCGCTCGGCGACCGTACGGACCAGCTCCAGCGCCCGGTCGAGCTCGCCGACGGCCTCGTCCAGGCGCCCGAGCGTCGTCAGCATGTCGGCGCGCACCGCGGGCAGCAGGTGGTAGCCGGCGAGGGCCGGGTCGTCGCGCAGCGGCTCGAGCACCGCGAGCCCGGCCTCCGGCCCGTCGGCCCGCGCCACCGCGACCGCCCGGTTCAGCTCGACCACCGGCGAGGGCGCGAGCCCCGCGAGCTCGGCGTACAGCGCGGCGATCGCGGCCCAGTCGGTGTCGTCGGTCGAGCGGGCCCGCGCGTGGCAGGCGGCGATCGCGGCCTGCAGCGTGTAGCGCCCGCGCGCGCCCGCCTCCTCGGCGCGCGCCAGCGCCGCGAGCCCGCGGCCCAGCAGCACGCGGTCCCACCGGGAGCGGTCCTGGTCGCCGAGCAGCACCGGCTCGCCGTCCGGCCCGACGCGCGCCCGCAGGCGCGAGGCCTGCAGCTCCATGAGCGCCACGAGTCCGTGGACCTCCGGCTCCCGCGGGCTCAGCGCGGCGAGGACGCGTCCGAGGCGCATGGCCTCCACGCACAGCGTCGGGCGCGTCCAGTCGACGCCGGTGGTCGCCGTGTAGCCCTCGTTGAACACGAGGTAGATCACCTCGAGCACCGCGCCGAGCCGGGCGGTCAGCTCGTCGCCGACCGGCACGGCGAGCGCCTCCGGGCCCACCCCCGCGAGTCGCTTCTTGGCCCGCGAGATCCGCTGCCCGATCGTGGGCGACGGGACGAGGAACGCGTAGGCGATCTCGTCGGTGGTCAGGCCGCCGAACAGCCGCAGCGTGAGCGCGACGCGGGACTCGCGGGCCACCGCCGGGTGGCAGGTGGCGAACAGCAGCGCGAGGACGTCGTCGCCGACCGCGGCCGCGCCGTCGCCCACCTCGGCGTCCGCGCCCGGCGCGAGCCCCGACTCCCCCGCCTCGAGGGTCTCTGTCTTGCGCGCGAGCGTCTGCTCGCGGCGGATCAGGTCGATCGCCCGCCGCCGCGCGGTCGACGAGAGCCACGCCGCCGGGTTGTCCGGGACGCCCTGCGCGGGCCACTGCTCCATGGCCGCGACCAGGGCGTCGTGGGCGAGCTCCTCGGCCCGGCCGACGTCGCGCACCAGGCGCGCGACGCCGGCCACGATCCGGGCCGACTCCATCCGCCACACCGTCTCCAGGACGGCGTAGGGATCGCCGTGGGCGGGGGTCGCCGGGGCGGTCACCCCTGCTGCTGAGCCTGACGGGCGCGCAGCTCCTCCTCGGCCTCCAGGACCTCGGGCGGCGCGATGCCCTCGAAGTCCTCGGCCTCGGCGACCTTGCGCACCTCGATACGCTCGCCGGCCCGGAACGGAGCGCGGCGCGCCCAGGACACGGCGTCCTCCAACGAGTCGGTCTTGAGGATCCAGAACCCGCCGACGAGCTCCTTGGCCTCGGCGAACGGTCCGTCGGTGACGGTGGGCTCCTCACCGTCGAACGCGACGAGCGCGCCCTTGGCGCTGGGCAGCAGGCCCTCGCCGGCCTGCAGGACACCGGCGTCGACCATGGCGGTGTTGAACGTCGCCATCTCCTCGAACATCGCGGGGTCCGGCGGCGTCTCGGCCTGGGCGGCCTCGTCGTACTTGAGCAGGAGCATGAAGCGCACGGTGAATCTCCTCGTGAGGGTGTTGTCGGGGGTCAGACCTGCTCGCGCTCGGCCTCGTTCTCGGCGAGGCGCCGGCGCAGGGTGGCCTCGGCGTCGAGCACCTCGGCGGGCGCGACGTCCTCGAGGTCGGACATCTCGGCGATCCGGCGGACCTGCAGCCGCACGCCCGGCCCGATCGGGCAGCGGCGCGCCCACTGCTCGGCCTCCGCGCGGGAGGCGACCTCGAGGATCCAGAAGCCGGCGATGAGCTCCTTGGCCTCGGTGAAGGGACCGTCGGTGACCGTCGGGGCCTCCCCGTCGTGGGTGACGACGAAGCCGTCGGCGCTCGGCGTCAGGCCGTCGGCGGCGAGCAGGACGCCCGCCTCGACGAGGTCGGTGTTGTAGCGGCCCATCGCCTCGAAGACCTCCTCGGCCGGCGGGGCGTCGGGGCCGCCCATCGCCATGGACTCCGGGGCCTCCATGATCAGCATGTAGCGCATCGGGCTCTCCTCGCGGGTCGTCGGCGGGGTCGTCCACCCCGCCGCTCACCCGTGCGTCGAACGGACCGGGCGGTCTTCGACACCGACCCGGGGAGATTTTCTACCGCAGGGCGCCGAGCCAGTTCGAGAGGAGTTCGGCCCCCGCGTCGCCCGACTTCTCGGGGTGGAACTGGGTGGCCGCGAGCGGGCCGTTCTCCACGGCGGCGACGAAGTCCTCGCCGTGGTGGGCCCACGTGACCAGCGCCGGGCGGAAGTGCTCCGGCGCCTCCTGCTCCCAGCGCCGCGCGGCGAAGGAGTGCACGAAGTAGAAGCGGGTGTCGGGCGCCATGCCGGCGAACAGGACGCTGTCGGCCGGCGCGTCCACCGTGTTCCACCCCATGTGGGGCAGCACCGGGGCCTGCAGCTTCTCCACCGTGCCGGGCCACTGGCCCGCGCCCGCCGCCTCCTCGCCGAACTCGACACCGCGCTCGAAGAGCACCTGCATGCCCACGCAGATGCCGAGCACCGGGCGCCCGCCGGCGAGGCGCTGCTCGATGAGCCGCTCGCCGTGCACCGAGCGCAGGCCCGCGGCGCAGGCGGCGAACGCCCCGACGCCCGGGACGACGAGCCCGTCGGCCTCGAGGGCCGCGCGGCCGTCGGCGGTGACCTCCACGTCGGCGCCCACGCGCTCGAGGGCGCGCTCGGCCGAGCGGAGGTTGCCCGACCCGTAGTCGAGGACGACGACCCGTGGGGCGCGGGTGGCCGGGCGCGGGACGGACGGGGCGGGAGAGCTCACGGGATCCAGATTACCGAGCGTCCCGGACCCGGGACCTCGCGCGCCTCGAGCACGAGGAGCCGCCCGGGGCCCGCCGGGTCCGCCCCGTCCGCGTCCCCGACGACGTCGGCGTAGCCGTCGGCGACCAGGCGCTTGAGCGTCCGGTCGTAGCCCTCCGCGATCCAGGACTCCTCGGCGACGGTCGCGACGAGCAGGCCCCCGGGCCGCAGCACGCGGACGAGACCGACGAGCGCGCCGGGGCCGAGGTGGCCGGGCGCGAGCACGCCGGCGCAGGTGACGACGCCGAACTTCGCGGCGGCGCCGGGCGTGACCAGGCGCAGGTCGGCCGGCCCGAGATCGTGGTAGACCCGGCGACGCCGGGCGCGGCGGAGCATGCCCGGCGAGAGGTCGAGCCCGTCGACCGACCGGAAGCCCCGCGCCGCGAGCGCGGCGCCGACGAGACCCGTGCCGCAGCCCGCGTCGAGCACCTCGGTGTCCGGCGGGACCAGCCCGGCGACCCGCTCGGCGACCTCGACGGGGCTCCGGTGCCCCATCAGCGCCGCGACGTCCTCGCCGTCGTAGTCCGGGGCCCACTCGTCGTAGACGCGGCGGGTGACGGACACGTCGGTGCCCGCGTCGAGGAGGGCGAGTCGAGCCGCCGCACCCGTGGCGCCGTCCACCCTGCCTCCCGGTCCGGTTGTGCCCGATCGAGATTACCGATCCGCGCCGTCCCGCGGACCACCCGCGAGACGCTGCTCACGGACCCGACCGGACATCCGCCTCGTCAGGCGGGCAGGAGCCGCAGCACGGCGCCGCCGATTGCGAGCACGGCGAGGACCGCGCAGATGGTGGCGCCGATCTTGTTCCGCGGCCAGAAGCTGACGACCCCGCCGACGAGGAACCCGCCGAGGGCCAGCAGCCCGACGATCAGGAGGTCGTCACCGCTCACGACTCCAGGACACCCTTGGTCGACGCCGGGCCCACGAGGCGCGCGTCGGGCTCGGTGGCCGCGCGCAGGGCGCGGGCGATCGCCTTGTACTCGGCCTCGGTGATGTGGTGGGGGTCGCGCCCGCCGGTGACGCGCACGTGCAGCGCGATGCCGGCGTGGAACGCGATCGACTCGAAGACGTGCCGGTTGAGCACCGTCGGGTAGTTGCCGCCGACCACGAACCCGGCCATCGACTCGGGCTCGCCGGTGTGCACGCAGTACGGACGGCCGGACACGTCGACCACGGCCTGCGCCAGCGCCTCGTCCATCGGGATCCAGGCGTCGCCGAAGCGGCGGATGCCCGACTTGTCGCCGAGGGCCTGCTTGAGCGCCTGGCCCAGCACGATCGCCACGTCCTCGACGGTGTGGTGGGCGTCGATCTCGACGTCGCCGGTGGCCCGGACCACGAGGTCGAGCGCACCGTGCTTGCCCAGCGCGTCGAGCATGTGGTCGAAGAACGGCACCCCGGTGGCGACCTCGGTGCGGCCCGTGCCGTCGAGGTCGATCTCGACGAGCACGCTCGACTCCTTGGTCACGCGCTCCACGCGTCCCGTGCGGCTCACGGGTTCCAGGGTACGGATCGGACGCGTGTCCTACCGCCGCACCACCCGCGCGTGGACCACGCCGGACTCGCCCGGGACCAGGGCGTCGACGCGGTAGCCGGCCGGCAGGTCGTGCAGGCCCTCGAAGAGCCGCTCCCCCGCGCCCGCCAGGATCGGCGCGACGACGAGGTCCAGCTCGTCGACGAGACCCTCGGCCAGGAAGGCCCGGACGGTGGCGACGCCCCCGCCGAGGCGGACGTCCTTCCGCCGGCGGCCTCGGTCGCGCGGGCCAGGACCTCCGTCGGGGTGGCCTCGAGGAAGTGGATGCCGCCGTCCATCGCGAGCGAGGGCCGGGCGTGGTGGGTCAGGACGAACACGTCGTGGTGGTACGGCGGGTCCTCGCCCCACCACCCGCGCCAGCTCTCGTCGGGCCACGCGCCGCGCACGGGTCCGAACATGTTGCGACCCATGATCGTCGCGCCGATGTTCTCCTCCCCGGCGCGGAAGGCGGCGTCGTCGACCCCGGTCCCCCGGCTGTCCCGATGGTCGAGCTCCCCCATCGGCGTGCTCTCCTCGATGCTTCGTCTCCGCGAGAAGCTCGGCATCATCCAGTCGTGCAGGCCCTCGACGCCGTCGCCGAACGGGGCGTCCACCCGCTGGTGCAGGCCCGTGCCGAAGCCGTCGAGGGTGAGGGTGAACGCGTGCACGCGCAGACGGGCCATGGTGTCCTCCGGGCCTCAGTGATAGCATTTCGCAACCGGTACCGCCGAAGCTAGCGTCATGCAGTGGTAAAGTGCAACCACTGTCGGGGGACGCTGCGGAGGTGCCGATGAGGCAGGACGGACGGTCGGGCTGCCCGATCAACCGGGCGGTCGAGGCCCTCGGCGACCACTGGACGCTGCTCGTCCTGCGCGACATCACCTTCGGCGGCCGGCGCCACTTCCGCGAGCTGCTGGCCGGCTCCGAGGAGGGCATCGCGTCGAACATCCTCGCCGACCGGCTGCACCGCCTCGTCGACGACGGGATGCTCACCCGCGACGACCCGGGCCGCGGCCGGCGCGCCACCTACAGCCTCACCGAGTCCTCGATCGCGCTGATCCCCGTGTTCGTCGCGCTCGGCTCCTGGGGCCTGCGCCACCGCGACACCACCGAGGAGCTCGCCGTCCGGGCCCGGCTGCTCGAGGACGGCGGGCCCGCGATGTGGGAGGACTTCATGGCCGAGCTGCGGGTGACCCACCTCGGCGCGCCCGCCCCGGGCCACCCCCGCGAGCCCGTGCTGGAGCGCCTGCGCGCGGCCCGCGAGGCCGCACGTCAGCCCGCCGCCAGCACCTGAGCGCTCACCTCGAGGAACCGGTCGTTCTCCTCGGGCGTGCCGACGGTGACCCGCAGCATGCCGGGGATGCCGACGTCGCGGACGAGCACGCCGGCGTCGAGGTAGGCCTGCCACGCGGCGTGCGCGTCCGCGTGCCGCGCCGGGAAGCCGCCGTAGAGCAGGAAGTTCGCGGTGCTCGGCACGACGTGGGCGCCCAGGTCGGCGAGCGCGGCCGCGATCCGGTCGCGCTCGCGGGACAGGGTGGCGACCAGGGCGAGGGTGTCGTCGGCGTGCTCGAGCGCGGCGAGCGCCGCGGCCTGGGTGAGCGCCGAGAGGTGGTACGGGAGGCGGACGAGCATGAGCGCCTCGATCACCGCCGGCGCCGCCGCGAGGTAGCCGAGCCGCCCGCCGGCGAACGCGAACGCCTTGGACATCGTCCGGCTGACCACCAGCTTGTGGCCGAGGGGCTCGAGCAGCTCGACCGCGCTCGGGCCCGAGGAGAACTCGACGTAGGCCTCGTCGACGACGACCAGCCCGGTGGCCGCCTCGGCGATCGTCCGCAGCTCGTCGAGCTCGATCGACTGGCCGGTGGGGTTGTTCGGCGTGGTCACGAACAGCACGTCGGGCTGCTTCTCGGTGACGACGTCGACGGCCTGGGCGGCGTCGAGGGAGAAGTCGTCGCGGCGCGGGGCGGGCAGCCACTCGGTGCGCGTGCCGGCGGCGAGGATCGGGTGCATCGAGTAGCTCGGCTCGAAGCCCAGCGCGAGGCGCCCGGGCCCGCCGAACGCCTGCAGCAGCTGCTGGAGCACCTCGTTCGAGCCGTTGGCGGCCCACAGGTTCTCGGTCGCGAGCGGCACGCCGGTGGCCCGCGTCAGGTACGCCGCGAGTGCGGTGCGCAGGGCGACGTGGTCGCGGTCGGGGTAGCGGTGCAGGGTCGCGGCCGCCTCGCGCGTCGCGGCGGCCACGCTCGCCACCAGCGCCGGCGGCGGGGGGAACGGGTTCTCGTTGGTGTTGAGCGCGACCGGCACCTCGAGCTGCGGCGCGCCGTAGGGGCTGCGGCCGCGCAGGTCGTCGCGCAGGGGCAGGTCGCCGAGGGCGACCCCGGCGCCGATGACGTCGCTCACGACCGGGGCTCCCGGCGGTCGAACCGGGCGGTGACGGCCTGCCCGTGGGCGGGCAGGTCCTCGGCGTCGGCGAGGGCCACCACGCGGTCGGCCACCTCGGCGAGCGCGTCGGCGCAGTAGTCGACGACGTGGATGCCGCGCAGGAACGTCTGCACCGACAGCCCGCTGGAGTGCCGCGCGCACCCGGCCGTCGGCAGCACGTGGTTGGAGCCCGCGCAGTAGTCGCCGAGCGAGACCGGGCTGTACGGACCGACGAACACCGCGCCGGCGTTGCGCACCCGCGCGGCCACCCCGCGGGCGTCCGCGGTCTGGATCTCCAGGTGCTCGGCGGCGTAGGCGTCGACCACCGCCAGACCGTCGGCCACCGACGACACGAGGATCGTCCCCGACTGCGGGCCCGACAGGGCCGTGGTGATCCGTTCGGTGTGCTTGGTGGTGGCCACCTGGCCAGCGAGCTCGGCGTCGACGGCGTCGGCGAGCTCCGGCGAGGTCGTCACGAGCACCGAGGCGGCCGCCGGGTCGTGCTCGGCCTGGCTGATGAGGTCGGCCGCGACGTGCACCGGGTCGGCGGTGTCGTCGGCGAGGATCGCGATCTCGGTGGTGCCGGCCTCGGAGTCGATGCCGATGCGCCCGCGCAGCACCCGCTTGGCCGCGGTGACGTAGACGTTGCCGGGGCCGGTGACCATGTCGACGGGCTCGAGGACGGCGCCGTCGGTGTCCACTCCCCCGTACGCGAGCAGCGCGACCGCCTGGGCGCCCCCGACCGCCCACACCTCGTCGACGCCGAGCAGCGCCGCCGCCGCGAGGATCAGCGGGTGCGGGCGCCCGCCGAACTCGGCCTGCGGCGGCGAGCAGACGACCAGCCCCTCCACGCCGGCCTCCTGGGCGGGCACCACGTTCATGACGACGCTGGAGGGGTAGACCGCGAGCCCGCCGGGCGCGTACAGCCCGACGCGGGACACCGGCACCCAGCGCTCGGTGACCGTGCCGCCGGGCACCACCTGCGTGGTGGTGTCGGTGCGGCGCTGGTCGGCGTGGACGGTGCGGGCCCGCTCGATCGAGGTCTCCAGCGCGGCGCGGACGTCCGGGTCGACACCGTCGAGCGCCTCGCGCAGCGCGGCCGTCGGCACCCGCACCGACGCCGGGCGCACGCGGTCGAACCGCTCGGCGAACTCCAGGGCCGCCTCCGCGCCGCGCTCCCGGACGGCGTTGATCACCGGCTGCACCCGCTCGACGACCTCGTCGACGTCGACCGCGGCGCGGGGCACGATCGCCCGCAGCTCGGCGGGGGCGGGGACGGCGGCGCGCAGGTCGATCCGGGACAGCACGCGTCCAGGGTAGGCGTCCGGGCAGATCAGCGGCCTTTGTGGGTGACCGAGTAGGAGATCGTCCGCAGCCCCGCGCCCCCGGTCCACGGCTCGAAGCCGGCCTGGACGCTGGTCAGGTACCAGGCCGGCTGCACGACGCCCCGCGCGGTGGCGTCGGCCACGAAGGAGTGCAGGGGCAGGTTGCTCACCGAGGTCGTCCCGACGGTCCGGACGTAGGAGATCACCGGCAGGCCGTCGAGCGTGCCCTGCCAGACGTCCCAGGAGGCGCCGGCGATGGTCACGGTGGGGCCCTTCGTCCCGATGGGCTGCACGCCGGTCGTGTTCAGCCACACCATCAGCTCGGCCCCGGTGTTGCGGCCGGGCTGGTTCGCGTTCGGGTCGAACCAGAGGTCGTAGGCCGTGTTGTAGGTGCTCGCCGGGTCGGTGGGCCCGCTGGTGCTCCAGGACGAGGTCACGGTGCCGAGCTGGTCCACGCGCCGCGGGAACGGGCTCCCGCCCGTGCAGTAGCCGTAGACGCACCCCCGGTAAATCGACGGGTAGCCCGCCGGGCCGGTGGTGTTGACGTGCTCGGCGGGATCGACGACGAAGCCCGAGTCGCCGCGCGCCCCGGAGTTGCTGATGCACTGGAGGGTGTCGGCGCCCCAGACGTTGTTGGCGGCCACGTACACGCCCCCGCCGAGCGGGAACGAGCCGAACTTCTCGCAGGTCCGCACCGGTGTCGGGGCCGGTGCGGCCGCGGCCGAGCCCGCCACCAGCAACGTCGAGGCCAGCAGCACGAGGACGGCACCGATCGTGGCCGCCACGGCCACCACCCGCCCGCGCCCCGTCGTCGTCCCCCGGTCCATCGTGCCCCCCGTCTCCCCGCGACCCCCTGCGGGTCGCCGTCACGGTGGCAGCGACGCCTCCGGACGATCCGTTACGAATCGTGACGAAGAGACGCCGGACGTCGGTGGCCCGTAGCCCGAGCGGCACAGCAGGAGGGGACCGGAAAGCCCGCTGCGTCACGACCCCGGTGTCCGTGCGGTGCGGCGATGGCTGGCCCGTCCGAACACCCACCACCGCATCGCGCCGTACATGAACACCGCCTCGCACAGCCCCGCGCCGAGGCGCGCGAGCTGGTACGGCGCGCCGAGGGCGGTGGCCCCGTGGGTCACGCCGAGCACGATCACGGCGTAGTTGACGGCGATCACCGCGACGTAGCGCCCCACCTGGACGCCGACGGGGCGCTCGGCGTCGAAGTTCAGCCACCGGTTGAGCACGAAGCTCAGCGCGAACGCCGTGCCGTAGGCCACCGTCACGCCGGCCCCCAGCGGCAGGCCCGCGCCGTCGATCAGCAGCGAGAGCAGCAGCAGGTCGACCGCGAAGGTGAAGCCGTTGACGACCGCGAAGCCGACCAGGCTCGGGGCGACGACGCGGCGCAGCGGCCCGGGCAGGACGCCGACGACCGCGGCGCAGGCGCGGCGGAAGCGCGCGCGGGACCGGTCCACGCCCCCATCCCACCGACCCGGGACCCCTGCGCGCAGGGCATCCGACGGCCACGGGATGACCGTCGCGTGAACACCTAGCGCCCGTTGCGGGTGACCGAGAACGACGAGGTCCGCAGCCCGGTGCCGCCGGTCCAGGGCTCGAAGCCCGCCTGGACGCTGGTGAGGAACCAGGTCGGCCTGACCACCCCGGCGCGCACGGCGTCGCGGACGAAGTCCGACAGCGGCAGGTTCGACACCGACGTCACCGGCGTCTTGCGCACGTACGAGATCACCGGGAGGTCGATGCGCCCGAACCAGACCTCCCAGCGGGTGCCGGCCAGCGTGATCTCGTAGTACTTCCGCCCGATCGGCTGGACCCACGAGGTCCGGTTGAGCCACACCATCATCTCGGCGCCGGTGTTCCGCCCGGCCTGGGTGGCGATCGGGTCGAACCAGACGTCGTAGGCGGTGTTGTACTGCTGCGTCCCGGCGCCGGTCGGCCGCGACGTCACCCAGCTCGAGCGCAGGGTGCCGAGGTCGGAGACCCGCCGCGGGAACGGGCTGTCCACCGTGCAGTAGCCGTACACGCAGCCGCGGTAGAGCGACGGGTAGCCCGCGGGCCCGGTGGTGTTGGTGTGCCGCGCCGTGTCGACGGTGAAGCCGACGCCGGTGCTCGCGGCGGTGACGCACTGCTCGGTGCTCGCGCCCCAGCGGTTGTTCTGCACGACGTAGGTCGCGCCGGCGAGCGGGAACGACCCGAACTGCTCGCAGGTGCGCGCGGGTGCGGCGACACCGCTCCCCGAGCCCGTCAGCAGGCCGGTCGCGACGAGCCCGCCGATCAGCGCGCTCGCGAGCCACCTCCGTCGTGTCCCCATCGTCGATCCCCCCGAGAGTCGTCGGCGGATCAACGCGCGGAGGGCGCCGCGGGTGTGTCACCCACTCGGGTCCGTGACCGGCCGGTCACCCACCGAGAGGCCACCGATCTGATCACCGGTCGGTACTGGTGTGACCGGTGGTCGGGTGGGCACTCTGCACCGCGTGAGTGCGAAAGCCGAGATCGGCGTCAGCGGCCTGGCCACGATGGGGCGCAACCTCGCCCGCAACCTCGCCCGTCACGGGCACGTGGTGGCGGTGCACAACCGCTCCGCGCAGCGCACCCGGGACCTGGTGGAGAACTTCTCCGACGAGGGCACCTTCGTCGGGTCCGAGTCGGCGCAGGAGTTCGTCGACGCCCTCGAGCGGCCGCGCCGGATCGTGCTGATGGTGCCGGCCGGGGCGGCGACCGACGCCGTGATCGACGAGTTCACCCCGCTGCTCGAGCAGGGCGACGTCATCATCGACGCCGGCAACGCCCACTTCCTCGACACGCGCCGCCGCGAGAAGGCGCTGTCCGAGAAGGGCCTGAACTTCGTCGGCATGGGCGTCTCGGGCGGCGAGGAGGGCGCGCTCAACGGGCCGTCGATCATGCCCGGCGGACCGAAGGAGGCCTACGACGCGCTCGGTCCGCTGCTCGAGGACATCGCGGCGAAGGTCGACGGCGAGCCCTGCTGCACCCACATCGGCGCCGACGGCGCGGGCCACTTCGTGAAGATGGTCCACAACGGCATCGAGTACGCCGACATGCAGCTCATCGCCGAGGCCTACGACCTGCTGCGCAAGGGCCTCGGGCTCGACCCGGCCGCCATCGCCGACACCTTCCGCCAGTGGAACGCCGGGCGCCTCGACTCCTACCTCATGGAGATCTCCTCCGAGGTCCTCTCCCACGTCGACGCCGACACCGGCAAGCCGTTCGTGGACGTCGTCGCCGACGAGGCCGAGCAGAAGGGCACCGGCCGCTGGACGGTCCAGGGCGCGCTCGAGCTCGGCGTCCCGGTCACCGGCATCGGCGAGGCGGTGTTCTCCCGCTCGCTGTCGGGGCACCGCGACCTGCGCGACGCGGCCCGCGACCTGCCCGGCACGTCCGGCGCGGTGCTCGAGGGCGCCGCCGCCGAGGGCTTCGCCGACGACATCGAGCAGGCGCTCTACGCATCGAAGATCGTCGCGTACGCCCAGGGCTTCAACCAGATCCAGGCCGGCGCCGCCGAGTACGACTGGTCGATCGACCTCGGCGCCGTGGCCTCGATCTGGCGCGGCGGCTGCATCATCCGCGCCCGCTTCCTCGACGAGATCACCGCCGCCTACCGCCGCGACCCCCAGCTGCCCACGCTGCTCACCGACGCGTCGTTCCGCGAGGCCCTCGCCGGCGCGCAGGACGCGTGGCGCCGCGTGGTGTCCGTGGCCGCGCAGCTCGGCATCCCGGCGCCCGGCTTCTCGACGGCGCTGGCGTACTACGACGCGCTGCGCGCGGAGCGCCTGCCGGCGGCCCTGATCCAGGGCCAGCGCGACTTCTTCGGCGCCCACACCTACCGTCGCACCGACCGGCCCGGGACGTTCCACACCCGCTGGGCCGAGGAGGGCCGCCCGCAGGAGGAGCGCTGAGGCTCAGGCCACCGTCGTGATCCTGGCCCGCTGCTTCGCCTCGTAGCGGGACAGGATCTCGCCGATCACACCGATGAGCATCCCCCAGGACGCGACGACGAACAGCCACGTCCCGGCCCGGGTCAGCGTCGGGCTGAGGAAGAACAGGCTGCCGACCACGAAGGCGGCGTTCCCGAACAGGGCGACGCCCATGTGGACCCAGGGGATGTCGTGCGCGTAGCGGCGGATGTGGCGGACGTAGATCAGCAGCAGCATGCGTCGAGGGTGGTCGCGACCGCCGCACCGCGGGTCACCCGCCGGGAATGAACGGGCCGGAGCGGGAACCGGACGAATCACACCCCCGGTGGGAGAACGATCGCCGTCCCGTTCGTTCCCTCCTCATGCCGACGCTCCTCCCCGTGATCAGCGCCGCCGCGCCACCGGCTCCCCCCACCGACTCCGGCCTGGCCGGCTGGGCCGCGGACCTCATGTCCACGCTGGGTGCGCCCGGGGCCGGGCTCATCGTCGCGCTGGAGAACCTGTTCCCGCCGATCCCCAGCGAGATCATCCTGCCGCTGGCGGGGTTCGCGGCCGGTCGCGGCGAGTTCTCGGTGCTGTCGGCGATCATCTGGACCACCGCCGGCTCGGTGGTCGGGGCGGTCGCGCTCTACCTCATCGGCATGCTCGCCTCGGACGCCTGGCTGCGCCGCACGCTGGCGAAGATGCCGCTCGTCCACGAGCGCGACGTCGTCAAGGCCGAGCAGTGGTTCGACCGCAACGGGCGCGCGGCGGTCTTCGTCGGCCGCATGATCCCCGGTGTGCGCTCGTTCGTGTCGATCCCCGCCGGGCAGCGCCGCATGCCGTGGTGGGAGTTCATCGGGCTCACGGCGCTGGGCAGCCTGATCTGGAACAGCGTGTTCGTCGGCGGCGGCTACGCGCTCGGGTCGCGCTGGCACCTCGTCGAGCGGTACGCCGGGTTCTTCCAGACCGTGGTCATCGTGCTGCTCGGCTCGCTGGTGGTGGTCATGCTCGTGCGCCGCTACCGGCGCCACCGCGAGGTCAAGAAGATGGAGGCGCCGACGCAGGTCATCGAGCGCCCGACGTTCTGGTGACCGACCCCGCCGAGCCGCTACGGTCGCCGGGGGATCGAGCGACGGTGGGGCCGGCATGGACGTCGCGGTGGTGGGTGGCAGCGCGGGAGGGCTCTGCGCGGCGCTGGTGCTGGCGCGCCGCGGGCACCGCGTCACGGTGCTCGAGCGCGAGGACCTGACGCCCGCGCCGGACCTCGAGACCGCCGCCGCCCGGGCCCTGCGCCCGACCGCCCCGCAGATCGTCCAGCCTCACGTCCTGCTCGCGGGCACCCGGCTGCTGCTCGAGCGGCTGCTGCCCGACGTGCTCGCGTCCCTGCGCGCGGCCGGGGCCCGGGAGGCACCGCTCGAGTCCCAGATGGCGGCCACCCTGGAGGACCGCTCCCCCCGCCCGGGCGACGACGAGCTCCGCCCGATCATGTGCCGGCGCGCCGCCCTCGACTGGGTCCTCGGACGCGCCGCGGCCGTCGAGCCGGGGGTCACGGTGCGGCCCGGCGTCACCGTGACGGGGCTCCTGGCGCAGGGCGCCGATCCGCCCCTCGTGCGGGGCGTGCGGACCAGTGCGGGTGACGTGCCGGCCGACCTCGTCGTCGACGCCGCGGGCCGCCGGTCCGCGATCGACCGGTGGCTCGACGGCATCGGCGCCCGCCGCAGCGCCGTCGAGTCGGCGCCGTGCGGGCTCGCCTACCTCGGCCGCCAGTACCGGATGCGCGACGGCGCCGCGCTGCCCGGGCCGGAGACCGCCCGCGTCGTCATGGGCCTCGACGAGTTCACCCTCGGCATCTGGGCCGGCGACAACCGCACCGCCCAGATCGCGCTCGCCCCGCTCGCCGCCGACCGGCGGTTCCGCACCGCCCGCGATCCGGGCGTCTTCGAGGCGACCCTGCGCACGGTCCCCTACTACGCCGCCTGGCTCGACGCCCTCGAGCCGATCTCCGAGGTCGCGGTGATGGGCGGGTTGCACAACACCCTCCGGCGTCTCGTGGTGGACGGGCGCCCCGTCGCCCTCGGGCTCCTCGCCGTCGGCGACGCCGTGTGCACCACGAACCCGACCTTCGGGCGCGGGATCGGCGTCGCGCTGCGCACGGTCGCCGACCTCGCCGAGGTCCTCGCGGCGCACCCCGACGACCCGGAGGCGGCGGCCCTCGCGATGGACCGCGCGGTCGTCGAGCACGTCCGGCCGTGGTTCGCCGACCAGGCCGTGTCCGACGCGGCCCGGCTCGCGGCCCTGCGCCACACCGTCCTCGGCGAGCCGGCGCCGGACCCGCCGCCGCCCCGGGCCGAGCGCGTGAGCTTCACCGAGCTGCGCCGGGCCGCGCTGGTCGACCCGCTCGCGTTCCGGGCGGTCGTGCGGATCATGGGCATGATCGGCGACGCGGAGAAGCTCTACACCGACCCGGAGATCGTCGCCGCCACCCGCGCGGCGCTCGCCCGCGTCCCCGCGGCCGTGCCGCAGCCCACGCGCGCGGAGCTCGAGGGAGCGCTCAGGCCAGCCCCTGCTTCGAGCGGTTCCGGGCCTTGTGCCGCTCCTGCGCGTCCAGGATGACCTTGCGGATGCGCACCGCGCCGGGCGTGACCTCGACGCACTCGTCCTCGGAGCAGAACTCCAGCGACTGCTCGAGGGACAGGATGCGCGGCGGCGTGAGGCGCTCGAGGACGTCCTGCGAGGACTGACGCATGTTGGTCAGCTTCTTCTCGCGGACGATGTTGACCTCCATGTCCTCCGAGCGGGAGTTCTCACCGACGACCATGCCCGCGTACACCGGGGTGGTCGGCCCGACGAAGAGGTCGCCGCGGTCGGCGAGCAGGCCGACGGCGTGGCCGGTGACCGCGCCGGCGCGGTCGGCGATCAGCGAGCCCGAGATGCGGGCGCGCAGCTCGCCGACCCAGGGGCCGTAGCCGTCGAAGAGCTGGTTGGCGATGCCGGTGCCGCGGGTCTCGGTGAGGAACTCGGTGCGGAAGCCGATGAGCCCGCGCGAGGGCACCCGGAACTCCATGCGGACCTGGCCGGACGCCGAGTGCGCCATCTCGAGCATCTCGCCCTTGCGGGCGGCGAGGAGCTGGGTGACCGCCCCGAGGTGCTCGTCGGGCACGTCGACCGAGAGGCGCTCGAACGGCTCGTGGACCCTGCCGTCGACGACCCGGGTGACGACCTCGGGCTTGCCGACGGTGAGCTCGAAGCCCTCCCGGCGCATCTGCTCGACGAGGATCGCCAGCGCGAGCTCGCCGCGGCCCTGGACCTCCCAGGCGTCGGGGCGCTCGGTGGGCAGCACGCGCATCGACACGTTGCCGACCAGCTCCGCGTCCAGCCGGTTCTTCACGAGGCGCGCGGTGAGCTTGGTGCCCGGCTTGGGGTCGCGCCCGGCCAGCGGCGAGGTGTTGATGCCGATGGTCATGGCGATCGCCGGCTCGTCGACCGTGATCCGCGGCAGCGGGCGGGGGTCCTCGGGGTCGGCGAGGGTGTCGCCGATCGTGACCTCGGCGATGCCGGCCACCGCGACGATGTCACCGGCGTCGGCGTACTCGGTGGACACGCGCTCGAGGGCCTCGGTGCGCAGCAGCTCGGTGACCTTGACGCGGGTCACCGACCCGTCGGCGCGGCACCAGCCGACCTGCTGGCCGCGCCGGATGCGCCCGGAGCGCACGCGGCACAGCGCGATGCGGCCGAGGTACGACGACGCGTCGAGGTTGGTGACGTGGGCCTGCAGGACGCCGTTCGGGTCGTCGGACGGGGCCGGGACCTGGGCCATCAGCGTGTCGAACAGCGGCTGGAGGTCCGGCGAGTCCGGCACGGTGCCGTCGGCGGGCCGCTCGGTCGAGGCCTTGCCGGCGCGGGCGCTGGCGTAGATCACCGGCAGGTCGAGCAGGCCGGCGACGACGTCGTCGTCCAGGTCGAGGTCGGTGGCCAGCTCGAGCAGCAGCTCGAGGGACTCGTCGACGACCTCGGCGCACCGGGCGTCGGCGCGGTCGGTCTTGTTCACCACCAGGATCACCGGCAGGTGGGCCGCGAGCGCCTTGCGCAGCACGAAGCGCGTCTGGGGCAGCGGGCCCTCGCTGGCGTCCACGAGCAGCACCACGCCGTCGACCATCGACAGGCCGCGCTCGACCTCGCCGCCGAAGTCGGCGTGACCGGGCGTGTCGATCACGTTGATCGTCGTGCCGTCGCGGTGGATCGCCGTGTTCTTGGCGAGGATCGTGATGCCCTTCTCGCGCTCCAGGTCGCCCGAGTCCATGACCCGGTCGACCAGTTCGGCGCGCGCGGCGAAGGCGCCCGACTGGCGCAGCATGGCGTCGACGAGCGTCGTCTTGCCGTGGTCGACGTGCGCGACGATCGCGACGTTGCGCAGGTCGGAGCGTCCCCCTGGATCGTCAGAGGCGGACTCGGAACGCTCGGGGGCGGTGACGGACACGCAGGAACTCCAGCCGGAAGGATCGGGGGCAGCCCTTCCAGGTTACGGGGCGTGATCCCGCCCACCGCCGCCGACCGGGGTGTCCCCCACCACGTCGGCCGCGACGAGCTCCCCGATGCGCGGCGCGAGCTTGGCCAGGTTGTCGCCCCAGACGACGTGCACGGCCCCCGCGCGGGCCCGGTGCACCCCGTCCCCGGCGCCGCGCATCGGGGTGCACCGCAGCTCGGCGACCGGGGTCGGGTCGAGGTGGGGCAGGAGGCGGCGGACGTGGTCGACGACGGCCGCGCGGGAGCGCCGGGCCACCTCGTCCGCGCCCAGCTCCCAGGCCGTGTCGGCGTCGGGCAGGTGCCCGCCGACCGCCCAGTGCCCGGCGCGCGTGCGGTGCTGGTAGGTGCTGGCGAGGTCGCCGTCACCGCGGGCGTCGAGGTGGCAGGGCTGGTCGGCGGGGCCGGTGAAGGTGAAGCGGGCGTGGTGCTCGAGCGCGGCGGGGACGTCGATGCCCAGCGGGGCCACCAGCGCCGGGGTCCCGGCGCCCGCGGCGACGACCACGGCGTCGGCGTGCTCGGTGCCGGCGTCGGTGTGGACGGCGCCGTCCGCGTCGACGGCCCGGACCCCGGCCCTCTCGGGGTGCACCGCGGCGGTGAGGAACGCCCCGGCGCCGACGAGGTCGAGCACGCCGCCGGCCGGGTCGTGCAGGACACCGTCGACCACCCGGTGGATCGCCCCCGCCGCCGTCATCGCCGCCGACCACGCGGGCACCCGGGGCCCGCTGACCTTCGCGCGCTCACCGCCGACGAGCGTGCGGCCCGCGGTCATCGACCAGTCGTCCCACAGCTCCGAGGCGCGCCGGGCCTCGGCGACGAGCCCGGGGTCGCCGTGCGCGACACGGAAGATGCGCGTGTCGCCCGCCGACCGCGCGCCCATCGGCTCACCGACGTCGAGGCAGCGCACCGTCGCCCCCGCCCGGATCAGCCGGTACGCCGTCGCCAGCCCGACGATGCCCGCGCCGACCACCGTGACCCGCATGGAGTTCAGGGTCGCACCCCGAGCCCGGCGGCCGTCGCGAGGCCGACCATCGAGGTCATGAGGATCGTCGTGTGGGTTCTGGTGGGCATCGGTGCGCTCGTCGTCATCGGGGGCGTCGTCTGGCCGCTCGTGCAGTGGCTCGTCGGGGCGCTGATCTGGCTCGTGCCGGTGGCGCTCGTCGTCGGCGGCGGGATCTGGCTGGCCCGTCGCGGCCGCGCCGAGAAGAAGGTCGAGGGCGCGCCCGGCGCGCCGCAGCAGCTGTCCTGACGTCAGCCCTGCCGGGCGCGGGGTGACCTCGGCGCGAAGACGCCGTCGATCGCGAAGGCCGGCAGGACCGCCTTGGACAGCGGCGCCGACACCTCGGCGAGGCGGGCGACCCCGTCGGCGCCGAGCCTGCGCCAGGGCCCGAGGGACATCCGCGTGGTGTGGTCCTCGATCTCCTCGCGCAGCGCCTGGCCCTGCGGGGTGAGCGAGTCGCCGTCCATGAGGCCGCGCTCGGCGAGGCTCGTCTTGGCGTCGGCCCACTGCTCGGGCGACCACCCGCGGCTCTGCTGGGCGAAGGCGACCGTGAAGCCCGTGCCGGTGGCGACGTGGGTGACCAGCGCCTCGATGCCGGAGAGCCCGGCCGAGGTCAGCGCGTGCAGGTGGGCGTCCCCGCGGTGCTCTCGCAGCAGCGTCACCGCGTGCCACAGCACGAGGTACGGCTCCTCGGGCCAGGGCAGGTCGGCGTGGCCGGCGTAGAGCGGGCGGTCCTCGGGGGTCGCGCCCTCGCAGGCCCGGCGGACCAGGGTCGCCGCCTCGTCCACGGCCGCGGACGACACCGCGTCGCCGAGGAAGCGGCGCAGCGCGCGGTCGGCGGCGCGCAGGCGGGCGTTGACGATGTCGCCGGGCGACGCCGACGACCACACCCCGGGCACCGTGCGGGCGACCAGCGCCGGGTTGAAGTTGAAGAACGTCGCCGCGACCAGCCCGGGCCCGACGGCGCCCATCGGGGCGGCGCGCTGCGCGAAGTACTGGTCGCGGGGGCGGACGCCGATCTCCTTGAGCTCCTCGCCCACCTCGGGGACGAAGTAGATCATCGAGTGGAGGGGCTCGAGACGCTTCGCGAGGGTGGCGGCAGCCGACTCGTCCGGGTTGAGGGCGATCACGGGGACCACCGTCTCACGCGGATCACCGCGGCACCCGGGGCACACTGGGGGTCATGGCGTCCTGGCCCGAGCGGGCTCCGCTCGGCGGGCTGGCCCCGCGCCGGCGCGCCTTCGTGCTCGCCCTGCTCGCGCTCGCGGCCGTCGTCGCCGTGCTCGTCGGCCTCGGCGTGGCCCGCGAGTACCGCGTGCCGCCGCCCGCCGACCCCGACGTCCCCGGCGCGGTCGTCCTCGTCCCGGGCTACGGCGGCAACCGCGCGGCGTTCATCGGGCTCACCGAGCGGCTGCGCGCCGAGGGCCGGCGGGCGGTGATCGTCGAGCTGCCGTCGGGCGGCACCGGCGACCTCGTGGCCCAGGGCGCGACCATCGACGACACCGTGCGCGGGCTGCTCGACGACGGCGCCCCGTCCGTCGACGTCGTCGGCTACTCGGCCGGTGGGGTCGCGACCCGCGTGTACCTCGACCGCGGCCGCACCGCGCCCGCCGTCCGGCGCGTCGTGACGCTCGGGTCGCCGCTGCAGGGCGCCGAGCTCGCGGCCGCCGGGGGCGCGCTCGTCCCCGGGGCCTGCCCGCGCGCCTGCCAGCAGCTCGCCCCCGGCAGCGCGCTGCTCTCCGACATCGCGACGGCGCCCCCGGGCCTGCCGTGGCTCTCGCTGTGGACCGCCGACGACGAGACCGTCACGCCGCCCGAGTCCGCCGAGCTGCCCGGCACCGACGCGGTCCGGCTGCAGGACGTGTGCTCGGACGCGAGCGTCGCCCACTCCCGGCTGCCGAGCGACCCGCTCGCCGTCGGGCTGGTCCTCCAGGGCCTCGGGACCGGTCCCCTGCCGACCGCCGACCCCGACCAGTGCGACGCGCTGCGCTCGGAAGGGGCGCCCCGGGCGTCCTGAGCGCCTAGGTTGCCCGACGTGCCCGCGTACTGGATCAACACGTTCACGGCCGTCCGCGACGAGGGGAAGCTCGCCGCCTACGTCGAGCTCGCGGGCCCCGCGATGCTCGCGGGCGGCGGGCGGTTCCTGGCGCGTGGCGCCCCGGCCGCCGTGCTCGAGGGCGGCGAGGTCCCGCGGATCAGCCTCATCGAGTTCCCCGACGTGGACGCCGCCGTCGCCGCCTACCACTCGCCGGCCTACCAGCGGGCGCTGGAGGCGCTGGGCGACGGCGCCACCCGCGAGATCCGGGTGGTCGACGGGGTGGGCTGACCCCGCCCGTGTCAGCCCGTCGCGTCGCGGACGTCCGTGCCGTGCTCGGCGAACGCCCTGAAGTCCTGCATGTGCTGTCGCGACTGCTTGCGGAAGACACCGCGCAGGACGGGCGCGAGCAGCCGCATCGGCACGCTGCCGAACCGGTACTCGTTCTCGCTCGCCCAGAGCGTCCTCTCCGGCCCGGCGTCGGTCAGCCGGTCGCGGGTGGCGCTCCACATGCCCTCGGCGACGATCTCCCTCTCGAAGTGGACGACGGTGTCGCGCGGGATCCCGTGCAGGTCCGCCGGCTCGCGGCGCGTGATGGTCTCGGTGCCCTCCATCTCCTGCCCACCGCTGCGCAGCACGACGCGCGAGCGGGTGCCGACCTGCCCGTGCACCCCGTCCAGCGGCTCGTGCACCACCAGGCCGCGCAGCCACATCGGCAGGTGCGCGGGGTCGGCGAGCAGGTGCACCACCTGCTCCCGCGGCAGGGCGAGCTCGATCGAGACGGTGTACTTCATCGCGAGGTGCTCCCGGTCGGCGCGGTGGAGGGACGCCCGCACCTTATATCAGCCTAGCCTTATGAAGGACTAGCTCGTGACGTCCTTGGTCGTGAAGTTGGCCCACGCCGCGAGCATGAGCACGACCACGTAGCCGGCCTGCAACCACAGGCCCGCCGTGATGTCGCGCAGGAAGATCGGGTCGCGGAAGAAGTCGACCCACGCCAGCCAGTAGCGGGTGGGCAGGTACGGGGTGACCGAGGCGGCCGCGTCGAGGCTGACCAGCACCTGGCTCGTGATCAGCGCCGCGAGCGCGCCGAGCGTCGCCCCCAGGGACGACGTGGTGACCGTCGAGAGGAACAGCGCGATCGCCGCCACGCCGAGCATCGACACCGTCACGTAGCCCATGGCGCCCAGCAGCCGGGCCGCGAGGTCGGCGGGAGAGAGCGCCTCGCCCGACAGGGACGACACCGACGACTGCGCGCGCTCGCGGGCGGCGTCGGGGTCGACGGCGGTGGCGTCGCCGGTGTCCGCGCCCGGGCGCTGCGCGCCGGCCTGCCCCCCGGACGAGGCGTCGGAGCCGCCGACCTGCCCGCCCGCCGGTGCCGCCTCCGTCCCGGTGCCCGCGACCGCGTCACTGCCGCCGGTGACCTCGGGCAGCGCCCGCACCACGGCCACCGGGTCGCCGGCCCCGAACAGCGACACCCCGACGACGTAGGAGCTGCCCGCCACCGCGAGCACCGACCCCACGACGAACACCACGACCGCGACCAGCTTCGCGACCAGCAACGACGTGCGCCGCACCGGGCGCACGAGCAGGTAGCGCAGGGTGCCCTGGGCCGACTCGCCGGCCACCGAGTCGCCCGCGATCACCGCCACCGCGACCGGCAGGAAGATCGGCAGCACGAGCGCCAGCGCCGCCGCCGGGTACAGCGAGCCGGACTGCAGCACCGCCGACAGGAACGCCGCGCCCTGCCCCGGCGGCGGCGAGATGCGCGTCGTCGCGAGGAAGACCGCCACGATCGTCGGCAGCAGGCACAGCAGGCCGACCGCCACCCACGTGCGCGGGCGGCGGACGAGCTTCTGCAGCTCGACACCGATCACGGGCGCACCCCGTTCCGGCCCCGCGACGTGTCGGAACCCGGGCCCGTCAGCGACACCACCACGTCCTCCAGGCTCCGGCGCTGCTCGACGAGACCGTCGAGCGGCACGCCGTGCTCGACGAGGTGGCGCGCCAGCGCCGGCGGGCCGCCCGGCGCGGCGTCGACGACGAGGGTGTGGTCGTGGCGCTCGGCCACCGCGCGCCCGAGCAGCCGGGCCGCGGCCTCGGGGTCGGGGGTCCGGACGACGAGGCGCCCGGTCGGGCCGCGGACCGCGTCCAGGTCGTCCTCGAGCACCAGCCGGCCGCGGTCGACCACCCCGACCGTCGTGCACAGCGCCTCGATCTCGGCGAGCAGGTGGCTGGAGAGGAACACGGTCGTACCGGCCTCGTTCAGCTCGACGAGCAGGTCGCGGACCTCGCGGATGCCGTGTGGGTCGAGCCCGTTGGTGGGCTCGTCGAGCACGAGCAGCCGCGGCTGGTCGAGCAGCGCCCCGGCCAGCCCGAGGCGCTGGCGCATCCCGAGCGAGTAGGCCTTCACCGGGCGCCGGTCGATCGCCCCGAGCCCGACGCGCTCCAGCACCTCCTCGACGCGCCGGCGCCGGCCCCGTCCGGTCGAGCGGCGCCGGGGACCGGCCGCGTCCAGCAGCGCGAGGTTGGCCCGCCCGGACAGGTGCGGGTACGCCGCGGGGCCCTCGACCATGGCGCCGATCGCCGGCAGCACCTCGGCCACCCGCGACGGCACCGGCCGGCCCAGCACCGTGATCTCGCCCCGCGTCGCGTAGACCAGGCCGAGCAGCATCCGCACCATCGTCGTCTTGCCCGACCCGTTGGGACCCAGGAAGCCGTAGCGCGCGCCCGCCGCGACGTGCAGGTCGACGTCGTCGACGGCCACGTGGGCGCCGAAGCGCTTGGTCAGGCCCCGGGTCTCGATGACCAGAGGGGTGCTCACGACCGCCCTCCCGCCAGCAGGTCGGTGGCGCCGCTGTCGATCGCGGCGGGCGGCACGAGCCCCGAGAGCGCCCACGCCCGCGCGCCGTCGTCGCTGCGCACCACGGCCAGGGTCAGCAGCGGGGTCTCGAGCGCCGCCGCCTGCCCGTCGACCGACAGGGTGCGCCCCGCCCCGGCGCGGCCGATGCCCGCGAGCAGCGTCCCGGCCAGGTCGGGGGGCATCGGCACGGCGATGAGCTGCCCGAGCGTCGTGCCGTAGCGGCCCAGGGCCGGGAACCCGCGCTCCGCCGGCTCGCGGTCGCGCCCCGCGAGGCTCGCGGGCAGCGAGCGCCCGTCGCCCCGGCCGAGCACCCCGAACAGGTCCGAGGTCGGGCTGCGCGTCACGCCGGCGCCGGGCCCCTGCCGCGGCGTGAGGGCGGCGGGGTCGGGCGGGCCCTGCTCGAGCTCGCCGAACGAGGTCGTGATCAGGGGTTCCGCGACGCCCTTGGCCCGCACCTCCACGGCCACCGGCAGTCCCGTCTCGGGGTCGGCCCAGACGTCGAGCGCGCCGACGGTGGTCCCGGGGTCGGCGACGGTGACCCGGACCCCGGCCGCGTCGACCCCGGCCACCCGGCGCGCGGGCAGCTCGGTCGCCGGGTCGCTCGCCGCCGTCCCGGACAGCAGCCGGCGCGCCAGCTCGGGCGGCAGCAGGTCCTCGGGGCGGGGCAGGCGGACCTGCGGGTCGCGGGCGACGACGGTGAGCAGCTCGGCGCCGTAGTCCCACACCGCCTGCCCGTCCGGGGTGACGTAGCGGTCGCGCTCCCCCACCGCCGAGAGCACGTCGTAGCGCGCCTGGTCGGGCGCCGCGTACCAGCCGCGCAGGCGGGTGACGCCCGAGAGCAGCGTGGTCACGTCGGAGAGCTGCGCGATGCGCGGCAGCCCGAGCGCCGCGCGGGCCTCGGCGTAGCCGGTCCACGGGCGGTCGGCCGACGCCGCGACGAGCTCGCGCAGCTGCTGCGGGTCGGCGCGGGCGTCACCGGGCCGGGACGCCACCGCCGCGGGGATGCCCACGAGGAGCGCCGCCACCACGGCCACCACGGCCCAGCGCCACGCGCGCCCCGACAGTCCCGCCACCGACGTCCCGACTCCCCTCACCTGCTCCCTGTCGAGACTGCCACCGAACCGCACCGGCGGTGGCTCCCCGGTGAGGACGGCGGGTCGGAGATCAGGACCCGGACGACCGCGGGGCGCCGGACGAGGCCGTCTCCGGGTCGGCGCCGGTGTCCTCGCCCTGCTCAGGGACGTCGTCGGTCCCCGGGAAGAACCGCACCTTGACGAGGCTCGCCACCGTGGTGAGCAGCAGCACACCGACGATCACGCCGAGGGAGAGCTCGATCCCGATGGTCGGGACGCCGAGGGGCTCGCCGCCGTTGACGAACGGGACGGTGTTGGTGTGCAGCGCCTCGAGCAGGAGCTTGACGCCGATGAACGCGAGGATCACGCCGAGCCCGTACGAGAGGTAGACGAGCTTGCGGAGCAGCCCGCCGAGCAGGAAGTAGAGCTGGCGCAGGCCCATCAGCGCGAACATGTTCGCGGTGAACACGATGTAGGGGTCGCGGGTCAGCCCGAAGATGGCGGGGATCGAGTCCAGCGCGAACAGCAGGTCGGTCATGCCGATCGCGATCATCACCATGAGCATCGGCGTGACGAACCACCGCAGCCGGCCGTGGGAGTCGCGGCGGCGGACCAGCGAGCGCGAGCCGACGTAGTCGTCGGTGACCGGCAGGACGCGGCGCACCAGGCGCAGCGCGGCGTTCTCCTTGAACTCCTCGTCCTCGTCGCCGTCGGCCACGACCTTCACGGCCGTGAGCACGAGGAACGCGCCGAACAGGTAGAACACCCAGCTGAACCGCTCGATGACCGCGGCCCCGGCGAGGATGAACCCACCGCGCAGCACGAGCGCGATGAGGATGCCGAAGAGCAGCACCCGGTGCTGGTGGACCTTCGGCACCGCGAACGCGCTCATGATCAGCAGGAAGACGAAGAGGTTGTCGACCGAGAGCGAGTACTCGGTGATGTAGCCGGCCACGAACGCGGTGGCGGGGTCCGGCCCGGCCACCAGGAACAGGCCGAGCGCGAAGACCGCGGCGAGCCCGATGTAGACGCCGACCCAGCGGGCGGCCTCCCGGACGGTGACCTCGTGGGGTCGGCGGCCGACGATCGCGAGATCGAGGGCGAGGACGGCGAGCAGGCCCACGATGGTCGCGGCCCACACCCAGAACGGCACGTACATGGTGAGAGGTCTCCATCTCCGGCGACGTCAGGGCAGACGTGAACACCGGAGGTCTCTCCCGCCACCTGTGACAGGTGACCGACGGCCCCGGGCACCGAGCCCGGTCTGGCGACCGGACCGGCGGCCGTGCTGACGAGGCCGACGCGCGGGGATACTCCCCTCCGCGACCGAGTGTGTCACCCGCGTGAACTCAGCGCGACGGGGCCCCGAGTGGCGCTGCGCACCCGATCCGGTTGCTCACGACGGACACAGACCGTCAGGGATAACGTGCGCGGGTGATCAGCCGCCCGCTCCGGGTCCTCGGGGTCGTGCTCGCCGTCGGACTGCTCGGGCTGTCGACGGTCGCCGCCGCTCCCGCGCCCGGGGGCCCGGGCAGTGCTGCGGTGCGCAGCGAGGACCTCCGCATCGACGTCCGGGACGGCCCGGCGCGCGACCAGCCGCAGAGCCTCGACGCCACGCTGTGGCTGCCGGCGACGTCGGCCCCGGCGCCCGCGGTGCTGGTCGCGCACGGGTTCGGCGGCAGCAAGCAGACCGTGGCCGACGAGGCCCGCACCTGGGCCGAGCGGGGCTACGTGGCGCTGGCCTGGTCGGCCCGCGGCTTCGGGGCGAGCACCGGGCAGATCGCGCTGAACTCCCCCGAGTACGAGGTCACCGACGCGCAGCAGCTCGTCGACTGGCTCGCCGCCCGCCCCGAGGTGCGCCAGGACGGTCCGGGCGACCCGCGCGTCGGCGTCACCGGCGCGTCCTACGGCGGGGCGCTCTCGCTGCTGCTCGCGGGCTACGACCGTCGGGTCGACGCCACCATCCCGATGATCACCTGGAACGACCTGGGCCAGTCGCTCTTCCCGAACCGTGCCGGACCGGACCCCGCTGCCACGCCCGCCGCGAGCGCCGCCGCGCCCGACGGCGTGTTCAAGAAGACGTGGGCGGCGCTGTTCTTCTCCAGCGGCTCGCGGCCCGGCCCGGGGCAGGAGGCCGACGCGCCCCAGGTCTGCGGGCGCTTCCTGCCCGAGGTCTGCGCGGGCTACACCGCCGCCGCCACGACCGGGCGCGAGCCGGCCGAGCTCGCCGCGTTCTTCTCCCGCGCCTCGCCCGCGAGCATCGCCGGGCGGATCACGGCCCCGACGCTGCTGGTCCAGGGCGAGCGGGACACGCTCTTCGGCCTCGACCAGGCCGACGCCAACGCCCGCGGGATCGCCGCGGGCGGCGGCACGGTCGCGGTGAGCTGGTTCGCCGGCGGCCACGACGGCGGCGGCCCGGACACCCGCACGACCGCCCGGATGCAGGCCTGGTTCGACCACCACCTCGCGGGCACGGCGCCCGCGGTCGGCACCGAGTTCACCTACGTCGTGCCGTCCGGGGTGACCGCCCGCAGCGCCCCGACCCAGCGCACGATCACCGCGAGCGTCTACCCCGGTCTCGACGGCGCCCCGGGCACGGCCCGGACCCCGCTGGCGCTGCGGGGCGAGCCGCAGGACGTCGTCGCCCCCGCCGGCGGCGCCCCCGCCGCGATCTCGTCCATCCCGGGGCTCGGTGCCCTGACCGGTGCGGCGGGCGGGTCGGGCTCGGCCGGCTCCGACGACGACGAGGGCGGGGGTGGCGGCGGCTCCGGGGGTGGCGGCTCCGGCGGCGGCTCCGGGGGCGGCGGGGGTGGTGGCGCGTCCGCGCTGCTGGGGCGGCTGGCCTCGGACCTGCCGGCGCAGTCGGCCACCTTCAGCAGCGACCCGCTCACGGAGCGCACGGTCGTCGCGGGCACCCCGCGGGTCCGCCTGGGCGTCGCCGCGGTGCCGGGACGCCCCGCCGGCGAACCGGTGCTCTTCGCGAAGGTCTACGACGTCGCCGCGGACGGGGCGACACGCACCCTGCTGGGCAGCGCCGTGTCCCCCCTCCGGCTGCCCGCGCCGGGCCCCACGCCGACCGAGGTGGACGTCAGCCTGCCCGCGGTCGTCGCGACGCTGGCGGCGGGCCACCGCCTCGAGGTCGCGGTCGCCACCACCGACCAGGCCTTCGCCGCGGCGTCGGCGCCCGCCGTACACCGGATCTCCCTCGCCGGGGACGGCACGCTCTCGGTGCCCACCGTCCCCGGCGACGTGCGCAGCGGGACCTCGGTGCCGCTCGCCCCGCTGGTCGCCGCCGGCGTGCTGCTGCTCGGCGTGCTCCTCGCCTGGCTGGTCGCCCGGGTGCTCGCCGTGCGGCGGCGGCGCCGTGACCTCGAGCCCGGCGGCGCGCTCGCCCTCGCCGAGGAGCTGGCCGACACCCCGCTGGTGGTCCGGGGCCTGTCGAAGTCCTGGCCCAGTGGGCTCGTGGCCGTCGACGACGTCTCGTTCACCGTCGAGCGCGGCCAGGTCCTCGGCCTGCTCGGGCCCAACGGCGCCGGCAAGACGACGACGCTGCGCATGCTGCTCGGGCTCATCGCCCCGACCGCGGGCGAGCTGCGCCTCTTCGGGCGCCGGGTCGTGGCGGGCGCGCCGGTGCTGGGGCGCGTCGGCGCGTTCGTCGAGGGCGCGGGGTTCCTGCCGCACCTCACCGGGCGCGACAACCTCGAGCTCTACTGGGCCGCCACCGGACGCCCCCGCGAGGACGCGCACCTCGAGGACGCCCTGGAGATCGCCGGGCTGGGCGGGGCGGTCGACCGGACCGTGCGCACCTACAGCCAGGGCATGCGCCAGCGCCTCGCCATCGCCCAGGCCATGCTCGGGCTCCCCGACCTGCTCGTGCTCGACGAGCCCACCAACGGCCTCGACCCGCCCCAGATCCACGCGATGCGCGAGGTGCTGCGGTCGTACGCCCGCGACGGGCACCGGACCGTCCTCGTGTCGAGCCACCTGCTCGCCGAGGTGGAGCAGACCTGCGACCACGTCGTTGTCATGCACCGCGGCCGGGTCGTCGCGACCGGCGAGGTCGCCGAGCTGGTCGCGGGCGGGCAGGTCGCGGTGACGGTCTCCGGGCGCCGCGACGAGGCCGTGTCCGTGCTGCGCGGCCGCAACGGGGTGCGCGGCGTCGAGGCCGACGCTTCGGACGCCGACGTCGTCCTCGTCGACCTCGGCGACGTCGACCGGGCCCAGGTCGTGCGCTCGCTGGTGGAGGCCGGGTTCGACGTGCGCGGGGTCGGTCCCCGCCGCCGCCTCGAGGACGCGTTCCTCGCGCTGATCGGTGAGGAGGGCTCGTCGTGAGCACGACGGTCGAGGAAGCCCGCACGCTGCCGGTCCGGGTTGAGCTCGCGCGCCAGTGGCGGCGCCGGCGCACCCAGGTGACGCTGGCGCTGTTCGCGCTGCTCCCGGTGATCCTCTGGATCGCGTTCTCGGTCGGTGACGACCCCACGCCCGGCGCGGCCGCCACCAGCCTCACCGACCTCGCCCAGGCGTCGGGCCCGAACTTCGCGGTCTTCGCGCTGTTCTCCTCGGCGAGCTTCCTGTTCGTGGTGGTCGTGGCCCTGTTCTTCGGCGACACGGTGGCGAGCGAGGCGTCGTGGTCGTCGCTGCGCTACCTGCTCGCGATCCCCGTGCCACGCGTGCGCCTGCTGCGTCAGAAGGCGATCGTCGCCGCCGTCCTGTCGCTGAGCACGCTCGTCGTGCTGCCCGTGGTGGCCGTCCTGCTCGGCACCGTCGTCTACGGGGCCGGCGACTACCTCTCCCCCACCGGCGAGTCCCTGCCCTACGGCACGGCGCTCGTGCGCATCCTGCTCACCGTCGTCTACCTGGCGATCCACCTGCTCTGGGTGGCGGGCGTGGCGACGCTGCTCTCGGTGGTGACCGACGCCCCGCTCGGCGCGGTCGGCGGCGCGGTGCTCGTGTCGATCCTGTCCCAGATCCTGGACACGGTCGACGCGCTGGGCAGCCTGCGCAACCTCCTGCCGACCCACGAGGTGTTCGCCTTCGCCGACCTGCTCACCCTCGACGTCGACGGCACCGACCTCGCCCGCGGCGTGCTCTCGGCGCTGGTGTGGTGCATCGCCTTCGGGGCCACGGCGGTCTGGTGGTTCCGCCGCAAGGACATCACCAGCTAGCCCACCCGGCGCACGGGGTGTGCCAGCGGTGCGGCGTCGCCGGCATCTGATGCCCGGATCGCCACATCCTCGATCCGCCGGCGTGCACCCGGGCGTGTCGCGCTCCCGGCGCCCCGTCGACGGCCCCCGGTGACCACGCGGCGACGCTGGTGCACCCTCGGAGGCTGCAGCGCGCCGTGGCGCAGACCGCACGAAGCGTCATTCTCTGCCCGCAATCGGGCAGGAAGCTGGCCCTCGCGGCCCCGACGCGGCAGTCTGTATCGATATGGACCCCGAGCTGGTGCGGCACGTGGCCGCGTCGACGGGTCTTCCCGGGGAGGTCGCCGCGCGCGTGGTGGCCGACGTCGTCGCCTACTACTCGGAGACCACCGAGGAGTTCGTGCGCCGGCGGCACCGGGAGCTGCAGGCCCGCGACCGTCGCAACGCCGAGATCTGGACGGTGATCGCCGACGAGCTCGCGCACCGCCCGGTGGCTCCCGGCGAGGTCAGCGAGCGGCGCCTGCGCCGGATCGTCTACGGATAGAGGGGGAATCGACCATGTGCGGCATCGTGGGGTACGTCGGCCCGAGACCGGCGACGAAGATCCTGGTGGACGGGCTCGCGCGCCTCGAGTACCGCGGCTACGACTCGGCCGGCCTGGCCGTCGCCCACCGCAAGGCCCTGCGCATCACCCGCTCCGCCGGCCGCGTCGACGACCTGCGCGCCGCCGTCGGCGAGGACGAGCAGCCCGGGCGCACCGGCATCGCCCACACCCGCTGGGCCACCCACGGCGAGCCGAGCGAGCGCAACGCCCACCCCCACACCGACGCGGCCGGACGCATCGCCGTCGTCCACAACGGCATCCTCGAGAACGCCGACGAGCTGCGCGCCAAGCTCGTCGCCGACGGCGTGACGCTGAAGTCCGACACCGACACCGAGGTGCTGCCCCACCTCGTCGCGCGGGCCCTCGACGGCGGGTCGAGCTCGCTCGAGGAGGCCGTCCGCGAGACCCTGCGCGTCGTCGAGGGCACCTACGGCCTGGTCGTGCTCGACGCCCGCAACCCCGACGAGCTCGTCGTCGCCCGCAACGGCAGCCCGATCGTGCTGGGCCTCGGCGACGGCGAGATGTTCGTGGCCTCCGACGTCGCCGCGCTGGTCCGGCACACCCGCCAGGTCGTCTTCCTCGCCGACGGCGAGCTCGCGACGCTCACCGCCGCGGGCTACGAGGGCTCGCGGCTCGGCCCGCCCACCACCGTCGACGTCGACGACGCCGACTACGAGCTCGACGGCCACGAGGACTTCCTGTCCAAGGAGATCCACGAGCAGCCCGCCGCCCTGCGCCGCGTGCTGGCCGGGCGCCTCGACACCCGCTTCGCCACCGCGCGCCTCGACGGGCTGCGCCTCGACCCGCGCGAGCTGCGCGGCATCCGCCGCGTGACCTTCCTGGGCTGCGGGTCGGCGCTCTACGCCGGGCAGATCGGCGCGGGCCTGGTCGAGGAGCTCGCCCGCATCCCCGCCGACGCCGAGCAGGCGAGCGAGTTCCGCTACCGCAACCCGCTGGTCGACCCCGAGACGCTCTACGTCGCCGTGAGCCAGTCCGGCGAGACCATCGACACGCTCGCCGCGGTCGAGGAGCTCCAGCGCAAGGGCGGGCGCGTCGTCGGCGTCGTCAACGTCATCGGCTCGGCGATCGCGCGGCAGTGCGGCGCCGGGATGTTCCTGCACGCCGGCCCCGAGGTGTCGGTGGCCTCGACCAAGGCGTTCAGCTCGATGGCGACGTCGTTCACGCTGCTCGCGCTGCTGCTCGGCCGCGTCCGGGACCTCTCCGCCGCCCACGGCACGCGGCTCGTCGAGGGCCTGCGCCGTCTGCCCGACGCCGTGGAGACCGCGCTGCAGTCGGGTGACGCCGTCGCCGACGTGGCCCGGCGCTACGCCGACGCGCGCTCGATGTTCTACCTCGGCCGGGTGCGCGGGGCGGCCGTGGCCCGCGAGGGCGCCCAGAAGCTCAAGGAGATCTCCTACGTGCACGCGGAGGCGTACGCGGCGGCGGAGCTCAAGCACGGGCCGCTCGCGCTGGTCGACGCCGCCATGCCGTGCGTGGTGGTGGTCCCCGACGACGAGCTGCTGGCCAAGAACATCAGCACCATCGAGCAGATCCGCGCCCGCGGCGGGCCCGTGATCGCGGTGACCAACGCCGAGCTCCCCGACGGGCTCGCCGACGCCGTGCTGCGCGTCCCGCGCCTCGAGCCCGAGCTCGACCCGATCCTGCTCGGCGTCCCCCTGCAGCTGCTGGCCTACCACTGCGCCGCGGTGCTGGGCCGCGACATCGACAAGCCCCGCAACCTGGCGAAGAGCGTCACGGTGGAGTGACGCCCCTCGTGAGCACTTTCCGGGCCGATGGGCCCGGAAAGTGCTCACGTGGGCAGGCCCACCTCGACGGTCAGCGGGCCGTCCGGGTCGGGCGCGTCGACGGTGGCGTGCCCGCCCGGGCGCAGGGCGCCGGCGACGATCCGCCGCGACAGCGCCCGGTCGACCTCCCGGGTGACGACGCGGCGCATCGGGCGCGCGCCCAGGGCCGGGTCGTGGCCGCGGGCGACGAGGGCATCGAGAGCCGCCGGGGTGACGGTGAGCCCGACCTCCTGCGCGGCGAGGCGCTCGCGCGTGCCGTCGAGGAACAGCTCGACCACGGCGCGCCGGGCCTCGTGGTCGAGCGGGGTGAACAGCACGACCTCGTCGACGCGCCCGAGGAACTCCGGGCGCAGGGCACGCGCGAGGGCGGCGAGCACGGTGGCACGGGCCTCGTCCGGGTCGCGGCCCTCGGTCAGGGCGCCGGCCCCGAGGTTGCTCGTCATGATCACGACGGCGTCGGCGAACGACACCGTGCGCCCGCGCCCGTCGGTGAGCCGCCCGGCGTCGAGGACCCCGAGCAGCAGGGCCAGCACGTCGGGGTGCGCCTTCTCGATCTCGTCGAGCAGCACCACGCACGACGGTGTGCGCCGCAGCGCCTCGGTGAGCTCGCCGGGACGGTCGTGCCCGACGTAGCCGGGCGGCGCGCCGGTGAGGCGGCTGACGGTGTGGGCCTCGCGGAACTCGCCGAGGTCGAGGCGCACGAGGCGCTCGTCGGACCCGTGCAGCGCCTCGGCCAGCGCGCGGGCGAGCTCGGTCTTGCCGACCCCGGTCGGGCCGGCGAACAGGAACGACGCCACCGGCCGGCCCGGCTGGCCCATGCCCGCCCGGCCGGCGAGCACCGCGTCGGTGACGGCCTCCAGCGCGTGGTCCTGGCCGACGACGCGGCGGCGCAGGTGGTCGGCGAGGCCGAGCAGGCGGGTGCGCTCGGAGTCGGTGAGGTGCGCGACGGGCAGGCCCGTGCGGTCGGCGACGACCTGGGCGACGTCGCTGACCGACACCGTCGCGGACGCCCCCGGGTCCTCGCCGCGGCGCAGCCGCACCCGGGCGGCCGCGGTGTCGAGGGCGTCGATGGCCTTGTCGGGCAGGAAGCGGTCGCGGACGTGGCGCGCGGTGAGCTCGACGGCCGCGCGCCGGGCGTCCTCGGGGATCCGGACGCCGTGGTGCTCCTCGTAGCGCCCCTTCAGCCCGTCGAGGATCGCGACGGTCTGCTCGACGGACGGCTCGTCGACGGTGATCGGGGCGAAGCGCCGTTCCAGCGCGGGGTCGGACTCGACGTGGCGCCGGTACTCCTCCAGCGTCGTCGCCCCGACGACCTGCAGCTCGCCGCGCGCGAGGGCCGGCTTGAGGATGTCGGCGGCGTCCATCGTGCCCTCGACCCCGGCGCCGGCCCCGACGACCGTGTGCACCTCGTCGAGGAAGAGGATCACCGCGCGCTCGGTGGCCGTGACCTCGTCGACCAGGCGCCGCAGCCGCTCCTCGAACTCCCCGCGGTACTTGGTGCCGGCCACGAGCCCGGCCAGGTCCAGCGAGACCACACGCCGGCCGGCCGCGCCCGGCACGGTCCCGGCGGCGATCTTGGCCGCGATGCCCTCGACGATCGCGGTCTTGCCGACGCCCGGGTCGCCCACGAGCACGGGGTTGTTCTTGGTGCGCCGCCCGAGGATCTCGAGGACGGCGGCGACCTCCCGGTCGCGGCCGACGACGGGGTCGAGGCGCCCCGCGCGGGCCGCGGCGGTGAGGTCGCGGCCGAAGCGGTCGAGGACGGGCGTGCGGCTGTTGCCCTGCGGACGTCCGGGGTCGTCACCCTGCGGGCCCGGCCCGCCCAGGTCGCCGAATCCCTCGACGAGCCGGCCGATCAGCTGCTCGAGGGGGTTGGACCACTCGCCGGGCCCGTCGGGCCCCCGGTCGCGCCGGGCGTCGTCGCTCACGCCTCCACTATGCGGGTCAGCAGCTGGGCTCGACCGACAGGACGCCCGGGAGCGACCGGACGCGGTCGGCGAACTCCGTGCACTCGGCGCTGGTCAGCGCCACGGTGCACTGGATGCACGAGCACGAGACGCCCTCGTGGACGTCGACCGCGAAGTCCGGGACGCGGTAGCCGAACGAGCACAGCGCCGACGCGAGGTCCATGACCCCGGTCATGCCGCCGGTGGTGAGGATGGTGAACGGGCGGGGCAGGCGGGACAGGCGGCGGGTGGGGGCCGGCTCGAGCGTGGTCACGACGGGCTCCTGGGGATCCGGTGGTGGAGTGGATCCGAGCCAGGTCTCGGCAGTGCCGCTGCGAGCCCCTAGCGGGGCAAGCGGAAGTGCGCGCCGGGGCCCTGGCTCACCCGGCGCGCCGAAGTACTACCTCGCGACGCTTCGCCTGCATGTCGACCATGTTACCCCCGCCACTCCGGCGGTCAACTCGACGGGCTGCGCCCACGTGAGGGATATGGGTCGTCCCGGCGACCCATATCCCTCACGTGGTCGTCAGACCATCACGATCCCGCCGTCGATCATCACCGCCTGCCCGGTCATGTAGTCGGCGTCGCGGCTCGCGAGGTACGAGACGAACGAGGCCACGTCCTCCGGCGTCTGCACCCGGCCCAGGGCGATGAGCTGCGAGTACTGCTTCAGCGCCTCGCCCTTGCCGGTGCCCAGGTAGCCGCCGAGCCCTTCGTCGATCTCGTCCCACATGGTCGTTCCGACGATGCCCGGGCAGTAGGCGTTGACGGTGATCTGGTGGCTCGCGAGCTCCTTGGCCGCGGCCTGGGTCAGTGCGCGGACCGCGAACTTCGACGCCGAGTAGTGCCCGAGGTGGTCGAAGCCCTGGTGCCCGGCGATCGAGGCGGCGTTGATGATCTTCCCGCCGTGCCCCTGCTCGATCATCGCCTCGGCCGCGGCCTGCAGGCACCACATCACGCCGCCGACGTTGATCGACAGCATCCGCTGCAGGTCCTCGGGCGTGACCTCGAGCAGCGTCTTCACCTGCGCGATGCCCGCGTTCGCCACCATGACGTCGATCGACCCGAACCGCTCCCGCGTGGCGGCGACCAGGGCGACCACGGCGTCGCGGTCGGCCACGTCGGTGGCGGTCGAGGCGGCCTGGCCGCCGGCGTCGGTGATCTCCTGCGCGACGGCCTGCGCGGTCGCCGCGTCGATGTCGGACACCATCACCGCGAGGCCGTCCGACGCGAGCCGGCGGGCGATCGCGGCACCGATCCCCCGCCCCGCGCCGGTCACGACGGCGACGCGCGTCCCCGCGGCGGTCACGGGTGCACCAGGATCTTCACGTTGGTCTCCTTGTGGTCGATGAGCTCGCGGAAGCCCTGGTCGACGATGTCGTCGAGGGCGATGCGGCCGGTGATGAACTGCTCGACGTCGACGACGCCGTCGCGGACGAGGTCGATGACCTCGGGGTGCCGGCCCGCGTAGGCGAGCGAGCCGATGAGCCGGATCTCGGAGAACACCAGCGAGTTCACGTCGAAGGTCGCCGGGTGGCCCCAGATCGAGACGTTGATGCAGGTCCCGCCGGGCCGGGTCGACGCGACGGCCTGGGCGAGCACGGGGTCGAGGCCGGCGCACTCGAACGTCACGTCCGCCCCGGCGCCGTCGGTGAGCTCGCGGATGGCCTCGGGCACGTCGACCTCGGTCGGGTCGAGCACGTGGTCGGCGCCGGCGCCGGGCGCCTTGGCCTTCCGGGCCTCGGCGGGCTCGATGACGATCACCTGCCCGGCACCGGTGGCGCGCAGGGCGGCGGCGGTGACCAGCCCGATCGGCCCCGACCCGAACACCGCGGCCGTCTGACCCTGCTGGATGCCGGACAGCTTCGTCGCGTGGTACCCGACCGCCAGCGGCTCGATGAGCGCCCCCTGCTCGGTGGTCAGGCCGCCGATGGGGTGCACCCAGCGCTGGTCGACGACCATCTTCTCGGCGAACCCGCCCTGGTCGCCGTCGAGGCCGATGAAGCCCAGCGACCGGCAGATGTTGTAGCGCCCGGACCGGCACGCGACGCACGTGCCGCACACGTCGTAGGGCTCGACGACGACGCGGTCGCCCTCGGACACCCCCGTCACGCCCTGGCCGACCTCCGCGACGACGCCGGAGAACTCGTGCCCGAGGGTGATCGGGATGGCGCCGCCGGTCAGCGGGTGGGGCGCCTGGGGTGTCGGGGTGAAGATCGGGCCGTCGAGGAACTCGTGCAGGTCGGTGCCGCAGATCCCGCACCACTCGACCGCGACCTGCACCTGGCCCGGGCCGGGATGCGGCTCGGGGACGTCCTCGATCCGCACGTCCTCACGGCCGTGGAAGCGGGCAGCCTTCATGGGTCCTCCCTGGGGTGCTCTCCGGGCATCCCACGAGAGTGAGCCCGGTCACGGCCAGGGTTGCAGCGGTGTTGCACTCCCGGGGCCGAAGAGGCGGGCGATGTCCTGCGGGGTCGGCGCGACGACCTCGACGCCCGGCGCGATCCGGTACGGCCGCGCGGCGAGCAGGCCCCCGAGCACGCGGCGCAGCCGGGAGAGCTCGGCGCGGACGGTGACGAGGTGGTCGGCGTCGTCGTAGAGCGCGCGGCTGATCGCGGCCGCGTCGAGCCCCGCGCTCCCGGCCGCCATCAGCAGGGCGACGATCTGCAGGTGGCGCCGCCCGAGGGTGTGGCGCCAGACCTCGTGGCCCTCGACGAGCACCGCGGGCGGGTCGGCGTCGAGGTCGAGACGCAGGCGCGTGCGGCCCGGGCCGGCCGCGTCGGAGGGACGCAGCAGCCAGCCACCGGGCACGCGGTCGGGCAGGCACGCGCCGAGCCCGTGGATCAGCATCGCCTCGCCGGCCTGCGGCACGCCGACCCGGTCACGCGGGGCGAGGCCGGTGGCGGCGGCGACCCAGCCGTGGTCGTCGACGACGAGCGCCGGGCCCGTCTGCCGGGCGAGCATCGGCGCGGCGACGGCCCGCAGGCTCTCCAGACGCGTCTCGTGCGAGGCCCACAGCCCGGTCTCGGCGAGCCGGACCGCGGTGTGCACGAGGGCCACGGTGGTGGGGTGCACCGTCGGCGCGGGCCCCGACAGGTCGACGACACCGAGCATCTCGCCGGTGCGCGGGTCGTGGATCGGGCTCGCGGTGCACGTCCACGGGTGCTGGGCGCGGACGAAGTGCTCGGCGGAGAACAGTTGCACCGAGGCGTGCTCGGCGAGCGCGGTGCCGATGGCGTTGGTACCGACCGAGGCCTCGGTCCAGTCGGCGCCGGGCAGGAAGCCGAGGGAGTCGGCGAGCCGGCCGACGCGCACGGCGCCCTCGCGCCACAGCACGAAACCGTCGGCGGCGGTGATGACCATGATGTGCTCGGCGTCCTCGGCCACCGCGGTGAGGCTCGCCCGCAGCTGCGGCAGCACCCCGGCGATCGGCGAGGCGGCCCGGCGCTGCTCGACGGTCTCCGGCGGCGCGGGGTCGTCCAGCGAGCGTCCGTCCGGCGCGACGCCGTAGGACAGGACGCGGTCCCAGGACCGGCTCACGACCCGGCGCAACGGCGTCGTCGGCCGGCTCCCGGACAGCCGGGCGTCGTGGGCCTGGTGGAGCAGGCGGGCGTGCTGGCGCAGGTCGGTACTGCGCGTGACCGCGCAGACCCCGTCGTCAGCGTGAGGCACGGGCACCTCCTCGTCGACGGACCCCGCCGCAGCCTAGGCAGGCCACCGTGAGCGGCGCCATAGACCAGCCGCCCCGCTCACTGCACGCAGAACTCGTTGCCCTCCGGGTCGGCCATCACCAGGCACCAGCCCGTGGGCTCGTCGATCTCGCGCAGGAACCGCGCGCCGGCCGCCTCGAGCTTCTCGCGGTGGGCGTGGGCGAGCTCCTTGCGGCCCTCGCCGCCGTCGCCGACGTTGACGTCGAGGTGCACGCGGTTCTTCACCGTCTTGTCCTCGGGCACCTTCTGGAACAGCACACGGGGGCCGGCACCGGCCGGGTCGACGACGGCGTTCAGGCGGTCCCAGTCCTCGCGCGGGATCCCGATCTTCTCGGCGAAGGCGAACCAGCTGTCGAAGCCCGGCGGCGGGGGCTGGACGACGTAGTCGAGCGCGAGCGCCCAGAACTCGGCCTGCTTCGCCGTGTCGTGGGCGTCGAACGTGATCTGCACTCCCAGGGCCATGTGCCCAGTCTGGCGGTGATAGCGGACAGGTCGCGTCCGGCACCCGGAGGTGATCGTGGGGGCTTTCCGCTCGCTGGACGTCAGCGTGGCCGCCACGCTGACCCACCCCCGGTGCGTCCGTCGCACGCGTGTTCCTCCTGCTCGGCAGTGGGCACCCCCGCTCGGTGACCGAGCCGCTCGACCTGTTCGGCGACGCCGCCGACACCACCACGGACCTGCCGCCGGACCTCGAGACCCTCAAGGCGCAGGCCGCGGGCTGTACCGCCTGCGAGCTGTACCACGACACCACCGGCACCGTCTTCGGGTCCGGGCCGGCGCAGGCGCGCCTGGTGATGGTCGGTGAACAGCCCGGCGACCAGGAGGACCGCCAGCAGGCCCCGTTCGTCGGGCCGGCCGGGCGCCTGCTCGACGAGGCCCTCGACGAGGCGGGGATCGCCCGCGACGACGCCTACGTCACCAACGCGGTCAAGCACTTCGGCTTCCGCTACCAGGGCAAGCGCCGCATCCACGAGACCCCGAAGGCCGGGCACATCAAGGCCTGCCGGCCGTGGCTCGACGCCGAGCTGGCGCTGGTGAAGCCGCAGGTGCTGCTGACCCTCGGGGCGACCGCGGGCAAGGCGCTGCTCGGGTCGTCGTTCCGGATCACCGCCGAGCGCGGCGAGCCCCGGGCCTGGAACGACATGACCCTGGTGCCGACCATCCACCCCTCGGCGATCCTGCGCGCCGACCCGGCCCGCGGGCAGGACCGCGACGAGATGTTCGCGGGATTCGTCGCCGACCTGCGCACGGCCGGTGGGCTCCTACACGGGTAGGCCCAGCCCCCGGGCGATCAGCATCCGCTGCACCTCCGACGTGCCCTCGCCGATGGTGAGGATGCGGGCGTCCTGGTAGTGCCGGGTCACCGCCGACTCCTGGACGAAGCCGTAGCCCCCGGCGAGCTCGGTCGCGAGGTAGGCGGCCTTGTTCGCCGCCTCCGACGCCACCAGCTTCGCCGTGGCGGCCTCCCGGGCGATGGGCAGGCCCCGGTCGTACTTCCAGGCGCCGTCGTAGGTCATCACCCGCGCGGTGGCGGCGAGCGCGGCGATGTCGGCGACACCGAACGCGACGCCCTGGTGCCCGCCCAGCGGCGTGCCGAACGAGGTGCGGTCGCCGACGAAGCGGCGGATGTCGTCGAGGCAGCCCAGGGCGAGTCCGGTGCTCATCGCGGCGATCGGGAAGCGCGCCCACGTCAGGAAGCCGAGCGCCTCCCGGTACCCGCGCCCCTCCTCCCCGAGCAGGGCGGTCCCCGGGACGCGGACCTCGTCGAAGAAGAGCGGGTGGGTGTCCGACGCGCGCCACCCGAGCTTGGCGTACGGCCCGCCGACGGTGACGCCGGGCGCGTCCAGCGGCACGAGGAACGCCGAGACGGGACGCCGCCGGCGCCCGGTCGCGCCGGCGGCGGCGTCGCCGGTGGCGGCGAACAGGATGACCCAGCGGGAGAACGGGGTGCCCGAGTTGGTGATGAACTGCTTCGACCCCGTGATCACCCAGTCGTCGCCGTCGCGGCGGGCCGTGGTGCCGATGTTGCCGGCGTCGGAGCCGCCCGTCGGCTCGGTGAGCCCGAACGACACGAACGTCTCCCCCGTACACGCGCCGGGCAGCACCTCGTCGAGGAGGTCGTCGCGACCGGCCGCGAGGTGCGCGAGCAGCGCGACGCTGATCGCCTGCACGTGGACCGTGACGGCGAGGGAGGAGTCGACGCGGGCGAGCTCCTCGGCGGTCAGGCAGAGGGTGCGCAGGTCGGCGCCCGCGCCGCCGTACCGCTCGTCGGCGAGCAGCCCGTAGGCGCCGAGGCGACCGGCCGCCCGGGCGAGGTCGGCGTCGAAGGCGCCCGCGATGCTGCGCTCGGCCGCACCCGGGGCGACCTCGCGGGTGACGAAGTCCCGGAGCGTCGCCTGCCAGTCGCGGTGGTGGTCCTCGAGCGCCCACGGGACGCCGTAGTCGGCGTCGTCGAGGCCCGTCGCGACGGTCTCGTCGAGACGGTCCGATGTCTGGGTCATGCTCCGGCCACCCTCCTGGTCCGACCGGCCCAGTGCGGCTCGCGCAGGGCCTTGCGCAGCAGTTTCCCGACGACGTTCTTGGGCAGCGGCTCGTGGGTGAACTCCACGACGCCGGGCTTCTTGTACGAGCCGAGGTTCCGGCGGACGAGCTCCACGACCTCCTCGGCGGTCACGTCCGCCCCCTCCGCGACGTGGCACACGGCCATCGGCGTCTCGCCCCACCGCTCGTGCGGCACCGCGAACACGGCCACCTCGAGGACCTCGGGGTGGTCGGCGATCGCGGACTCGAGCTCGGCGGGCCAGATGTTGAAGCCGCCCGAGACGATCATGTCGTCGGCGCGGTCGAGGACGTAGACGTAGCCGTTCTCGTCGATGCGCCCGATGTCGCGGGTGCGGACCCAGCCGTCGACGAGCCGCGTCGCGGTCAGCTCCTCGTCGTCCCAGAAGCCGCGCATCTGGCCCTCCACCTGCGCCCAGAGCTCGCCCTCGGCCCCGAGCGGCAGCACGGTGTCCTCCTCGTCGCGGACCTCGATCCGGGCGAAGGGCAGCACCTTGCCCGCGGCCCGCAGCGGGGACGAGCCGGGGATGTCGGCGAACCACTCCTGCGGGGTCATCACGGTCAGCGGGACGGCCTCGGTCTGCCCGAACACCTGGTGCAGGACGTCGCCGAACGCGGCCCGCCCGGCCAGCGCGGTGGCGTCGGTGATCGGCGCCCCGCCGACGAGCAGGCACTCGAGCGCCGTGACGTCCCGGTCGGCCCGGGAGGGGTCGGCGGTGAGCATCTGGACCATCGACGGCGGCGCGAACATGTGCGTGACGCGGTGGCGCTCCATCAGCGCGAGGACCTTGGCGGGGTCGAACGCCCCGAAGAGCAGGTTGGCGCTGCCGTGCAGCCACGCCGGCAGGAACAGGTAGCCCGACGCGTGGGAGATCGGCCCGGCGTGTCCGACGACGCTGTGGGTCTGCAGGTTGGGCAGGCGGTAGTACCAGTTGCGGCAGTTCACCAGCCAGTCGTGCTGCGTGTACCCGACGCCCTTGGGCCGTCCCGTGGTGCCCGCCGAGTGCCGGATGACGTACCAGTCGTCGGCGCCGACGCGCAGCTCCGGGTCGTCGGCCGGCTGCGCCGCGAGCCAGTCCTCGTAGCCCTCGTCGCGCACGAGGACGTGCTCCAGGCCGGCCGCCCCGTCGTCGGGGTCGTCGAGCCCCTTGACCTCGTCGGCGTGCGCGGCGTCGACGACGAGCACGCGGGTCTGCGTCTGCTCGATCATCTGCTGGTGGGCCCGGCGGGCGTTGCGCGCGTAGAGCGGGACGCGGACGGCGCCGGCGATCGCGGCGCCCAGGAACAGGTCCGCCGCGCCGAGGTCGTTCTCCTCGACGCTCGCCACCCGGTCGCCGGGCCGCACCCCGAGGGCCCGCAGGCCGTTCGCGGTGCGCACGCCCCGGTCCCACGCCTCGCCGAAGGTCAGGCTGCGGTGCTCGGTGAGCAGCGCGGTCCGGTGACGGTGCAGGGTCATGGCCTGGCGCATCAGGCTGGGCACGTCCACCCGACCGACGCTAGGACGTGCGTGACGCGGGTCACTACCCACGATCGAGGGGGTCAGGGCAGGAGGCCACCCGCCCGGGCCCGGTGGACCGCCTCGCCACGGGTGCGGCTGCCCAGCTTGGCCATCGCCGACTTGAGATACGACTTCACCGTCTCCGTGCGGAGACCCAGCCGCTCCGCGATCGCGCCGTTGCCCGCCCCGACGGCGACGAGGGCGAGCACGTCGAGCTCGCGGGCCGAGAGGTGGACGCCGGGGGCAGTGTCCACACCGTGCAGCCGTTCGGCGAGCGTCTCCAGCCGGGCGCGCGCGGCCGGGTCGGTGGTGCCCGCCCGGGCCGCGCGCAGGACCGCGTGGAGGTCGCGGGCCTCCTCGCGGGTGAGCCGGACGTCGCGCGCCGGCTCGTCGGTGGGCGCCGCCGGGCGGAGCCGGACGGCCGCGCGCACCGTGTCGACCATGCGCGCGAGGAAGCGCTCGCCGAACTCCAGCGGTCGCCGCACCGCGCCGTAGACGGCACCGTGCAGCGTGCCCTCGACCCGGACCGGCACCGCGAAGACCGCCCGCAGGCCCTCCGCCGACACCGCCTGGTCGAACTGGTGGGTGATGCCCGGTGCGCGGGCATAGTCGGCGACGGCCAGCGGGCGCCCGAGCGCGAGGACCTTGCCGCCGAGCCCCTGCCCGACGGCGGTGACCAGGCCGTCCATGCTCCCGGCGCGTGCCCCGCGCATGAGCCCGAGCCGGAACGTCGTGGCCCACGGGTCGAGCTCGGCGGCGAAGGCCATGTCCAGGGCGTCCGCGTCCTCGAGGGCGCGGACCGCCCGCGCGAGCGGCGTCATCGCGGGAGGGCCGGGGGGATCGGCTGTCACGCCCACCTCCCCGCGCCGGACCGGGCTCCGGCGATGCTAGGCCATGGCTGTGGCCCGGGTCACGCTCGCGCGGTCGCCGACCCCGGGGTGGGGGCCCCGCCCACGCCCAGCAGCGCCCGCACGGCGTCGGCGATCGCGTCGGGACGGTCGAGGGTGACCAGGTGCCCGGCGTCGTCGAGCAGCCGCGGCTCGGGCGCACCGAGACGACGCGCGAGGTCCCGCTGCAGCGCGACCCACCGCGCCCGGCCGCGGCCGGTGCCCGCGGCGCCGACGAGCAGCCGCACGGGCACCGCCGGCGCGCCCCGCTCCCGCTGCCACGTCAGCACGCCGGCCTGCAGCGGTCCGTGCCCGAACCACGCGTCGAGCGTCGAGATCGCCCAGGCCCGCGAGGCGTAGACCGCCCGCACCGCCGCCGGGTTCATGCGGTCGCGCCCCCGGACCGAGCCCGCGCGCACGCCGAGCACGCGCGTCCACGGACCGACGAGCGTCCCGATCCCGGTCGCCAGGACCAGCTCCGCGACCGCCCGCCCGACGTGGCTGACCGGCGCGGGCGCGAGCCGCACCCCCTGCTCGTGGGAGGCGTCGACGAGCACCGCCCCGACGGTGTCGCGCGACCCCTCGCGGTCGGCGTGGAGCAGGGCCTGCACGTGCAGCCCGCCCGACGAGTGGCCGACGAACAGCAGCGGCCGCGCCGCACCGGCCACCCGCGCCGCGAGGCGGGCGGCGACGGCGTCGGGGGTCCAGTCGCCGCGCGAGCGCAGGCGCGGGGCGTCCGCGGGATCGACGACGATCACCGCGACGTCGTGCGGCAGCGCCTCGACGACGGCGTCCCACTCCCCCGGCGTCGCACCCAGCCCGGGGACGACGACCACCGTGCGGGCCCTCACCGGCGCCTCCGGACCCACCGCGAGCCCCGCAGCACGACGAGCCCGATGGTCACCAGCACGCCCGAGAGCGTCAGGACCTGCACCCGCTGCACGTAGCCGACGACCCCGTCGAGCCCCAGGCCCACCGTCTCCTCGAGGACCACCAGCAGCCCGGGGACCGCGACCAGCGGGAGCCCGACCAGCATCGCTCCCTCCAGTGGCGAGGCGGGCTGCTCGGCGGTGCGCCCCCGGGACCGGGCGATCGCGAGCAGCAGGACGGCGAGGATCGCGGCGCCGTTGGCCGCGACGCTGGTCACCTCGTGCACGCCGAGCGACACCGCGGACCGCGACGCCTCGGCGGCGGCGCAGGCGGGGTCGGCGGAGGGGGCGCACACCATCGGTGCGACGACGTCGAGCAGCGTCGCCGCACCGAAGAGCCCGAGCGCGACGCCGGCCCACCGCACGGCCCGCACCCGCGCGCCGAGGGCGACGTGCACCGCGGCGGCGACCACGACCACGCCCACGGCGCCGTCGACGGTGCGGAACACCATGTCGTGCGGCTGGTCGAGCGCGGCGAGCTCGCTGACGTACGAGCGGCCCGGATCGAGCCGCGTCCCGAGCAAGGGCGTCACCAGGAACGCGGAGTACACGACGCCGGCCACCACCGTGGCCCACCCGATCACCCGGTCGGTGATCGTCGCGCTCCGCGTCGCGAAACCCCGCACCCGGCGACCCTAGTGGTGCGGCGGCGGCCCGGCCGCTCAGCTGACCCCGGCCGCGTCCATCCCCCGCATCTCCTTCTTGAGGTCGGCGATCTCGTCGCGCAGGCGCCCGGCGAGCTCGAACTGCAGGTCGCGCGCGGCGGCCATCATCTGGTCGGTGAGCTGCTGGATGAGGTCGGCGAGCTCCGCGCGCGCCATCCCCGAGGTGTCGCGGTGCTCGACGATGCCCGAGCTGCCGCGCCCGCCCGCCTCGCCCGCCGCGCGCCGGCCGCGGGAGCTGTTGCGCGCCGACCCGCCGACCCCGACCGACTCCTCGGTGTCCTCGGCCTCGCGGTAGACGCGGTCGAGGATGTCGGCGATGTTCTTGCGCAGCGGCTGGGGGTCGACGCCCCGCTCGGTGTTGTAGGCGATCTGCTTCTCGCGGCGCCGGTTGGTCTCGTCGATGGCGTAGCGCATCGAGTCGGTGACCGTGTCGGCGTACATGTGCACCTGACCCGACACGTTGCGCGCCGCGCGCCCGATCGTCTGGATGAGCGAGCGCTCGCTGCGCAGGAAGCCCTCCTTGTCGGCGTCGAGGATCGCGACCAGCGACACCTCCGGCAGGTCGAGACCCTCGCGCAGCAGGTTGATGCCGACCAGCACGTCGTACTCGCCGGAGCGCAGCTGGCGCAGCAGCTCGACGCGCCGCAGGGTGTCGACCTCGGAGTGCAGGTAGCGGACCTTGATGCCGAGCTCGAGCAGGTAGTCGGTGAGGTCCTCGGCCATCTTCTTGGTCAGCGTGGTGACCAGCACCCGCTCGTCCTTGTCGACACGGGTGCGGATCTCGCCCACGAGGTCGTCGATCTGGCCCTTGGTGGGCTTGACGACGACCTCGGGGTCGATCAGCCCGGTGGGCCGGATGACCTGCTCGACGAACTCGCCACCGGCCATCCGCATCTCGTAGTCGCCCGGCGTCGCCGACAGGTAGACCGTCTGCCCGATCCGGTCGGCGAACTCCTCCCACGTCAGCGGCCGGTTGTCGGTCGCGCTCGGGAGCCGGAAGCCGTACTCGACGAGGTTGCGCTTGCGGGACATGTCGCCCTCGTACATGCCGCCGATCTGCGGCACCGTCACGTGGGACTCGTCGATGACCAGCAGGAAGTCCTGCGGGAAGTAGTCGATCAGCGTGGCCGGCGCCGTTCCCGGGCCGCGGCCGTCGATGTGGCGCGAGTAGTTCTCGATGCCCGAGCAGAAGCCGACCTGGCGGATCATCTCGATGTCGTAGGTGGTGCGCATGCGCAGCCGCTGCGCCTCGAGCATCTTGTTCTGGCGCTCGAGCTCGGCGAGGCGCTCCTCGAGCTCGGCCTCGATGGCCTTGACCGCCTTCTCCATGCGCTCGGGACCGGCCACGTAGTGGGTGGCCGGGAAGATGCGCACGTCGTCGACCTGGCGCACGACGTCGCCGGTGAGCGGGTTGAGGTAGTAGAGCGACTCGATCTCGTCACCGAAGAACTCGATGCGGACCGCGAGCTCCTCGTACGCCGGGATGATCTCCACGGTGTCGCCGCGGACCCGGAACGTGCCGCGCGCGAACGACATGTCGTTGCGGGTGTACTGCACGTCGACCAGCGCGCGCAGCAGCTGGTCGCGGTCGAGCTCGTCGCCGACGTTCAGCTGCACCGAGCGGTCGAGGTAGGACTGCGGCGTGCCGAGGCCGTAGATGCACGACACCGACGCGACCACGACGACGTCGCGGCGCGAGAGCAGGTTGGACGTCGCCGAGTGGCGCAGCCGCTCGACGTCCTCGTTGATCGAGGAGTCCTTCTCGATGTAGGTGTCGGTCTGCGCGATGTACGCCTCGGGCTGGTAGTAGTCGTAGTACGAGACGAAGTACTCGACCGCGTTGTTGGGCAGCAGCTCGCGCAGCTCGTTGGCCAGCTGGGCCGCCAGCGTCTTGTTGGGCGCCATCACCAGCGTCGGGCGCTGCACCCGCTCGATCAGCCACGCGGCCGTCGCCGACTTGCCGGTGCCCGTGGCGCCCAGCAGCACGATGTCGTGCTCGCCGGCCTTGACCCGCTTCTCGAGGTCCTCGATGGCCGCCGGCTGGTCGCCCGCCGGCTCGTACGGGCTGACGACCTCGAACGGGACGCCGGTGCGCTCGATCTCGCCCACCGGTCGGAACTCGGAGTGCGCGAGGGCGTCGTCGGGGAGCCCCTCCGGGTTCTCCCCGTCGCGGGCCGAGCCCGGAACCTCTGTCGCGAAGGCCATGGGATCGAGGTTAACCGCGACCCCCGACAACGGTGTCCCGGCTAGGGTCGCCGCCCGTGGGCCTGCACTCCCCGAAGATCGAGACGTTCGACGTCGCCGCCGGCACCAACACCGATCCCAAGGGCTTCGTCCGCGTGGTCGACGTCTACCGCGAGGAGCCGTTCGGGCTCTACGTGAGCCGGGAGATGGTCGACCACCCGACCCTGACCCACCTGCGGTCGTGGCTGCTGCCGGCCCTCGGCATCCGCGTCACCGACTTCACCTGGAAGCCCGGGCACGAGCGGCTCCAGGACCACTACATCGACATCGTCGACGTCACCCGCGACGGCACCACGTGGTGGACCGAGGACCACTACGTCGACCTCGTCGTCCACACCGGCGAGCGCACCGACGTCCTCGATCTCGACGAGCTCGCCGAGGCCGTCGCCGCCGGGCTCCTCGACGTCGAGCGGGCCGAACGGGCCCTCGCCACGAGCCACCGCACCCTGGCGGGCCTCGCCGAGCAGGGCCACGACCTGGACCGATGGCTCGCCCGCCACGACGTTGCCCTGACCTGGGCATGACCTGCGTCACACCGCGAATGACAGGTGTGGGATTCGGGTAGGGGGCGACGTCCGGCCACTCGGACGGGTGTCCTAGGGTCCACCGCCGTGAGCCCGGTCGTCTCCCGCCAGCTGGTCGAGGTCGTCGACACCCGTACGGCGACCCGCACCCTCCCCTTCGCCCCCGAGCACGCGCTCGAGCAGGCCTCCGAGCAGGCCTCCGAGCAGGCCCCAGCGCAGGCCCTCGACCGCTGGCACGTCGCGGACGGGCACCTGCGCACCACGGTGCTGAGCCCCGAGGACCCCTTCGTGCTGGCGGAGACGTGCTGGTACGTCGCCGACCACGGCCTGCGGATACGCCGGCGCCTCCCGCGCGACGGTGACGCGGCCGGCACGGTCACCGAGATCGGCGCGGTCCGGATCGTCGTCGACGGGCCGCAGTGGCGCTGCACCGACCTGCTGCTCGGTCTCGAGGTCGTCCCGGGGCGGCCGGCCCGCGTCGTGCACGACGCCGACTTCGCCGCCGCCGTCGCGGGCGGCGTGCTCTCCGGCGCTGACGCCGACGAGGCGATGAGCACCGTGCACCGCGTGCTCGGCGAGCTCGTCGACGCCCGCCACGACCTCGACACCTGGACGGGCTCGCTCGGGACGGGGTCCCTCACCCGGTTCTAGGGTCGGCCCGCGGCCACGACGCCGGCCGTCGGGGGCCGCCCTCCCGGCGGATCCTCAGGGCAGCGCCACCTCGGCACGCACCGCGTCCGGGTCGGCGGCCACCCGGTCCGGGTCGCGACGCGCACGCTCGCGGGCGTCCACGATCGCCCTGGCCTGTTTCGCCTCACGACGCTTCCTGCCGTCGAGGACGAGCACGCGGGCGGGACGGGCGGGGTCGGCGGATCCGTGGCGCCCCGGGCCGGTGCGCGGGAATCCGGCGGCCACGAAGGCCTCGACGAGATCGTCGCCGGGCCGGTCGGCCTCCACGAGGACGTCGACGACGTCGGGGGCGGGCAGGTCCGGGATCGCGCCGGGCCCGACGAGCTCGACGCGACGGACGCGCTCGCCCCCGGCGGCGGCGAGGCGGGCGGCGAGGCGACGGCCGACGAGCGAGCGGTCGTCGGCGGGCGCCACGATCTCGCTCGGCGCGGGGACGGCCCGCCCGCGCTCGACGTTGGCGGCGAAGGGCACGAGCCGGTCGTGCCACAGGCGCTCGACCTGCTCGCGCAGCGCCCCGGCCGCGCCGGCGTTCTCGAGCCACACGTCGGCGGCCGCCCGGCGGGCCTCGTCGTCGGCCTGCGCCGCCATCCGCGCGCGGGCGTCCTCGACGGTCATGCCGCGGGTGTCGACGAGCCGGGTGACCCGCACGTCCACCGGAGCGTCGACCACCACCACCAGCGCGAACGCCGCACCCATCCCGTTCTCGACGAGCAGCGGGACGTCGTGGACGACCACGGCGTCGTCGTCGGCGCCCGCGACCAGCTCGGCGGTCCGCGCGCCGATCCGCGGGTGCAGGATGCCGTTGAGCTTCTGCCGCTTCGCCTCGTCGCCGAAGACGATCCGCCCGAGCGCGGGCCGGTCGAGGGCGCCATCGGCGTCGAGGACGTCCTCGCCGAACGCGGCGACGACGTCGGCCAGGCCCTCGGTGCCGGGTTCGACGACCTCGCGGGCGATCCGGTCGGCGTCGATCACCACCGCGCCCAGTTCGGTGAGCGTCTCCGCCACCGTCGACTTCCCCGCCCCGATCCCACCGGTGAGCCCCAGCCTCAGCACGTCCGCAGTGTGCCCAGCGGGTGGAGGAGTCACTCGACCCGGGGTCGAGACCGCGCGGTGAGTCACTCGTGTCACGGGCGCAACAGCGATAGGGTCACGCCCCGTTCGCCCCATCCGCACCACCCGTACCGAGGAGCCGCCGCGTGTTCCGTTCGCGCCGCCCCGCAGGACGCCACCGCCTCGGCGACCCCGGTCTGGTCTGGTGCCGGGCCCTGCCCCCGGTCGCGGCGGCCCTCGCGGCACCGCACATCGCCCGCCGCGGCCTCGTCGAGCGCCTCCTCGCGGGTTCGCGGCACCTGCGCCCCGCCTTCGGCACCGCGGCGCCGCCGGCGTTCGGCTAGGCCTTCGCGGCGCGCGCGAGATCAGGGGCACGCCGTGCCCCTCGTCCGGCGACCCCGGGGACACCATGTGCTCCTGATCTCCACCGCGCCGGCACGCGCGGGCCCCGAGCAGAGCCCGCCCACCCCCGCGCCTCGGGTGATCAACGGGGACTTCACGCGCGTAGAAGCAGCGAGATACCCGTTCGTTGCGATCCGGGCGGCCCCGCACACGACGACGGGCCCCCACCCCGCGAGGGATGAGGGCCCGTCGGTCGAGCTCAGCAGCTGATCAGCCGCCCGAGAGCTTCTCGCGGAGCGCCGCGAGCTGGGCGTCGCTGGCCAGCGCGCCGCCGCCGCTCTGGGAGGGCGGGCCCTGGCCCGGGTCCGAGGCGTCGGTGTCGTCGCCCCGCTCGTCGTCGGACGACGGGCCGCCCGAGGAGTAGTTGGCCGGCGCGGCCTCGGCCGCCTCCGCCTCCTGCTCCTGCGTGCGCTGCAGCTGCGCGATGTGCTGCTCGTAGCGGGCGTAGGCCGCCTGGTACTGGCGCTCCCACTCCTCGCGCTGCGACTCGTACCCCTCGCGCCACTCGCCGGTGTCCGGGTCGAAGCCCTCGGGGTAGATGTAGTTGCCGGCGTCGTCGTACTCGGCCGCCATGCCGTAGAGCGCCGGGTCGAACTCGGTCTCCGGCGTCATGCCCTCGTTGGCCTGCTTGAGCGAGAGCGAGATGCGGCGACGGTCGAGGTCGATGTCGATGACCTTGACCATGACGTCGTTGCCGACCTGGACGACCTGCTCCGGCACCTCGACGTGGCGCTCGGCCAGTTCGGAGATGTGGACCAGGCCCTCGATGCCCTCGTCCACGCGGACGAACGCACCGAACGGCACCAGCTTCGTGACCTTGCCGGGCACGATCTGGCCGATCTGGTGGGTGCGGGCGAACTGACGCCACGGGTCCTCCTGCGTCGCCTTCAGCGACAGGGAGACCCGCTCGCGGTCGAGGTCGACGTCGAGGACCTCGACCTTGACCTCCTGGCCCACCTCGACCACCTCGGACGGGTGGTCGATGTGCTTCCAGGACAGCTCGGAGACGTGCACCAGACCGTCGACGCCGCCGAGGTCGACGAACGCACCGAAGTTGACGATCGACGAGACCTGGCCGGACCGGATCTGGCCCTTGGCGAGCTGGTTGAGGAACTCGCTGCGCACCGCCGACTGGGTCTGCTCCAGCCACGCACGGCGGGAGAGGACGACGTTGTTGCGGTTCTTGTCCAGCTCGATGATCTTGGCCTCGATCTCCTTGCCCACGTAGGGCTGGAGGTCGCGGACGCGACGCATCTCGACCAGCGAGGCCGGGAGGAAGCCGCGCAGGCCGATGTCGAGGATGAGGCCGCCCTTGACGACCTCGATGACGGTGCCCTTGACGGGCTCGTCGTTGTCCTTGAGCTGCTCGATCGTGCCCCAGGCGCGCTCGTACTGCGCGCGCTTCTTGGACAGGATCAGCCGGCCCTCCTTGTCCTCCTTCTGGAGGACGAGGGCTTCGACCTCGTCGCCGACGGCGACGACCTCGTTGGGGTCGACATCGTGCTTGATGGACAGCTCACGCGAGGGGATGACGCCCTCGGTCTTGTAGCCGATGTCGAGGAGGACCTCGTCCCGGTCGACCTTGACGATGGTGCCCTCGACGATGTCGCCATCGTTGAAGTACTTGATCGTCTGGTCGATGGCGGCGAGGAAGTCCTCTTCCGACCCGATGTCGTTGATCGCAACCTGGGGGCTGGTCGACGTCGGGGCGGTGTGGGTGTCGATGGACATACGGTGGACGGCTCCGGGACATGGTCAGATCGAGCGTGCAGGGACCCCACGCGGGGGGTCGTCGACCTGACGCGCGCGCCGGGACGAGCCTGGCGAACGCCGAGGTGGAGACGAGAATCGCCGCCCACCGCTGCCTGGGGTAGCGGGACGCGGACAGGGCGAGACCACTCACGTGGACCTTCATCGTAACCGCGCCCGACACGGCCCGGCAATCGGGGCACCCCGTACCGAGCCCCGGCGTGTCGCAGGCGGAGCGCCCGGCGTGTCGAGCCGGCGGGACGCCCGCGCGGGGGACGCGGGACCCGCATCCGGGCGTGTCAGGATGCCCCGGTGTCGACGCCGCCCCCTCCGCCGAGCGCGGAGGAGCTGCTCGGGGCGGCCGGGGTCGCCCGGCGGGCGGTCGGACCGGCGGAGTCGAGCGCCGCGAGCCGGGCCTGGTGGGACGCCGACGCCGACGACTACCAGGCCGAGCACGGCGCGTTCCTCGGTGACGACGACTTCGTCTGGTGCCCCGAGCGCCTGCGGGAGGCCGAGGCGCACCTGCTCGGGGACCCCGCCGCCCTGCGCGGCGCGCGCGTCCTCGAGGTGGGGTGCGGGGCGGCGTCCTGCTCGCGCTGGCTCGCCGGCCTCGGCGCGCGGGTGCTCGGTCTCGACCTGTCGGCCGGCATGCTGCGCCACGCCCGCGACGCCGACGCCCGCGCCGGCGTCACCGTCCCGCTCGTGCAGGCCGACGCCGACGCGATCCCGCTGCGCGACGGCTGCGTCGACGCCGCCTTCTCGGCGTTCGGGGCGATCCCGTTCGTCGCCGACGCGGCCGCGGTGATGCGCGAGGTGGCCCGCGCGCTGCGCCCCGGCGCGCCGTGGGTGTTCGCGGTGAACCACCCGATGCGCTGGATGTTCCCCGACGACCCGGGCCCCGACGGCCTGACCGTGTCGCAGTCGTACTTCGACCGCACGCCCTACGCGGAGGTCGACGAGCACGACCGCGCCGTCTACGTCGAGCACCACCGCACCCTGGGCGACCGGGTGGCCGACGTCGTCGGGGCCGGGCTGGTGCTGGAGCGCCTGGTGGAGCCCGAGTGGCCGGACGACCTCGAGGCGGTGTGGGGCCAGTGGTCGCCGCTGCGGGGCCGGCTCTTCCCGGGCACGGCGATCTTCTGCTGCCGGCGGCCGGGCCGGGGCGGGCCCGCGTGATCGGGCGCTCGCGGGCGGCGGGACGCTCGCCCGAGGTCGTGCTCACCGAGCTGCTGCGCGACCAGCAGGAGCGCTTCACCGAGCTCGACCCCGGCCTGCCGCCCGCGGTCATGCCCCCGCCCGGGGACGTGGTGGTCGTCGGCGGGCACGGTGACGAGGCCGCCGGCGTCGTCACCCACCACAGCTGGCCCGCGGGCAGCGCTCCCCTGCTGTGGTCGGCGGCCGAGGTCACCGAGCTGCACCCGGTGCTGGGGCACGCGGGTCGCGCGGGGGCCGACGCGCTGGTGACCGAGTGGCGCGCGCGCGTCCCGGCGCGCACCCGCGCGGCGGCCGACTCCGCCGCCGTGGTGACCTGGCCCAGCCGCGACGTCGCCGCCGCGCGCGCCTTCCTCGACCACGGGCTCGTGCCCCTCGCGGTGCTCGCCGTGCGTCCCCCCGGCCCGCCGCCCCCCGTCGCCGACCCCGACCCGGCCCTCGTCCTGCGCCCGGCCCGCGACGGCGACCTCGAGGCCTGCGTGACGCTGGCGATGCACGAGATCGCCTACTCCAGCCTGGTCGGCGGCAGCGTGCTGCGCCCCGACGCCGAGGCGGTCAAGCGCGCGGCCCTGCGCGAGCGTCAGCAGCGCGGCGAGCCGATCTGGGTCGCCGAGCGGGACGGCCGGCTGGTCGGGCTGCTCGAGTGCGGCCTCACCGACGCGACGCCGGGCAGCTGGCTCGCGGGCCTGCTGCCCATCGGGCGCTGGGGCTACGTCAACTGCGCCTCGGTGCTGCCGGGCCAGCGCGGCCGGGGCGTCGGGCACGCGCTCGTCGCCGCCGCCCTGCCGGCGCTCCAACCGCCCGGGGTCCGCGGGACCTACCTCTACTACAACCCGCCGAACCCGGTCTCCTCGGTGTTCTGGCCCCGCCACGGCTACCGGCCGCTGTGGACGCTGTGGGAGGTCCGGCCGGCGTCGGCACTGCGGTGATCGTCGCGGCGCCTACCGATCCGGTGGTGGGAGCAGGTCGGGCTCGACGACCGCGAGCAGTGCCCGGCGCGGGTGCCGGCTCCCCCACGGCTCACCGAGGGCCGTGAGCACGCCGCCCGCGACGGCGTCGACCGACCGGGCCCGGGCCACGGCCAGCCACTCGAGCAGCGCCAGGCCGCCTTCCGGGCTCAGGTGGAGGTGCTCGTCGAGTGCCGCCAACGCGTGGTGTGCCGCCTCCTCGTCGCGAATCGGCCGTACCGACCACCACCCCGGACGGACGGGATCGAGCTTCTCCTCGCCAGCCCCCGGCGTGACGTCGATCAGGTAACCGCGTCGTCCCGCCGAGCTCCGCGGGGTGTCCGGCGTGGGGAAGCCGAGCGCGACCACCTCGCGCTCGCGCCCGTCGAACGCGACGATCCGGTGCTCGCAGACGTACGTGGAGTGCGACCGGCAGGCCTCGTCCACCGCCTCGCGGGCGTGGTCGAGGCTGTCGGGGTGCTTGTGCGCCACCCAGAGCGATCGGGTCGGCGTCACCGCCTCGGGCTCATAGCCGTGGAGCCGGAACATCGTCGCGTTCCACGTCCACCGATCCGTACGGGGCTGCCAACTGTAGGTACCGACACGTCCGACCCGCATGTGCCCCCTGCTCGCTGTTCCCCCGAACGCCATTTCGTTCATGGACGAGAATCGTCCGGACTGCGCCCGCACCTGACCGGACCAACCATCTACGCCACACAGCGTCATTTCCTGGCGTCGGTAACGCCATTGGTGCACCCGTGCGATTCCCTGGGCGCACCCGGCAATGTACGGTCCGCCACGATCCCGTGCCGTGGTCACATCCCCTCGCCTCCCCGAGAAGGTGCCCGCTTGTCCGATTCCGCCGCGCCGACCCCGACACGAGAATCGATCTGGCAACGGACGATCGATCTCCTCCCTCGTGGGAACACACTGAGCGACGCGGAGTGGACGCGACGTCACCGGCTGCTGCTCGTCGTCCTGGGCCTGCACGTCCCCCTGCTCATCGCGGTCGGGGCGGTGACCGGTTGGCCCGTCGCCTGGATCGGCGCCTTCGTGGGGTGGACGGCGCTGCTCACCGCCGCCGCGGCGATGACCCGTCGGCGCCGCGTCGGGTCGTTCCTGGTGACGCTGGGACTGACCTCCTGCTCGATCGCCCTGGTGGTGCTGTCTAACGGCTCGATCGAGGCGCACTTCCACTTCTTCGTCATCGTCGGTTTCCTCGCGCTGTACCAGGATTGGTTCCCGTTCCTCTGGAACATCGCGTTCACCGTGCTCAGTCACGGGATCGGCTCCGCGCTGGTGCCCAATCTGATCTTCAACCACCTGTCCGGACAGGGGAATCCCTGGCTGTGGTCGGTCGTGCACGGGTTGAGCGTGCTCGCCGCCTGTGCCGGCGTCCTGCTGTTCTGGCGGTACACCGAGGACCTGCAGGACCAGAAGTCCGAGCTCGCCGCTCAGCTCGCGCAGAGCGAGATCAGCAAGAAGGAGTTCACCTCTGACTTGCTGCTCAACCTCGCGCGGCGCAACCAGAGCATGTACCACCGCCAGCTCGACATCATCAACGACCTCGAGGAGAAGGAGCGGGACCCCGACGTCCTGGCCGAGCTCTTCCGCCTCGACCACCTCGCGACCCGCGTGCGGCGCAACGCCGAGAGCCTGCTCGTGCTCTCCGGGGAGCAGGCGCCCCGCGTGTGGTCGGCACCGGTGGCGCTGCGCGACGTCGTCCGCGCGGCGATCGCCGAGACCGAGGACCTGGACCGGATCACCTTCACCGTCGACGAGGGCCTCGCCATCGTCGGCAGCTCGGTGGCCGACCTGACCCACCTGCTGGCCGAGCTCCTCGAGAACGCCGTACGCTACTCCCCGCCGACCAGCACGGTCACCGTCACCAACCGGCCCTACCACCCCTCGCCCGGGTCGCACCTGCTGGTCGTCGAGGACACCGGCGTGGGGATGCCCGCCGACGAGCTCGCGCGGGCGAACGAGCTGTTGAGCGCGCCGCAGGAGGTCGACGTCTCGGCCTCCCGCCGTCTCGGCTTCCACGTCGTGTCCCGGCTCGCCGAGCGGCACGGCATCACCGCCACCCTCACCCCCACCCCGGGGTGCGGGCTCACCGCCGTACTCGTGCTGCCGGCCGCGCTGTTCCCGTCGACCACCGGCGCGCCCCGGCGCCCGACGGGCCCGGCCCTGCGGCCGGCTCCCGCGGGCCCCGTCGGTGAGGCCGCCGCCGGGCGCTCCGGAACCTCGCCGGTCGCGGTGGCCCCCGTGCCGCCGGGCGGGGACGGCCGCCACGCGTGGCCCCACGTGCCCCGCCAGGACGCCGGGAACGGCCACCACCTCCCCGCCCACCTCCCCGCCCACCTCCCCGCCCACCTCCCCGCCCACGCCCCGTCCGATGCCGCCGCGTCGGCGAGCGGGAACGGGCGGGCGTCCGCGTCGCAGCGCGGCGGGCTCATCCACCCCATCGTCGTCCCGCCGCCCCGCGAGATCGCCGGGGACGGGGCGGCCCTGGGCGCCGGGTCCGACATCATCCGCCCCCGGGGGAGCCACGCCGACGCCCCGACGCCCCGCAGCTCTCCCGAGTTCTCACCGGGCGGCGGACCGGGCGGGCGCGAGGCCGCGGACGCCGATCCGCCGCGTCGCACCCTGAAGCGGCGCACCCCGCAGAGCCACCTCGCACCGGAGCTCGCCCAGCCGTCCACCTCCTCCGCCGACCCGTCCCCCGCCGACCCGTCCCCCGCCTCCGGAAAGAGGCTCGCGCCCGACACCGCCGACACCGCCGACACCGCCGCGGCCGGCCCCTTCGCCGACGCGCCGACCGACGGCCCGGCGAGCGGCGGCGCGCTCACGGCCCTGTCGCGCTACCAGGCCAGCAGGCGGATGGCCCACCTCGAGATCGACGGGGGTCGCGGCGGCGAGGACCGGCGTGGCGGCCCGAACCCGAACGGAGCGTCCTCGTGACGGGCATCCACGACAACGGCCACCTCGACTGGCTGCTCACCGACTTCGCCCGGGGCACGCCCGGCGTCGTGCACGCCCTGGTGGTCTCTTCCGACGGGCTCCGCCTCGCCGCCACGCCGGAGGTCGACCCGGTGCTGGGCGACCAGCTCTCGGCGGCGAGCTCCGGGCTGGTCAGCCTCGCGAGGGGGGCGGCCACGCTGCTGGGGACCCTCCCGGTCAGCCAGACCATCCTCGAGATGGCGGGCGGCTACCTGTTCCTGACCTCCATCAGCCACGGCTCGCTGCTCGCGGTGCACACCGAGCGCACCGCCGACATGGGTCTGGTGGGCTACGAGATGACCATGCTCGCGTCCCGCGTCGGGCACGCGCTGACCCCGGCCGCGCGGCCCGACCGCACCGGCAGTCCTCGATGACCGTGGACGAGCGCCCCACGCCTCCCGCGTCCGCAGGACGGGTCGTGCCCAACTACGCCGTCACGCGGGGCCGGACGCGGGCGGTGGGGCGCGAGCTGCCCGTCGAGGCCCTCGTCACCGCGACCGAGCACGGACTCTCCCAGCTGGGCGTCCTGCAGCCCGAGTACCGCACCATCGTGGAGGCGTGCGCCGAGCCGCAGTCCCTGGTCGAGATCGGGACGCTGCTGGGCGTCCCCGTGGGCGTGGCGCGGGTGCTGGTGAGCGATCTCGCCAACGCCGACCACCTCGCCGTGCACCTGCCCCTCGTCGGCGCGGACGGCCGTCCCCGACGCGAACTCCTGGAGAGACTCCTCGATGGCCTCCGTGCCCGCTGACCGTCAGGCCCGGACCGCGACGGGGCTGCTGCCTCTGAAGATCCTGATCGCCGGCGGGTTCGGGGTCGGCAAGACGACCCTGGTCCACGCCCTCTCGGAGATCCCGCCCCTGTCGACCGAGCAGGAGATGACGAGCCTGTCGGTGGGGGTCGACGACGCCGAGGCCGTGCCGGACAAGCAGACCACCACGGTCGCCATGGACTTCGGGCGGCTCACCGTCGATGCGGGCATGATCCTCTACCTGTTCGGGACGCCCGGTCAGTCGCGGTTCTGGTTCATGTGGGACGAGCTCGCCCGCGGTGCGGTCGGGGCGGTGGTCCTCGTCGACCTGCGCCGCGTGGACGACTGCTTCGCCGCGATCGACTACTTCGAGAACCGGGGCGTGCCCTTCGTCGTGGCGGTCAACGGGTTCCCGACGGCGGACGAGTACGACGACGAGACCGTCCGGGACGCGCTGGTCCTGCGCCCCGAGTGCCCCCTGGTGCGCGTCGACGCCCGCGACCACCGCTCGTCGCTGGAGGCCCTGATCCGGCTGGTCGAGCACTCCCTCCAGGGGAGCCACTGACCGGTGGTCCGCCTCGAGGACCCGCCCCGGTCCCCCCGGTCCGTCGCCCCCCCGGGGGAGCGGGACGCCGCCGAGCTGGAGCTCGCCGTCGAGGGCATGACGTGTGCGTCGTGCGCCGCGCGGATCGAGCGCCGGCTCGAGCGGCTCGGCGGCGTCACCGCCCGCGTCGACCTCGTGGCCGAGCGGGCCCGGGTGCGGGGTGCGGGACCGGAGCGGTCCGCCGAGCTCGTCGCCGAGATCGAGCGGCTCGGCTTCCGCGTGCGCGCCATCGTCGACGGTGCGCCGGAGACCGGCGAGCCCGGCCGGCCCGATGACGCCGACGGGGCCGCCGTGCGCTCGCTGCGCCGACGGCTGGTCGTGGCGCTGCTGCTCGGCGTGCCGGTGGCCCACGTCGCGATGGGCCTCGCCGTGGACCCCCACCTGCGCTTCCCCGGCTCGACGGCGGTGCTGCTGGCCCTCGCCGCCCCGGTGGCGACGTGGTGCGCGTGGCCGTTCCACCGCGCCGCGCTCGCCGGGGCACGCCACGGAACCGCGTCGATGGACACCCTGGTCTCCCTGGGTGTCGTCGCCGCGGTCACCGGGTCGTTCGTCGCCGGACCGCTCTACCTCGACGTCGCCCTCGTGGTCGTGCTCTTCCTGCTGGCGGGCCGGCTCTTCGAGGCCACCGCACGCCGCCGCGCCGGCCGGACGGTGGCCGGGCTCGCGGCCCTGCGACCGCGGCACGTGACCGTCCGCCGTGCCGACGGCGAACAGGACGTCCCCGCGGGGTGGCTCGCGCCCGGCGAGGAGATCGTCGTGCGCCCCGTGGACCGCGGCGGGCTCGTCGGCGCCGACGGCGAGGTGGTCGAGGGCACGGCCGCGGTGGACACAAGCACCCTCACCGGCGAGCCCGTGCCCCGGGCGGTCGCCCCCGGGGCACCCGTGCACGCCGGGACGCGCGTCGTGGACGGCGAGGTCGTGATCCGGGTGACCCGGGCGGGCGCCGACACCCGCCTCGCGCGGCTGGTCGACAGCGTCGAGCGGACGCGGTCCGAGCGCGCCGCCGCCCAGCGCCTCGCCGACCGCATCTGCACCATGTTCGTCCCCGTCGTGCTGGTCCTGGCGGTCGCGACGGCGATCGGGTGGTCGGCCGTCGTGGGTCCCGGCGTCGCGGCGTTCTCGGCCGCGCTCTGCGTCCTCGTCATCGCCTGCCCGTGCGCCCTGGGCCTCGCGACCCCGATGGCGCTGCTGGTCGCGACCGACCGCGGTGCCCGTCTCGGGATCTTCCTGCTCGGACACCGGGCGCTGGAGGCGGCCCACGCCGTCGACGTCGTCGTGCTGGACAAGACCGGCACGGTCACCGACGGGCGCATGGCCGTGGTCGACGCGACCACGAGCGTCGAGGTGTCGCCCCTCGACGTCGCCCGCTGGGCCGGCGCGGTGGAGGCGAGGGCGGACCACCCGCTCGCGACCGCGCTCGTCGCCCTGGCACGCGCGACCACGGGTGAGCTGCCGCCGGTCGAGGGCGCGGTGACCCGTGCCGGGCTCGGCGCCCGCGGCCGGGTGGACGGCGAGGTCGTCACGGTCGGGTCCGCGCGCCTGCTCGCCGCGGAGGGCGTCGCCGTTCCCGCCGACATCGCGGCGTGCACCGCCGCCTGGGAGCGCGACGGCCACACCACCGTGCTCGTGGGCCGCGGGGACGCCGCGGTCGGCGCGTTCGCGCTCGCCGACGGCGTCGCCCCGGGGGCGGCCGACGCCGTCGCCGCGCTGCACGCCCTCGGCGTGCGGACCGTGCTGCTCACCGGCGACCACGAGGCGGCCGCTCGCCGGGTCGCCGACGTCGTCGGCGTCGACGAGGTGATCGCCGGGGTGACTCCCGACGAGAAGGCGGCCGTCATCGACCGGCTGCGCGACGACGGGTGCTCCGTGGCGATGGTCGGCGACGGGGTGAACGACGCCCCCGCCCTGGCCCGCGCCGACCTCGGGCTCGCCGTGGGGTCCGGCACCGACGTCGCGATCGGCGCCGCCGACATGGTGCTGCTGCGGGACCGTCTCGACGTCGTCCCCGCTGCGCTCGGACTCGCGCGCGCCACCCGGCGCACGATCCGCCGCAACCTGTCCTGGGCGTTCGCCTACAACGTCGCCGCGCTCCCCCTGGCCGCTGCCGGTCTGCTGAACCCGCTGGTCGCCGGGGTCGCGATGGCCGCGTCCTCGGCCTTCGTGGTGGCCTCGAGCCTGCGTCTGGCGAGCTGGTCGCCCGGCGGGCGCGCGGTCGCTAGTTCCAGATCGTGACGTAGACCGGGGGCCGGAACCGGGACGGCACGACCCCGCCGTGCGGGGAGCGCATCAGCGCCATCGCCTCCGGCGTCGTCAGGAAGCGGTGGAAGGCGGTCGCCCCCGGCGTGCGCATCTCGGGTCGCAGCATCGTGGCGTGCCAGGCCCCGGCCATCGGTGTCGCGGGCGTGGGGACGATCCTCAGGTCGCCCCGGCGCAACTGCGGGTTGACGAGGTGCGCAGTGGCGACGGCGACACCGCCGCCGGCCACCGCGGCCTCCCAGGCGGCCCCGTGCGACGCGAACACGCGGACCCGCTCGTCGGGGACGCCCAGGCGGCGCAGCAGCCCACCGGTCTCGCTCCCGGGCTCGCCGTGGGTCGGGTCGACCAGCCACGGCCACGTGGCCGGGAGGCCCGCGAGGCGCAGGCCGGGCGCGGCGACCGCGACGAGCTGCGTGCGCAGGACGGGCTCGCTGGCGAGCCGGCGACCGGGATCGAGGACCACCGCGGGTCCGAGCGCGACGTCGGCGAGGCGGTTGGCCACCAGGACCTCGAGCTCGGCGGTGGAGGCGACGCTGGTGGACAGGGCGTAGGCGCTGCCGGTGCGGGTGTCGAACGCCGCCGTCAGGGGGCTCGCGACGAACTCCGCCATGACCGACGCGGTGGCGACGCGCAGCTCCTCGGACCGACCCTGCGCCGTGCGGACCGCCGCCTCCGCCTCGGCCCCGAGGGCCACCATCTGGGACGCGAGACCCAGCAGCCGGGCTCCTGCCGGCGTCGGCTCCATGCGGCCCTCGACCCGGACGACGAGCGGGTCGTCGAGGTGCTTGCGCAGCACCGACAGCGCCTGCGAGACCGCCGAGTCGGTGACGCCCAACGCCTCGGCCGCCGCGCGCACCGTGCCGAGCCGGGCGACGAGCACGAAGGTGTGGAGCTGCGTCAGCGTCACCCGGTCGAGTCTCGTCCCGGTCACGGAACGGTTCCAGCGCCCGGTTGAGGGATCGCTCAACTCCGTCTACCGCAACGATCGGGCGGGAACGCAGAGTGGCGCCCCTCACACCAATGGCGGTCGGGGCCGCCACCACGACGGCGCGGGTCCCGCTGCGCCCCGACCCCGACCCCGACCCCGATCGCGACGGGGCGACCTCCGTGCCCCGCCCCGTGACCCACCCGTCTCTCCACCCCGAGGGGAAGCCGATGCAGGTCCCCGCCCAGTTCGCCTACGAGAAGGCCGGCAGCGTCGACGAGGTGATCGCCCTGCTGCGCAAGCACGGGCCCGAGTCGTTGATCGTCGCCGGCGGGCACAGCCTCATCCCGATGATGAAGCTGCGCCTCGCCGAGCCGTCCACGCTGATCGACATCAACGGCCTCGCCGAGCTCGACTACATCCGCGTCGAGGGCGACGAGGTCCGCTTCGGGGCGATGACGCGCCACGGCGGGGTCCTCGAGTCGGCGGTGGTCCGGGAGCACTTCCCGATCCTGACCGACGCCGAACGCCTCATCGCCGACCCGATCGTGCGCAACCGCGGCACCGTCGGCGGCTCGCTCTGCCAGGCCGATCCCTCCGAGGACCTCTCGGCGGCCTTCTCGGCGCTGCGCGCGAGCGTGGTCATCCGCAGCGCCGACGGCGAGCGGGTCGTGCCCGTGCGCGAGTTCCACCACGGTCCCTACGAGACGGCCGTCGCCCACGGCGAGCTGCTCGTCGAGGTCCGCGTCCCGATCTCCCCGGGCACCGGGAGCGCGTACCACAAGGTCGAACGCCGGGCCGGGGACTGGGCCGTCGTCTCCGCCGGGGCCGTCCTGACCCTCGACGGCGACACCGTCACCGAGGTCGGCATCGGCCTGTCCGCGGTGGGTGCCGCACACTTCGTCGCCCCCGAGGCCGAGGACGCCCTGCGCGGCGGCCCCGTCTCCGACGACGCCTTCGCCGAGGCCGGCCGGATCGCGGCCGCGCACAGCAACCCCTCCGCCGACCAGCGCGGACCCGTCGACTACAAGCGCCACCTCGTGGCCGAGCTGACCGCGCGGACCCTGCACCGCGCGGCGGCCCGGGCGCGTGGACAGGAGGCCTGAGCGTGCAGATCACCGTGACCGTGAACGGCGAGCAGTTCACCCGGGACGTGGAGCCCCGCCTGCTCCTCGTCCACTTCCTCCGCGACGACCTCCGCCTCACCGGGACCCACTGGGGATGCGACACCTCCAACTGCGGCGCCTGCGTCGTGCGCCTCGACGGGGTGCCCGTCAAGTCGTGCACCGTCCTGGCCGTGATGGCCGACGGCGCCGCCGTCGACACCGTCGAGGGCCTCGCGCGCGGCAACGACCTCGACCCCGTCCAGGCCGGCTTCATGACGTGCCACGGCCTGCAGTGCGGCTTCTGCACGCCCGGGATGATGCTCACCGCCCGCGCCCTGCTCGACCGCGATCCCGACCCCTCGCCGGCCACCATCCGCGAGGCCATCTCCGGCCAGGTCTGCCGCTGCACGGGCTACGAGAACATCGTGCGCTCGGTGCGGTGGGCGGCCGAGCACGCCGACGGCGGTGCCGGCGCCGCCACGCCCGTCGTTCCCGAAGAGACCCCCGAGGTGACGGCATGACCACGCTGTACGAGCAGGGTCACGAGAAGGGCATGCAGAACCCGTCCGACCAGGTCCGGGCCGCCGAGGAGACCCCCCGGGGCTACGGCTCGATGAAGCGCAAGGAGGACGCGCGCTTCGTCCGTGGCCGCGGGCAGTACGTCGACGACATCGTGCTGCCCCGGATGCTCCACGGGGCGGTGCTGCGCAGCCCGCTGGCGCACGCCCGCATCGTCTCGATCGACACGAGCGCCGCCGAGGCGCACCCGCGGGTGCACGCCGTCATCACCGGCGAGACCCTGGCCGGGCTGGGGCTGGCCTGGATGCCGACGCTGTCGAACGACGTCCAGGCCGTGCTCGCCACCGACAAGGTGCGGTTCCAGGGCCAGGAGGTCGCGTTCGTCGTCGCCGACGACAAGTACACCGCCCGCGACGCCCTTGGGCTCATCGACGTCGAGTACGAGCCCCTGGACCCGGTGATCGACGCGAAGCAGGCCCTCGCCGAGGGCATGCCGGTGATCAGGGACGACAAGGACAAGACCGACAACCACATCTTCGACTGGGAGTCCGGGGACCGGGCCCGGACCGACGCGATCTTCGCCGAGGCCGAGGCCGCGGACGACCAGGTCGTCGTGGTCGAGGACATGCTCTACCCGCGGGTGCACCCCGCGCCGCTGGAGACCTGCGGCTCGATCGCCGACATGGACCCGGTGAGCGGCAAGCTCACGATCTACACCACCACGCAGGCGCCGCACGCGCACCGCACCCTCTACGCGCTGGTCGCCGGCCTGCCCGAGCACAAGCTCCGGGTGGTGTCGCCCGACATCGGCGGCGGCTTCGGCAACAAGGTCGGCATCTACCCGGGCTACGTCTGCTCCATCGTCGGGTCCATCGTCACGGGCCGGCCGGTGAAGTGGATGGAGGACCGCTCCGAGAACCTCATGAGCACCTCCTTCGCCCGCGACTACCACATGCGCGGCGAGGTCGCGGTCACCCGGGACGGGAAGATCCGTGCTGTCCGGGTGCACGTGCTGGCCGACCACGGGGCGTTCAACGGCACCGCCCAGCCGACCGCGTTCCCCGCCGGCTTCTTCGGTGTCTTCACCGGCTCCTACGACCTCGAGGCCGCGCACTGCGGGGTCACCGGCGTCTACACCAACAAGGCGTCGGGCGGCGTGGCGTACGCGTGCTCGTTCCGCATCACCGAGGCGGTCTACCTCATCGAGCGGATGGTCGACGTCGTCGCCCACGACCTCGGGCTCGACCCGGCGGAGCTGCGGATGCGCAACCTCCTGCGCCCCGAGCAGTTCCCCTACGAGACCGCCACGGGATGGGTGTACGACTCCGGCGACTACCCCCGCACCCTGCAGGTGGCCCTGGACAAGGCGGGCTACGGCGATCTCCGCGCCGAGCAGGCCGAGCTGCGCCGCCGCCACGACGCCGGCGAGCGCGTGAAGCTCATGGGCATCGGCCTGAGCTTCTTCACCGAGGCCGTCGGGGCCGGTCCCCGGCGCACGATGGACATCATGGGCCTGGGCATGGCCGACGGCGCCGAGCTGCGGGTGCACCCCACGGGCAAGGCGGTGCTGCGCATCTCGGTGCAGAGCCAGGGCCAGGGCCACGAGACGACGTTCGCCCAGATCGCGGCGAAGGAGCTCGGGATCTCCCCCGACGACGTCGAGGTCGTGCACGGCGACAGCGACCAGACCCCGTTCGGGCTGGGGACCTACGGCTCGCGGTCGACACCGGTGTCCGGGGCGGCGACGGCCATGGTGGCCCGCAAGGTGCGCGAGCGCGCGAAGATCGTCGCGGCCGCGATGATGGAGGTGTCGGTCGAGGACCTGGAGTGGCAGGAGACCGGGCGCTGGCAGGTCGCCGGCGACCCCGACGCGTCGGTGTCGATGGCCGAGATCGCGATGGCCTCGCACTCGAACCTCGAGCTGCCCGAGGGCGTCGAGGGCCACCTGGACGCGACCGTCGTCTACAACCCGCCGAACCTGACCTACCCGTGCGGCGCCTACCTGTGCGTGGTCGACGTCGACCCGGGCACCGGTGACGTCGACGTGCGGCGGTTCGTCGCCGTCGACGACTGCGGGGTGCGGATCAACCCGATGATCGTCGAGGGGCAGGTCCACGGCGGGCTCGCCGACGGCGTGGGGATGGCGCTCATGCAGGGCATCGCGTTCGACCTCGACGGCAACTGCCTCGGCGGCTCGATGATGGACTACCTCCTGCCGACCTCGCTGGAGTGTCCGTCCTGGGAGCTCGGGGAGACGGTGACGCCCTCGCCCCACCACCCGATCGGTGCGAAGGGGGTCGGCGAGTCCGCCACGGTGGGCTCGCCGCCGGCGGTGGTCAACGCGGTGGTCGACGCCCTCGCACCGTTCGGGGTCCGTCACGCCGACATGCCGCTCACACCGGCCGCGGTCTGGTCGGCCGCGCAGGGCCGCCCGCTGCGCACCGACCTCGCGATCACCTGACGTGTCCGGCGGACAGGTTCTCCGTCGCGCCGACGCGCTGCGGGACGCGGGCACGCCGTTCGTGCTCGCCACCGTGGTGCGGGCGGAACGGCCCACCAGCGCGCGGCCCGGTGACCGCGCGCTGGTGCTGCCGGACGGGCATGTCGAGGGGTTCGTCGGGGGCAGCTGCGCGGAGTCCACCGTCCGCGTCGAGGGGTTGCGGCTGCTGCGCGACCGGAGCTCCACGCTCCTGCGGATCACGCCGGGGTCGACTGGTGCCGCCGACGAGCGCGAGGGACTGATCACCGTCGACAACCCCTGCCTCTCCGGCGGGACTCTCGAGATCTTCCTCGAGGCGATGGTGCCGCCGACCGTGGTCCACGTATACGGGGACGCCCCGGTGGCCCGCGCGCTGGTGCGCATCGGGCAGGCGATGGACTACGACGTCCGTGACGACGGCGGCCCGCCCGCGGAGACGGCGGCGGCCGTCGTCGTCGCCTCGCACGGACGCGACGAGGCCGAGGTGCTCACGACGGCCCTGCGGGCGGGGGTGCCGTACGTGGCCCTGGTCGCGAGCCGGACCCGCGGTGCCGCCGTGCTCGGGGCCCTCAACGTCGGTGCGGCCGACCGAGCGCGGGTTTCCACGCCCGCGGGACTCGACCTCGGCGCGACCACGCCCGCCGAGATCGCGCTGTCGATCTACGCCGAGATGGTCGGTGCGCGGGAACGGGTGGCCACGCCGTCACCCGGGGGCCTCCCCGGGGAGGGCTCGGGTCCCATCGGTCCGGCCGTCGACCCGGTGTGCGGGATGACCGTGGCCGGCGCCGCCGCCGACCCCAGCACGATCGTCGACGGGGTGACGTGGTGGTTCTGCGGGTCGGGGTGCCGGCAGGCGTTCGTCGACGACCCCGCCCGGTTCGTCCTCGCCGCGTCCACCCCCGGGACCCCGGCGGGGCGCTCGTGATCCCGGCCGACGTCGGGACCCTGCGCGCCGAGCTCGGCGCGACCGGATACCTCGCCGACGACGGCCTGGCCACCGCGCTGTTCCTGGCGGTCGCGCTGCGCCAGCCGCTCCTGCTCGAGGGCGAGCCCGGTGTGGGGAAGACCCGCGCCGCGCTCGCCCTGGCCGAGGTCCTGGACACGCGGATGTTCCGGCTCCAGTGCTACGAGGGGCTCACGGCCGCCGAGGCGCTCTACGAGTGGAACCACCCGCGCCAGCTGCTCGCGATCCGGCTGGCGGAGAGCCGGGGCGAGGCGCTCGCCGACGACGACCTGTTCGGCGAGGCCTACCTGCTCGCGCGCCCGCTGCTCGCCGCCGTGACCCACCCCGGCCCGCGGCCGGCGGTGCTGCTGATCGACGAGGTCGACCGGGCCGACGACGAGTTCGAGGCCCACCTGCTGGAGCTGCTCGCCGAGGGATCGGTGACCATCCCGGAGCTCGGGACCCGGCACGCGGTGCACCGGCCCGTCGTCGTGCTGACCTCCAACCGCACGCGCGACCTCCACGACGCGCTCAAGCGGCGCTGCCTGCACCACACGATCCCCCACCCGGACACGGCCGCCGTGGAGGCGATCGTGCGGTCGCGCGTGCCCGAGGTCGGCGACGCCCTCGCCGATCAGGTCGCCCGTGCACTGGGCCGGCTCCGCGAGCCGCCGCTGCTCAAGCCCCCCGGGGTCGCCGAGGCGATCGACTGGGCGCACGCGCTGCACGCCCTCGGGGTCACCACGCTCGACGCCGGGTCGGCCGGTCGCACGCTCGGCGCGGTGCTCAAGTACGACGAGGACCGCGAGACCGTCCTCGACGCGGGCCTCGAGGCGGTGGTCGGTGGACGCTGACCTCGCGACCTTCGCGGCGCGGTTCACCGCGGCGCTGCGGCGGGCGGGGATGGCGGTCGACGTCGAGGCGGCCACGCGGTTCGCCGCCGGCGTCGTGGCGGTCCGGCCGAGGCGGGTGAGCGAGCTCTACTGGGTCGCCCGGGTGACGCTGGTGATCGAGCCCGGGACCCTGCCGGCCTTCGACGCGGTGTTCCGTGCGGTGTTCCGGTCGGTGTCCCCCGACCTCACCGACCCTGCGGAGAGCCGCGGTGACCAGCACGCTCCCCCGCCCGTGACTGCCGGCGCGACGCCGCGGGCCGCGCCGGTGGGGGCGACGGCGTCGGTGACGGCCGATCGCTCCATCGGGGGTGACGTCGAGGGCGCCGACCGACAGATCGCGGTGGCCGCGAGCGCCGCCGAGCGCCTGGGCGGGCGGGACTTCGCGGAGCTGACCCCGGCGGAGCTCCGCACGCTCTCGGACGCGATGCGGCGGTTCCGGGTGGCCACCCCACGGCGCCCGTCGCGGCGGTACCGGCCCGCGGCCGACGGGACGTCGGTGGACCTGCGCGCGACGCTGCGCCGGGCCCGTCGCACCGGCGGCCAGCCCGTCGTCCTCGCCCGCCGGACCCGCCGCACCCGGCCCCGGCGCCTCGTCGTGCTCTGCGACATCTCGGGGTCGATGGAGCCCTACGCCCGCGCGCTGCTGCAGCTGCTCTGGTGCGCCCGGGTCTCGGGGCGGGCCGAGGTGTTCACCTTCGCGACGCGCCTCACCCGGCTGACCCCGGTCCTCGCCCGGGGCGGGCAGCCCGCCACGGCGCTCGCCCGGGCCGCTGCCCACGCCCCGGACTGGTCCAGCGGCAGCCGCATCGGCGCCTCGATCGCGGAGTTCTCCCGCCACTGGGGTCGCCGGGGCACGGCGCGGGGTGCGGTGGTGCTGGTGGTCTCCGACGGCTGGGACACCGGGGATCCCGAGGTCCTCGGCCGCGAGATGGCCCGCCTCCGTCGGGTGGCCCACCGGATCGTCTGGGCGAACCCGCGGACGGCGCGCCCCGGCTTCGCTCCCCGCGCCCGTGGCATCGCGGCCGCGTGGCCGCACTGCGACGCCGTCGTCAGTGCCCACCGCCTCGACGCGCTCTCCGAGCTCCTGGACGCCCTGCAGGCCTGACCCTGGCGCGCCCGTCAGCCGGCAGCACGCACGGCCGCGGGGGCGGGCGTGGCCACCGGCACGAACCGCATCGCCTCGTCGTCGACCCGGCTGCGCCGCAGCGACACGGCGTCGACGGCGTAGTTCATCGCCAGGCGCCAGGGCGCGCGCGTGCCCTGCTTGGGCAGCTCGTCGATGGAGCGCTGCACATAGCCGGCACCGAAGTCGAGGAACGGGGCCTCCTCGACCGACGGGTCGCGCTCGGGCACCGCGACCCCGAGGCCGCTCCTCCGCAGGTGGCGCAGGAACCGCACGACGTACTCGGCCACGAGGTCGACCTTGAGCGTCCAGGACGCGTTCGTGTAGCCGATCATGTAGACGAGGTTGGGCACGCCGGAGAGCATCATGCCCTTGTAGGCCATGGTGTCGGGCAGGTGCAGCGCCTCGCCGTCGACGACGAGCTCGGCGCCGCCGAACATCTGGAGGTTCAGGCCGGTGGCCGTGACGACGACGTCCGCCTCGAGCTCGCGTCCGGACGCGAGCCGGATGCCGGTCTCGGTGAACGTCTCGATGGTGTCGGTGACGATCTCCGCGTCGCCGCGGCGGATCGCCCGGAACAGGTCGCCGTCGGGGACCATGCACATCCGCTGGTCCCACGGGTCGTAGCGCGGGTTGAAGTGCGTGTCGACGTCGTAGCCCGCGGGCAGCGCGGCCTGGGTCGCCTTGCGCAGCAGGCCGCGGACGAACCGCGGGAAACGCTGGCTGACCTGGTACAGCGTGATGATCTGGGCGATGTTCTTCGCGCGCGTCAGCGGGTCGGCGACCGCCTTCGGCAGCCATCGCGAGAGGACCTCGGCGACCGCGTCGGTGCGCCCGATCGAGAGCACGTAGCTCGGCGAGCGCTGGAGCTGGGTGACGTGGGCGGCGGCGCCGTCGCCCTGCGTCATCGCCGGCACGAGCGTCACGGCCGTCGCGCCGGAGCCGATCACCACGACGCGCTTCCCGGCGTAGTCGAGCTCGGGGTCCCAGAGCTGCGGGTGCACGACGGTGCCGCCGAAGCGCTCGATGCCCGGCAGATCGGGCGTGTAGCCCTGGTCGTAGCGGTAGTAGCCCGAGCACATGAGCAGGAACGAGCAGGTCAGCGGCGTCCGGCCCGGGATCTCGAGGGTCCAGCGCTGGGCGTCGGAGTCCCAGGACGCGCGCGTGACGCGGTGCCCGTAGCGGATCTTCTCGTCGACGCCGAACTCCTGCGCGGTCTCGCGGACGTACTCCAGGATCGACGGTCCGTCGGCGAGCGCCGTCGCGCTGCTCCACGGCCGGAAGCGGTAGCCGAGGGTGTGCATGTCGGAGTCCGAGCGGATGCCCGGGTAGCGGAAGAGGCTCCACGTGCCGCCGAGATCCTCCCGCGCCTCGAGCACCGCGTAGCGGGTGCCCGGCAGGTCGCGCTCGAGGTGGCAGGCGGTCCCGACCCCGGACAGGCCCGCGCCGACGATGACCACGTCGAGATGCTCGGTACTCACGCGTACCACCGTAGCGGTTGGTACCGTCGCGTACCAGTCACGGTGACCGCGCTCGCTAGTGCGCGGCCTCGTCCCAGGACTTCCCGAAGCCCACCGACACCTCCAGGGGCACGTCGAGCTCGAACGCCGCCCCCATCTCGCGGCGGACCAGCTCGGTGACCGCGTCCTTCTCGTCGGCCGCGACCTCGAGCACGAGCTCGTCGTGCACCTGCAGGAGGATCCGCGAGCGGAAGCCCTCGGCGCGCAGCGCCTGGTGCACCCCGAGCATCGCGACCTTGATGATGTCGGCGGCGCTGCCCTGGATCGGGGCGTTGAGCGCCATCCGCTCGGCCATCTCGCGGCGCTGGCGGTTGTCGCTGGTGAGGTCGGGCAGGTACCGCCGCCGCCCGAGGATCGAGCTGGTGTAGCCGTCCTTGCCGGCCTGGATGACCACCTGGCGCAGGTAGTCGCGCACGCCGCCGAACCGCGCGAAGTACTCCTCCATCAGCTCCTTGGCCTCGTCGGTGGAGATCCGGAGCTGGGCGGAGAGGCCGTACGCGGACAGGCCGTACGCCAGGCCGTAGTTCATCGCCTTGATCTTGGCGCGCTGCGCCGGGTCGACCTCGTCCTCGGCGACCCCGAACACCCGCGCGGCCGTCGCGGAGTGGAAGTCGTAGCCGGACTGGAAGGCCTCGATGAGCGCCTCGTCGCGCGAGAGGTGCGCCATGATGCGCATCTCGATCTGCGAGTAGTCGACGGTCATGAGGTCGGAGAACGCGCCGTCGGCGGAGTCGGAGCCGACGACGAACGTGTCGCGGATGCGCCGGCCCTCGGCGGTGCGCACCGGGATGTTCTGCAGGTTGGGCTCGGTGGAGCTCAGACGCCCGGTGCGCGCGATGGTCTGGTTGAACGTGGTGTGGATGCGCCCGTCGTCGGACAGCGCGTCGAGCAGGCCCTTGACCGTGACCCGCAGCCGCGTCGCGTCGCGGTGCTCCAGCAGGTGCTCCAGGAAGGGGTGCGGGTTCGACTCGTTGAGCGTCTGCAGCGCGTCGGCGTCGGTGGTGTAGCCGGTCTTGGTGCGCTTGGTCTTCGGCATCTCGAGCTCGTCGAACAGCACGACCTGCAGCTGCTTCGGCGACCCGAGGTTGATCTCCTTGCCGATGACGTCGTACGCGGACTGCGCCGCCGCCTGCACCCGCGCGCCGAACTGCGACTCGAGGTCGTGCAGGGCGCTCACGTCGACCGCGACGCCGGCGGCCTCGAGGTCGGCCAGCACCGCGAGCAGCGGCAGCTCGAGCTCGGTGAGCAGCGCGGTGCCCCCGAGCTCGGCGAGGTCGGCGTCGAGCTTGTCGGCGAGGTCGATGACCGCGCGGGCGCGCAGCATCTCGGCCTGCGCGAGCGCGGTGTCGGCCTCCTCCTCGCCGCCGTCGAGGGTGAGCTGCTCGCTGCCGCCGGTCTCCTCCACGCGCAGCTCGCGGCGCAGGTAGCGCAGCGCGAGGTCGGCGAGGTCGAAGCTGCGCTCGCCGGGACGGGCGAGGTAGGCCGCGAGGGCGGTGTCGCTGGTGACCCCGTCCAGCGTCCAGCCGCGGGCCCGCACGGCGTGGATCGGGCCCTTGATCTCGTGGCCGGCCTTCGGCACGTCGACGTCGGCGAGCCACGTCGCCAGCGCCTTCTCGTCGGCCTCGTCCATCGCGTGCACGTCGAGGTAGGCCGACTCGCCGTCGGCGGCCGCGAGGGCGATGCCCTCGAGGTCGCCCGAGCCGTGCGCCCACTGCCCGCGGAACGCGAGGCCGACCCGGCTGCCGTCGCGGGCGTGGTCGGTGAGCCAGTCGGCCACCGCGCCGGTCTCGAGCGCCGACCCGCGGACCTCGAAGCCCTCCTCGGCCTCGGGCTCGGCGGCGGTGAGCGTGGAGAACAGCCGCTCGCGCAGCACCCGGAACTCGAGCTGGTCGAACAGCTGGTGCACCGCGTCGCGGTCCCACTGGCGGACCACGAGGTCGTCGGGGCCCATGCCGATGCCCTCGACGTCGCGGACCAGCTCGGTGAGCTGGCGGTTGAGCACCACCGACGACAGGTGCTCGCGCAGCGCGTCGCCGGCCTTGCCGCGCACCTCGTCCACGCGGTCGACCAGCGCGTCGAGCGAGCCGAACTCGCGGATCCACTTCTGCGCCGTCTTCTCCCCCACGCCCGGGATGCTCGGCAGGTTGTCGCTCGGGTCGCCCCGCAGCGCCGCGAAGTCGGGGTACTGGGCGGGCGTCAGCGTGTAGCGCTCCATGACCTGCTCGGGCGTGTAGCGCACGAGATCGGACACGCCCTTGCGCGGGTAGAGCACGGTGACGTCGTCGGACACCAGCTGGAACGCGTCGCGGTCGCCCGTGCAGATCGACACCGTCATGCCCCGGGCGACCGCCTGGGTGGTGAGCGTGGCGATGAGGTCGTCGGCCTCGTAGCCCTCGACCGCCAGCACCGGGATCGCGAGCGTGGCCAGCACGTCCTTGATGAGGTCGATCTGCCCGCGGAACTCGTCGGGCGTCGAGCTGCGATTGGCCTTGTAGGCCGCGTAGGTCTCGGCCCGGAACGTCTGGCGCGAGACGTCGAACGCCACCGCGAGGTGGGTCGGCTCCTCGTCGCGCAGCAGGTTGATCAGCATCGACGTGAAGCCGTAGACCGCGTTGGTGGTCTGCCCCGTCGTGGTGTTGAAGTTCTCCGTCGGCAGCGCGAAGAACGCGCGGTAGGCCAACGAGTGCCCGTCGAGCAGGAGCAGGCGCCCCCGCCCGCCCGCCGGGGCGTCCGGGACGGTCTCGGGCTGGCCGCTGGCTGACGGAGCGGTGCTGGTCGGAGCCACGGCGCGAGTCTAGGCGCGACCCCCGACACACCCGGGCGGCCCGGGCGGCCGCGACGCGGGCGCCGCCCTACCCTGCGGGAATGACCAGATCCTCCGCTCGTGAGTCGGCCCCCGAGTCCGCCGCGGTCCCCGAGATCGAGGTGCAGTACCCCGACGAGCAGCTCGCTGCGCGGATGGGCATCGAGATCACCGAGTGGACCCGGGACCGGGTCGTCGGCACCATGCCCGTCGCCGGCAACCGCCAGCCCTTCGGCCTGCTGCACGGCGGCGCCAACGGCGTCCTCGCCGAGACCCTCGGCTCGACCGCCGCGGCGATGCACGGCTGGCCCGAACGCCTGCCCGTGGGGCTCGAGCTCAACTGCACCCACCACCGCTCGGCGCTGGGCGGGACGGTCACCGGCGTCTGCACGCCCCTGTCGGTCGGCCGCACGATCGGCACCTTCGAGATCGTGATCACCGACGACGAGGACCGGCGCGTCTGCACCGCCAAGCTCACCTGCGTCTACCGCGACCGCCCGCCGGGGTCGGCGGGCTGAGTTGTCGGCCGGCCGGGTCGGTGTCGAGATCAGGAGCGCGGCGTCCACGTCCGGACCCCGAGCCGGGTGGATGGCGCGCTCCTGATCACCGCGGGCCGGGCGAGCGGCACGTCCCGCAGGCCCGCGAGCCCGATGATCACGCGGAACGTGCCGGTCGCCGCCGCGCACGACACCCCGCGCCGGTGATCAACGGGGACTTCGTCCGCTTAGAAGCAGCGAACGCCACGTTCGCTGCAACCACCCCACCCCACCCCGGCCACCTAGCTCACGCCGAGGTAGGCGTCCTGGATCGTCGGGTCGGCGAGGAGCTCGGCGCCGGTGCCGGAGCGGGTCACCTCGCCGGTCTCGAGGACGTAGGCCTCGTGCGCGAGCCCCAGGGCCTGGGTGGCGTTCTGCTCCACGAGCAGCACGGTCGTGCCCTGGGAGTTGATCTCCTCGATCACCCGGAAGATCTGGGCGATGAACTGCGGGGCGAGACCCATCGACGGCTCGTCGAGCAGCAGCAGCCGCGGGCGGGCCATGAGCGCGCGGCCGATCGCGAGCATCTGCTGCTCGCCGCCCGACAGCGTGCCGCCGGTCTGCGAACGGCGTTCCGCGAGCCGGGGGAACAGCTCGTAGACGCGCTCGAGGTCGGCCGCGAACTCCGGGCTGCGGCGGTCCTTGCGCACGAACGCGCCCATGTCGACGTTCTCGGCCACCGTCATGCCCGGGAAGATGCCGCGGCCCTCGGGCACCTGGCAGATGCCGCGGACCACGCGCAGGTCGGCCCGGATCCTCGTGAGGTCCTCGCCGTCGAAGCGCATCGCGCCCGACTGCAGCCCCAGGATCCCCGAGATCGCCTTCATCGTCGTGGTCTTGCCGGCCCCGTTGGCGCCGATGAGGGCGACGATCTGGCCCTCCTCGACGCGCAGGGTGATCCCCCGCAGCGCCTGGATGCGGCCGTAGGCGACGTTGACGTCGTCGAGCTCGAGCAGGCTCACGACGACTCCTCCCCCGTGCTGGTGGTGGCCCCGGTGCTCGGGGTGCCGTCGGCGTCGACGGCCCCACCGAGGTAGGCCGAGATGACCGCCGGGTCCCGGCGGACGTCGTCGGGCAGTCCGTCGGCGATCTTGCGACCGAAGTCGAGCACCACGAGGCGGTCGGTGACGCCGAGGACGACGCGCATGTCGTGCTCGACGATGACCACGGTGTACCCGTCGTCGCGAATCTTGAGGATCAGCTCGGAGAGCGCGTCCTTCTCGGTCGCCGAGAACCCGGCCGCCGGCTCGTCGAGGCAGAGCACCTTCGGCTCGGTGGCCAGGGCGCGCGCGATCTCGAGACGCCGCTGGTCGCCGTAGGGCAGCGCCGTCGCCTTGTCCGCCGCGCGGTGCGCGATCCCGACGAACTCCAGCAGCGCCATCGCCTTCTCGACGCCCTCGCGCTCCTCGCGGCGGTGGCGCGGGAGGCGCAGCAGCGCGCCCGGGATCGACGTCCGGTGCCGTGCGTCGGTGCCGACGACGACGTTCTCCAGGGCGGTCATCGCCCCGAAGAGCCGGATGTTCTGGAACGTGCGCGCGATGCCGGTCTGGATGATCCGGTAGCGCTTCATCGTCGCGAGCGACCGGCCCTCGAGGCGGATGTCGCCCTCGGACGGCCGGTAGACCCCGGTCATGATGTTGAAGCAGGTGGTCTTGCCCGCGCCGTTGGGCCCGATCAGGCCCAGGATCTCGCCGCGCTTGACGTCGAACGTCACGTCGTCGAGCGCGGTCAGGCCGCCGAAGCGGACCGTCAGCCCGTCCACCGCGAGCAGGGTCTCGCCCATGGCGACACCGATCTCACGGTCCGGGGCGACGGAGCCCGACACCGCGGCGTCGTGCTCGGCGCGCTCCGCGGCGTCCATGTGCTCGAGGTCGGTGAGCAGGCCCTCCCGCGTCGGCTCCCCGGTGGTCATTCGCCACCCCCTCGCGGTGACGTCCCGGCGTGGTCGTCCGGTGTGGTCTCCGGGAGATCGCCCTCCGCCCGCGTCGAGGGTGTCATCCCGCTCGGGCGCACACCGGTCCGCGCGCCGAAGAGCTTCTGGTACGCCTCGCGCCCGTAGGCCAGCAGGTGCTGGCGCATCCCGAGCAGGCCCTGGGGCCGGAACGCCATGAGGACCATCAGGGCGACACCGAACACCAGGAAGCGGTACTGCGGCTCGAACTGGAAGCGGTCCGGGATGTAGGACACCAGGAACGCGCCCACGATGACCCCGACCTTGTTGCCCGCGCCCCCGAGCACGACCGCCGCCAGGTAGAGGATCGACGTCGCGACGTCGAAGCGCTGGTTGTTGACGTAGCCGACCTGCGCGGCGAACAGCGAGCCCGACAGCCCGCCGACCGCGGCACCGATGGCGAACGCCCAGATCTTGAACCGGTAGGTCGGGACGCCGGTCAGCTCGGCGGCGTCCTCGTCCTCGCGCACCGCGATCCAGGCCCGGCCCACCCGCGACCGTTCCAGGTTCCCCATCAGCATCAGCACGATGACGATCAGACAGACCGCCAGCCAGTAGAACCCGAGCACGTCGGTCTGCGTGAACACCGGCGACCCGTCGGGGTAGCTGGCCTCCGGGCGCGCGATGTTCTGGAAGCCGCGGTTGCCGCGCAGCGGGTCGATGTTGTCCGCGAGCAGCCGCACGATCTCGCCGAAGCCCAGCGTCACGATCGCGAGGTAGTCGCCGCGCAGCCGCAGCGTCGGCGTCCCCAGGATGACCCCGGAGATCATCGTGACCAGCATGGCGATCGGGACGATCACCAGCCACGGGTAGCGCACCCCGAGGAGCGAGTCCGGGCTCGAGAGCAGCGCCGTGGTGTAGGCGCCGATCGCGAAGAAGCCCACGTACCCGAGGTCGAGCAGGCCCGCCTGCCCGATCACCACGTTGAGCCCGATGGCGATCAGCGCGAGCACGGCCGCGTTGAACAGCGCGATCGGGAAGTCGGTGGCCGGCTCGGTGGTGATGATCGGCGGGTTGAGCACCGGCAGCCACAGCAGGAACACCACGACGGGGATCAGCAGACCCCACTGCTGGAAGCGGCTGCGCGCGTTCCAGAACGTCGAGATCTGCGACATCCGTTCCCTCATCGATGGTCCAGCTCCGGCAGGCTTCGTGTCCGTCATGCCCGCGACCTCGCCAACGACTCGCCCAGGATGCCGGTCGGCCGGAACATCAGCACGACCACCAGCAGCACGAAGGCCACGATGTCACGCCAGTCGCCGCCGAAGAGGCTCTGTCCGTAGTTCTCGGCCACGCCCAGGATCAGGCCGCCGAGCAGCGCACCGCGCAGGTTGCCGATCCCGCCCAGGACCGCGGCGGTGAACGCCTTGATACCCAGCAGGAAGCCGCCGTTGTAGACCGCGCCCTGCGGGATGGTCATGAGGTAGAAGAGCCCGGCGGCGCCGGCGAGCACCCCGCCGACCAGGAACGTGATCGTGATGACCCGCTCCCGGTTGACGCCCATCAGCGTCGCGGTGTTCGGGTCCTGCGCCACCGCGCGGATGCCGCGGCCGAGGCGGCTGCGGTTCACGAAGGTGTCCGCGACGAAGAACATCGCCAGCGAGGCCAGGAAGATGATGATCTGCAGGTTCGTCACCGGCGCCCCGAAGATCGTGAACGCCGGGGACGGCGGGAGCAGCCGGATCGTGCCTTCGGGGTTCGAGCCCCGCCAGATCCGGATCACCTGCTGGAGCACGAACGAGGCGCCGATCGCGGTGATGAGGAACGCCAGCCGGGGCGCGTTGCGCCGTCGCAGTGGCCGGTAGGCCGTGCGTTCGAGCAGGACCGCGGCGAGGCCCGAGACGGCCATGCCGACCAGCCCGGCGAGGACGAGGTCGACGATGATGAACCCGAGCGGCAGGTCGGGGATCGCGCCGGGCTCGAAGCCGAGCGCGAGGAACGTCAGGTACACCCCGAACACCCCGAGGATGAAGATCTCGGAGTGCGCGAAGTTGATCAGCTGGAGCACGCCGTAGACCAGCGTGTACCCCAGCGCCACCAGCGCGTAGATGCTGCCGTAGGCCAGACCGTTGATCGTGTTGGCCCAGAACCGGTCGATCAGCAGACCGACGTCGAAGTTGATCCAGGGCTCGGTGCTCGCGGCCAACGGTGCCGCGTGTGCGAGTACCGCGAAGGAGGAGATGACGCGCTCCCCGGGGCGTCGGGCGCCCGCAGGGGCGCAGGGGATTCGTGGGGTGTCGCGGGATGGTGCCAGGCGGTGGCGCCCGGGTCACCGACGGCCGCCGGCCGCGCCCCTCCGCGACGATGCGGAGCGGACGCGGCCGGCGGGATCGATCAGATCTGGCTGTCGGTGACGATCTGGTTGCCCTGCACCCGGTACATGTAGACCGGGGTCTGGGTGAGCTCACCGGTCGGGCTCCACTGGAACCGCTTGGTGAGGCCCTGGCCGTTGTAGCTGCGCACGAAGTTCAGCAGCGCCGCCCGGTCGGCCGCGCCACGGTCGATGCCCTGGAGCAGGATCGTCGTGGCGTCGTAGCCCTCGGCCGAGTAGGTCTGCGGCGGGACGCCGAAGGCCTGCCGGTAGGCGTTCGTGAAGTCGGTGAAGCCCTCCTGCGGCACGCACGGGCAGGACAGCAGGGCCCCGTCGGCGGCACCGGCCGCGTTGACGACGAACTGCTCGTCCTTCACGCCGTCCGGACCGATGAACGGGGTCTGCACACCGGCGTCCCGCAGCTGCTGGACCAGCGGCGAGGCCTCCTGGTAGTAGCCCGAGTAGAAGATCGCCTGCGGGTTGGCCTGCTGGACCTGCCCGATGACCGCGGAGAACTCGCGCTGGTTGGTGCGGACGTCCGCCTGGCAGGTGGCTGCCGGGCCGAGCGCCTGGGTCACTTGCTGGGCGAGCCCGATGCCGTAGTCGGAGTCGTCCTTGATGATGCAGACGTTCTGGGCGTTGAGCCGCTGCTGGATGTAGCGGGCGATCGCCGGGCCCTGGACCGCGTCGTTGCCGAGGCCCCGGAAGAAGTTCGTCCACCCGTTGGTGCTCAGCGCCGGGTTGGTGGCCGACGGGGTGATGTTCACGAGGCCGGCGGCGTTGAGGGCCGGGCCGACCGCCCGCGACTCGCCGGAGAACGGCAGGCCGACGATGCCGAGGACCTGCGGGTTGTTGATCACCGCGGTGACCGGGCCGACGGCGGTGTCCGGCGTGCCGCCGGTGTCCGCGCGCACCAGGGTGACCTGGCAGTTCGGGTTCGCCGCGTTGTGCTGGTCGACCGCCAGCTGCACCGCGTTGACGATCGCGATGCCGAGCGCGGCGTTCTGCCCGGCGATGGTGCCCGCGTAGGCGATCGACGTGCCCGGAGCGCAGCGCCCCTGCCCGTCTCCGGCCGGGAGCACCGCATCGGTGGGCTGGCTCGGCGCGCCCGCCTGGGGGCCGCCGCCCTGCTGCTGCCCACCCCCCTGGTTGGCGCAGCCGCTGAGGACCAGCGCCACCGCAGCCACGAGCGCACCCGCGGCTGCGAGCCGTCGTCGGATCACGTCCACCTCCGTCACCTGCCGTCAGGGATCCACGTCGGGTCCGCGTGATCGCTCGCCCGGTCGGGTGTGGAAGGTATAGGCGTGTGCGACGCATCGCGCAAGCGGCTACGCCGTCGTGTTCGCACCGTGACGTCCGATCTCGACGGAGATCCGGTCGATGACCTCGGGAGATCCGGAACCGGTCAGTCGGCCGGGCCCACGACCGACCAGCGCCCGCCCTGGACGCGGTACACGGTGACGGCGTCGGTGATCACGTCGCCGAAGCGGTCGAACGACAGCGGGCCGGTGATGCCGTCGCCGTCGTACCCCTGGACCGATCGGACGACGTCCGGACGCCGCGCCGGGGTCCACTCGCCGTCCTCACCGAGCGCGCGAACGGTCGAGTCGACGAGGACGTTGGTCGCGTCGAACGTCGACGCCCCGTACGAGCCGATGTCGTCGGGGTAGCCCGCCTGCCGGTAGGCCTCGACGAAGTCCCGTGCCGCCGGCAGCGTCTCGGGCGGCGGCCCGATCGACGTCCCGAGGTCGCCCTCGCGCCCGCCGGCGGCGACGTAGCCCGGGTTGACGATGCCGTCACCGCCGACGACCGGCGCGGAGACCCCGCCCGCGGCGAGCGCCGCCGACAGCGGCCCGCCCTCGGGGTACTCGCCGCCATAGAAGACCGCGTCGGGCCGGGCCGCGGCGACGCGCGAGACGACGGCGTCCCGTCCCGCCCCCGGCGCCGCGGTCACGCGGGCGACGACCTGCCCGCCCTCGGTCGCGAGCTGCTTGGCGAACTCCTCGGCGATGCCCTCGCCGTAGGTCTTGCCGTCGGAGACGACGGCGACGCGGCGCTTGTTCTCGCTGCGCGTCAGGTAGCTCGCGGCGGCGGGGCCCTGCACGCCGTTGGTGGCCACGGTGCGGAAGAACGTCTGGTACTGCCGCAGCGGAGCGGTGACGGCGTTGGCCCCGCGGGTCAGCGACGTCGCGGTGCTGCCGGGCGAGATCTGGACGATCCCCGCGTCGCTCAGGACGGGCTGCACCGTCTGCGCCACCGACGAGTTGAACGGCCCGAGCACGCCGATCAGCGAGGGATCCCGGGCGAGCGTGGCGGCCGCGGCGGCCCCGGTCGCCGGGTCGGCCCGGTCGTCCTGGCTCTGCACCGCGAGGTGGTAGCCGGGGACGGCGCAGCGGGCGTTGGCCTGCGTGACGGCCAGGTCCGCGGAGTTCTTCATCCCGAGCCCGACCGACGCGAGCTCCCCGGAGAGCGGGGCCACGAGGCCGATGACGAGCGTGCCGCGGCCGGTGTCGCAGTCGCCGCCGTCGCCCGACGACCCGCCCGCTCCCCCGCAGCCGCCGAGCACCAGGGCGAACGCCGCCGCGACCGCCCCGAGCATCCCGACCCGACGCCGTCGCGCGCCCACTCGCCTCGCCCCCTGCCCGCCGTGCTCCCGTGCGTGGTCGAGCGCCCACGGTAGGTCACGGCCGAGTGAGGTCCGCGCAGGGGACGGTAGGGAGGCGTCTGTCCAGGTCAACGCCGGTGCGCGCCCGCGGGTGAGCGCCGTCACCCGATCAGGCGATGCACGCTGCGTAGTGTCAGCCGAAGGTCTCGACGACGGCGTCGGCGACGGCGCGCATCGTCGTCCGGCGGTCCATCGCCGTGCGCTGGATCCAGCGGAACGCGTCGGGCTCCGACATCTTCTTCTTGGCCATGAGCAGGCCCTTGGCGCGCTCGACGGCCTTGCGGGTCTCGAGACGGTCGGTGAGCCCGGCGACCTCTTCCTCGAGCGCGGCGACCTCGGCGTAGCGCGAGGCGGCCAGCTCGATGGCGGGCACCACGTCGGTCTTCGAGAACGGCTTGACCAGGTAGGCCATCGCCCCGGCGTCGCGGGCGGACTCGACGAGCTCGCGCTGGCTGAACGCGGTGAGCATGACGACGGGCGCCAGCCGCTCCCCCGCGATCGTCCGCGCGGCCTCGAGCCCGTCGGTGCCGGGCATCTTGATGTCCATCATGATCAGGTCCGGGCGGAGCTCGCGGGCGAGGCGCACGGCCTGCTCGCCGTCGCCGGCCTCGCCGACGACCTCGTAGCCCTCCTCGCGCAGCATCTCGACGAGGTCGAGGCGGATGAGCGCCTCGTCCTCGGCGACCACCACGCGCAGACCGGCCGGGGTGCCGGGCTCCGGAGCGCTCCCGGTCTCGCTGACGGTCTCGGCCGACTGGCTCATGAGCGACTCCTGGTCTCTCGCCTCGGTGCGCCGCCCCTCGTCGGGCCGCCCCGGTGAGACCGCGGGAGGAACGGCCGGCCCGCCCGTCGGGAGCACCGTCGGAGCAGGCCGTTTCGATTCAGGAGGGTACCGGGCGGAGCCGCCGATCCCGACCGTGACGCTGGCCTCGCAGCGCGCGGGTCCCGCGCGCGGTACCGGTGCCCCCGGTGGGACTCGAACCCACACTGTACGGATTTTGAGTCCGCTGCCTGCTGCCGTTTGGGCTACGGGGGCCGACTGTTCGGCCTACCGCGAGACCCGTTCCAGCCAGCGGCAGCATAGACGGCGGCCCCCAGCCGTTTCCGGGCACCGCGAGGGGCACGTCCCGCATGATCAACAGGGCCCCGGACCTGCGGACCGTGCCGCTCGCCGCAGCGCCGGCCCCATCCCGAACCCGATGCCCGCGGCGACGAGGTGCCCCACCGACGTGAAGTCCGGCCACCCCCGCGACCACTCGGCGTCGAGCAGCGGCCAGCCCGCGACGACGAGCGCGCCCGCCACCCCCGCCCACCGCGGCAGCAGCGTCGTCGCGGCGGCCGCCGCGGCCTGGGCGCCGTAGCTGACGCCGACGTCGACCGCCGAGAGCACCGACGCCGGGTACACGCCGCCGTCGACCGCCGCGAGGATCAGCGGAACCGTCAGCACCGTCGCCCCCACGTGGCCGCCGGCGAACGCCGCGGCGGCCGTCGCGACACCGCGGCGCGCCTCCAGCCACCACATCGCCCCACCGATGCCGACGCCCACGATCGCGACCGTCCCCGGGGTGATCTCCCCGCTGTTGCCGAGGTGGAACGGGCTGGTCGCGAGGGCGCCGAGCGGGTGGTCGCGCAGGTTGTCGACGTTCGTGCTGCTCCAGGCCCGCGCCGCCGGACCCGTGCCCGTGGCGGCGAGGACGACGTGGGTCGCCACGAGCGCCCCGAGGTACGCCGCCGTCACCGGGCCCGCCCGCACCCACGTCCGCAGCGCCCGGCCCGCCACCCTCATCCCGCCCGGTGGACGCGGTTGCGGCCGGCGTTCTTCGCCGAGTACAGCGCCCGGTCGGCCTCGCTGAGCAGCGCCTCGCCGTCGCCCGCGTGCTCGGGCAGGCCCGCGACGCCGAACGACGCCGTGAGCAGCTGCTTGTCGCCGCGGCGGAAGTCCTCCTCGACGCGCACGCGCAGGCGCTCGGCCAGCGCCGCGGCCTCGTCGGCGCCGCCGCGCGGCACGAGCACGGCGAACTCCTCGCCGCCCCAGCGGTACGGGGTCGCGCCGTCGTGCACGCCGGCGCGCAGCACGGCGGCGACCTCCTGGAGCACCACGTCGCCCTGCTGGTGGCCGTACCGGTCGTTGAGCTCCTTGAAGTGGTCGAGATCCAGGATGATCACCGACATGGGCGTCGACCAGCGCTTCGCGTCGGTGACGGCGCGCTCGAGGTCGACGCCGAGGCGGCGGCGGTTGGCGAGCTGGGTCAGCGGGTCGAACTCCGAGAGCCGCTCGGTGGCCGCGTGCAGGCGGCTGGCCTCGATCGCCGAGCCCGCCAGCGTCGCCAGCATCTCCACCGACGAGAGGCGCTGCCCGTCGACCTCGCCGTCGGGCGAGTCCCAGCACTCGACGACCCCGATCACCCGGGCGCCGACCACCATCGGCACCGCCACCGCCGGGTCCTCCCCCGCGGCGGGGTCGCCGCGCGAGATCTGGGCGTAGCGCGCCGAGCGGCCCACCACGCCGACCGCGAGGGGGCAGTCCTGCTCCATCGGCGACACCGTCCCGCGATCGGAGTCGTGCGCCAGCTCGAGGGCCGTGCCGTCGTCGAGCACCAGCCACAGCAGGACCCGCCCGTCGGTGACGGCGACGGCGGCCTGCACCGTGGCGTCGATGACGTAGCGGGTGTTGAGGCTGCCCGCGATCTCGCGGGTCATGATCAGGATGGTGCGCAGCCGGTCGGTGCGGACCTGGAGGCGCTCGGCCTGCGCCGCCGTCTCCTCGTGCTGGCGGCGCAGGGCGACCGTCATCTCCGCGATGCCGTCGCGCAGGGCGACCAGCTCGGCCGACCCGTCCACCCGCTCCGGCGGTGTCAGCCGCCCCTCCCCGATGCCGCGCACCGCCGCCAGGAGGCCGTCCACCGGGGCGACGACGTGCGCGAGGAGCCGGCGCCGCGCCCGCAGCGCGACCACCAGGGCCGTCCCCGCCACGAGGGCGGTCACGACGATGGCCGACCGCTGGATCAGGCGCGACGCGGCGTCCTGGGCCTCGATCAGCTCGATGAGGGCGGCCCGGGTCGCGGTGCTGGCCTCGCGGTAGTCGCGCATGAGCACGTCGCCCCGCGCGACGAACTCGTCGACGCGCCCGGGGTCCACGGACTGGATCTCGCCGACCCAGCCGGACTGCCACTCCCGCTGCGTGGCGACGAGGTCGAGGACCAGCGGGAAGACCTTCGGCCGGTCCAGGTTCGCGAGCATCGCGCCCTCGGCCGCGGCGATCTCCGGCGCCCGCGTCGCCGCCTGCGCGACGAAGTAGGGATCGCGGGTCGCGAGGTAGCCGCGCAGGAGGGAGTCGGTGCCCATCACGGCGTCCTGGGAGTCCTCGAGCGCGAGGAGCCCGACGCGGAGCTCGTCCTCGGCCGGGAGGGTGACGAAGGCGGAGTACGACAGCCGCCCGACGTTGATGACGACGATGACGAGCGCGGCGACCGCGACGACGACACCCAGGCGCTGCACCTCGGTGCCCACACGCAGCGGAGGCGCCACGCCCGTCCTCCAAGGGTCCGCGGCCGGCCGGATCCGTGCCCGGGAGCGACCGATCGCTCACGCGACGTCGCCCCAACGGGCTGGGACGCTACCGCTGCTCGGCTGTCCGGTCGACGTCCTCGCCGTCCGTTTCGCGCAGCGTGACCGCCGGTCAGGGACGACGCCGCTCGCGACTGCAGACCGTGAGCGCCTCGAGCAGCGGGGCGAGCCGGCGGCCCTCCGCGGACAGCGCGTACTCGGTGCGGGGCGGTCGGGTCTCGAGCACCCGGCGCTCGATGAGGCCCGCGTCCTCGAGATCGGCCAGGCGCGCCGCGAGCGTCGCGGGCGGCACCTGGCCGAGGGCCTGCTCGAACTCGGAGAACCGGACCGCACCGAGGTGCGCGGCGTAGAGCACCGAGAGCGACCAGCGTCGCTCCAGCAGTGCCGTCAGCGCGCGCACCTCGGGCGGTACCGGCTCCCGCGAGCACATGTCAGGCGGCCACCTCGAGCGCCGGGTCGGTCGCCGGCTCGAGGGCGACGTCGAGGACCTCGTTGATGGTCATCGACGGGTGGAACTCCAGCTGCGCGGCCACGTCGGCCGGGACGTCGTCCAGGTCGGCGCGGTTGCGCTCGGGGACGACGATCTGCGTCAGGCCCGCCGCGTGCGCGGCCAGCACCTTCTGCTTCACCCCGCCGATCGGCAGGACCCGGCCCTGCAGGGTCAGCTCACCGGTCATCGCGACGGTGTGCCGCACGGGACGCCCGGTCAGCAGCGACACCAGCGCGGTGGCCATCGTGACGCCGGCCGACGGGCCGTCCTTCGGGATCGCGCCCGCGGGGACGTGCACGTGGAACGACCGTCCCGTGAACGCGTCCTGCGCGATGCCCAGCTCCGCGGCGTGCGAGCGCACCCACGACAGGGCGATCCGGGCCGACTCCTTCATGACGTCGCCGAGCTGGCCGGTGAGGACCAGCCCCTCGTCGCCGGTCATGGCGGCGGCCTCGATGAACAGGACGTCGCCGCCCGCGCCGGTCACGGCCATGCCGGTCGCGACGCCGGGCACCGCGGTCCGCTCGACGGACTCGGTGAAGACCCGCTGCCGGCCGAGGTGGCGGCGCACCACGTCGGTGTCGACGACCACGCGGTCCGCGCCGGAGGCGATCTCCGTGGCGATCTTGCGCGTGAGCTTGCCCAGCGAGCGGTCGAGCTGGCGGACACCGGACTCGCGGGTGTACTCCGACACCACGAGGCGCAGCGCCGACTCGTCGGCGCTCACGTCGTCGGGCGTCAGGCCCGCGCCGCGGATCTGGCGCGGGAGCAGGTGGTCCCGCGCGATCGCGACCTTCTCCTCGACGGTGTAGCCGTCGAAGGAGATGACCTCCATGCGGTCGAGCAGCGGACCCGGGATCGTGTCGAGCTGGTTGGCCGTCGCCAGGAACACCACCTGCGACAGGTCGATCTCGACGTCGAGGTAGTGGTCACGGAACGCGTGGTTCTGCGCCGGGTCGAGCACCTCGAGCAGCGCGGCGGACGGGTCGCCGCGCCAGTCGGCGCCGACCTTGTCCACCTCGTCGAGCAGGATCACCGGGTTCATCGTGCCCGCGTCGCGCAGGGCCCGCACCAGGCGGCCCGGCAGGGCGCCGACGTAGGTCCGCCGGTGACCGCGGATCTCGGCCTCGTCGCGGACGCCGCCGAGCGACATCCGGACGAACTCCCGGCCCATCGCGCGGGCGACGGACTCGCCGATCGACGTCTTGCCGGTGCCCGGAGGCCCGACCAGCGTCAGGATGGTCCCTGCCTTCTTGTCGTCCTCGCTGAGCCCCAACTCTTGGCGACGGTCGCGGCGCAGCTTGCGGACGGCCAGGTACTCGACGATGCGGTCCTTCACGTCCTCCAGGCCGGTGTGGTCGGCGTCGAGCACGGTGCGCGCCGCGCCCGGGTCCAGCTGCTCCTCGGAGCGCTGCGCCCACGGCAGGGCCAGCAGCCAGTCGAGGTAGGTCCGGATCATCGACGACTCGCCGGACTGCTCCCCGCCGCGCTCGAGGCGGGCGAGCTCGCGCTCGGCCTGCTCGCGCACGTGGTCGGGCATCCCGGCCTCGGCGATCTTCGCGCGGTAGTCGTCGCCGGAGCCGGCGTCGTCGCCGCCCTCGCCGAGCTCCTTGCGGATCGCCTCCAGCTGGCGGCGCAGCACGTACTCGCGCTGCTGCTTCGCGGCGCCGGACTCGACGTCCTCGCGCAGCGACTTGCGCACCTGGAGCTCCGCGAGGCGCTCGCGCTGCAGGCGCAGGGCCAGCTCCAGGCGCTCGCGGACGTCGAGGGTGCCCAGCAGCGACACCTTCTCGTCGTAGGGAATCTCCGGCGCCCAGCCGGCCGTGTCGGCCAGCGCGCCGGGCTCGTCGATGCCGCGCAGGAACGCGGCACCGCGGCCGTCGTCGCCGCGCAGCTCGAGGACCTCCTCGACGACCGCGCGGTACGTGGTCTCCAGCTCGCGGACCCGCCCGTCGCGCTCGGTGGCGTCCGGGTGGGTCGTCACCTCGACGCGCAGGCGGCCCTCGTCGTCGGTGCGACCCGATCCCGCCCGGCCGCGCGCGACACCGGTCAGCTGCACGGCGGTCACGCCGTTCGGGAGGCGCGTGCGCTCGCTGACGTCGGCGACGGTGCCGACACCGGCGAACGTGCCCTCGTGGCGCGGGACGAGCAGGACCTGCTCGCCCGCCTCGACGGGCCCGACCTCCGCGGCCGGGATCACCACGGTCATGCCCGGAAAGACCACGTTGTCGTCGACGGGGACCAGCAACAGCTCGGTCATCTCGTCACCCCATCACTCGTTCTGATAGCAGCTACAAGTGTTGAAGCAGCTTCGGTATTCCACGGTGCTGGGAGGATCGGGGTATGACGACCGTGGACCAGCTCCTCACCCGCAACCTGCTCGAGGTCTTCGGGGAGCGCGACGGCGACCGCCGCCGCGCCGTGATCGCCGAGCTCTTCGACGCGGACGTGCTGTTCCAGGACCCCGAGGGCGCCGTCCGCGGTCGCGACGCGATCGACGGGAAGGTCGCCGCGCTGCTCGACGGCGCGCCGCCCGCCTTCGCCTTCCGCGCCACCGCACCGGTGCGCGTCAGCGGGGACCTCGGCGTGCTGACCTGGGCGTTCGGGCCCGCGGACGGCGCGCCGGTCGTGTCCGGCACCGACATCGCCCTGAGCGAGCACGGCCGGATCGTCCGGCTCCACACGCTGCTCGACGGCGGCGCGTGAGGATCAGTGCGGCGCGGTGACGTCCAGCCGCGTGACGATCACCAGGGCGTCGCGCAGCAGGATCGTCACCGGCGTGCTGTCGACGACGGCGGCGAGCTGGGCGCGGTGGTCGGTGTCGAGGTCGGCCGCGAGCCCCACCCGCCGGTGCAGCACCGGGGGCGGGCCCGGCTCGAACGAGACGTCGACCTCGACGCCCGACCCGTCTACGCCGAAGCGCTGCAGGAACGTGCGCACCGACATCGCGGTGCACGACGAGAGCGCGGCGGCGAGCAGCCCGTACGACGTGGCGCCGTCGGGCTCGCCGTGCTCCGCCGGCACCGTGCAGTCGACCGAGAGGCCGTTGACGTCGACGCAGACCACGCGCCCGTCACCGTCGGCGAGGCGGCCCCGGGCCCACACGGCGGGCTTGTCCATGCTCACCAGCCTGGCACGGCCGGGGCGGGATCAGCTCGCGCGCTCCCCGGAGAGGTGCGCGCGCCGCTCCTGTTCGCTCTCCCCGCCCCAGATGCCGTAGGGCTCGTTCACCCGCCGGGCCCAGTCGCGGCAGGGCTCGCGCACGGGGCAGCGGGCACAGATGCGCGCGGCCTCCTCGACGCGGCGGCTGCGCCGGGGGTCGCGCTCCCCGTCGGGGTGGAAGAACAGCTCCGAGTTCATGCCGCGGCAGGCCGCGTGGACCTGCCAGTCCCAGTGGTCGGTGATCGCCCACGGGAGCCGGGACACATCAGCCATTGATGAGCACCTCCTACCGACCGTCGTACACCTCGTCGGCGACCGTCGGTGTGAGATCCCCGTCTCCCGGCGTCGACGGAGGACGGGGAACGATGGTTTCCCCCACCGGCGTGGTTCAGGCCGCGACGGTCGCCGGGACGGATGTGGGGTCGGGGAGGGCCTCGGCGCCCTCGCGGCCGTCGCCCGACAGCCCGTGGGACACGGCCGACGACCAGCGGAAAGGCCGCCAGCGGTCGAGCGGTACCTCGAGCCGGTCGGCCACCGCCACGAGCGCCGCCGGGTTGTGGGTCAGCCCGCAGTGACTGCCGGGGACGACGACGTTCTCGCAGAGGTCGCCGTCGTCCTGACGGCAGCCCTCGCCGTGCAGCAGCCCGTCGAACGGCGAGTAGACCGCGATCGAGCGCACCGGCACCGGCCGGCGGATGAGCTCGACGACGTCGTCGGTGTCGGCGGAGAAGCCCCAGTGCCGTTCGGCGGCCCGGAACGCGCCGGAGACCCTGTTGATCTCGGCCTCGGGCCGCCACGGTGAGCCGAGGCAGATGATGCGTTCGACCGCGTCCGGGCGGATCTGCGCGAGCCAGCGCGCCATCAGGCCGCCCAGGCTCCAGCCGACGATCGCCACCGGGCGCCCGTGACGCGCGTGGAGCTCGTCGAAGCGGTCGATCAGACCGTCGAGGATCGCGTCGGTGAAGCCGTGGTTGAGGCCCAGGGTCCAGCGGTGGGTGTGGAAGCCCCGGGTCCGCAGGTGGGCCCGCAGCGCGGCGGTCGTGATGTCGCTGGTGAGGAAGCCCGGGATGACGAGCACCGGCTGTCCGTCACCGCGACCGCCGTGCGGCAGCACGTGCCGCACGGTGTGCCAGGCGGCCGTCTCGACCGACGCCCGCGCGAGGTCGGTGGCCGTGAGCCACCACGAAGGGAAGGGCAGGATCGCGCCGCCGGGGTCGACGTCCGTCCGCCAGATCGGTGTGGGGGCGTCCATGACGACCACCTCCTCGCCGAGGACGCCCCGACGCGTCCTCCTCGAGCCGGGGTACCCGACCGGATGTTCGGCCATTCCCGACTCCCGGTGGCGCGACCGCTCAGAAGTAGGCGCGGGTGACGACGTCGGCGACGCAGGCCGGCTTCTCCGAGCCCTCGACCTCGATCGTCACGCGCGTGACCAGCTGCAGCCCGCCGTCGCCGACGTCGATGGCGTCGACCAGCGTCGAGCGCGCCCGCACCCGCGTGCCGGACCGCACCGCCGACGGGAACCGCACGCGCTCCAGGCCGTAGTTCAGGCCCATCCGCGTGCCCTCGACGCGGCGCAGCCCGTCGAGCAGCAGCGGCACGAGCGACAGGGTCAGGAACCCGTGGGCGACGGTGGCGCCGAAGGGACCGGTGGCCGCGCGCTCGGGGTCGACGTGGATCCACTGGTGGTCGCCGGTGACGTCGGCGAACCCGTCGATGCGGTCCTGGCCGATCTCCAGCCACTCCCCCGGCCCGAGCTCGCGGCCCAGCGACGCGAGGAGCTCCTCGCGCCCGTGCAAGGTCTCCATGACCCGGAAGCTACAACCGGGCAGCGCGGATCGCGTCGGCGAGGGACGTCGGCGCGCGGCCCAGGAGGTTCTCCAGCGCCGGGCTGTCGGTCTCCAGCTCGCCCTTGGCCGTCGACTCCTCGAGCGCGGTGACGAAGCGGGCGGTGTCCTCGTCGGCGCCCGCCGCGCGCAGGGTGTCGGTGAACTCGGCGGGCGGGAGGTCCCGGTAGGTCACCTCGGTGCCGGTGACCTCGGTGATCGTCGCGGCCAGGTCGGCCATCGAGAACGCGGGGCCGCCGAGCTCCCAGTAGCCCTGCTGGTCGGCGATGTCGCCGGTGAGCAGCGAGGCGGCGGCCTCGGCGTAGTCGGCGCGCGTCGCGGCGGAGACCCGCCCGTCGCCCGCGGCACCGACGATCTCGCCGCGGGCGAGGTACTCGTCGAGGCGGCCGGTGTAGTTCTCGGTGTACCAGCCGTTGCGGGCCACGGCGAAGGGCAGCCCCGAGCCCTGCAGGGCGTCCTCGGTGGCGGCGTGCTCGGGCGCGAGCGCCAGCTCGGTCTCGTCGGCGTGCAGCACGCTCGTGTAGACGACGAAGCCGACGTCGGCGGCGTCGGCGGCGCGCAGCACGGTGGTGTGCTGCTCGAGGCGGTTGCCGACGGTCGGGCTCGACACGAGCAGGAGCCGCTCGATGCCCTCGAGGGCGGCGTCGAGGGTCTCGGGGCGGTCGTAGTCGGCCTCGCGGACACCGACGCCGAGGTCGGCGAGGTCGCCCGCCTTGTCCGGGCGGCGCACGAGCGCGAACACGTTGCGGGCCGGCACGCCGCGGCGCAGCAGGGCGTCGACCGCGAGGCGTCCGAGGTGGCCGGTCGCGCCGGTGACGGCGTAGGTGGCGGTGGGGAGGACGGGCGGCTCGCTCATGCGCCGCAGGTGCCCCGTGGCCGTCGTCCGGGAAACGAGGTGCCCGGATGGGTGATGATGGAGACGTGACGGGGGCGGTCGGCGGCAGCGTCGCCACCTACCGGGCGGTGCTCGGGCTCCCCGGGCTCGCGCCGCTCTACGTCATCGGGTTCGCCGCGCGCCTGCCGGTGACCGCGACCGGCGTCGTGCTGACCCTGCACGTCGCGATCGGGCTCGACCAGGGGTTCGCGGCCGCCGGGCTGGTCGGCGGCGCGATCACCGGGGGCATCGCGCTCGGCGCGCCGTTCGTGGGCCGGCTGGTCGACCGCCACGGGCTGCGCCCGGTGCTCGTGCTGTGCGGCCTCGCGCAGGCCGCGTTCTGGGGCCTGGTGCCGTTCCTCGACACCACCGCGCTCGTCCCCGCCGCGCTGGGTGCCGGGCTGCTCGCCCCGCCCGCGTTCGCCGTGGTGCGCCAGTCACTGGCCGCGTCGGTGCCCGCCGAGCACCAGCGCCCGGCGTTCGCGCTCGACGCGATGTCCACCGAGGTCGCCTACGCGGTCGGCCCGGCGCTCGGCACGCTGGTGGTGCTCACGCTGCCCGGCACCGGGACGTGGATCGTCGGCGCGGCGTTCGTGCTGGCCACGGTCGCGCTGGGGTGGCTCGACCCGCCGGTCCGCCGCGGGGGCGCCCGGCCCGGCGAGCGCCCGGCGCCACCGGTGCGCACCTGGCTGCGCGGGCCGATGCTCGTGGCGCTGGGCTCCACGGCCGCCGCGATCCTCATGCTCACCGCCACCGAGCTCTCCGTGGTCGCGATGCTCACCGCGCGGGACGAGACCGCCTGGTTCGCGCTCGCCAACACCGTCTGGTGCGCGGCGTCGCTGGTCGGCGGCTGGATCTACGGGGCCGCGCGCCGCCCGCCGCCGACCGCGGTGCTGCTCGGACTGCTCGCGCTCGGCTCGCTCCCGGTCGCCCTGGGCGGGCCGTGGTGGATCCTGACGCTGCTGCTGGTGCCCGCCGGCGCCTTCTGCGCGCCGGCGCTCGCGGCGGCGGCCGAGACCGTGGGCCGCCTGGCGCCCGACGACGCACGCGGCGTGGCGACGGGGCTGCACGGCTCGGCGCTGATGGTCGGGGCCACCGTGGCCGCCCCGCTGGCCGGCGTGCTCATCGACGGGGTCGCGCCGGCCGCCGCGGTCGGGGTGGCCGCCGGGATCACCCTGCTCGTCGCGGTCGTGGCCGCGCTCGTGACCGGGACGCGGGCGGGCAGCCGGGCCCGGTGACACGGTCAGCCCTGACTGGTTACGGTGCGGGGCACATCGCACCCCGACCGCGGAGGAACCGATCATGGATCTGCAGGGCGTCTCGGCCCTCGTCACCGGCGGCGCGTCCGGCCTCGGGCTGGCCACCGCGAAGGCGATCACCGCGGCGGGCGGCCGCGTCGTCGTCGCCGACCTGCCGTCGTCGAACGGCAAGGAGGTCGCCGCCGACCTCGGGGGCGAGTTCGTGGCCGCCGACGTCACCGACGCCGACGCCCTGGGTCAGGCGGTCGCCGCGGCCGAGGCGGCCGGCCCGTTCCGCGCGCTCGTGCACTGCGCGGGCATCGGCAGCCTCACCCGCGTCGTCGAGAAGAACGGCGAGCCCGGCGACATGGAGGCCTTCGAGCGGGTCGTCCGGGTCAACCTGTTCGGCTCCTTCAACGCCCTGCGTCTCGGCGGCGCCGCCATCGCGCGCACCGAGCCCGTGAACGGCGAGCGCGGCGCGATGATCATGACGGCGTCCGTGGCGGCGTTCGAGGGCCAGATCGGGCAGATGGCGTACGCGGCGTCGAAGGGCGGGGTCGTGTCGATGACCCTGTGCGCCGCGCGCGACCTCGCGTCCAAGCTGGTCCGCGTCAACACGATCGCGCCCGGCCTGTTCGACACCCCGCTGTTCGCGACGCTCTCCGAGGACGTCCGCAAGGCCCTCGGCGACTCGGTGCCCAACCCGCGCCGCCTCGGCGATCCCGCCGAGTACGGGCAGATGGCGGTCGCGATGCTGCAGAACCCCATGCTCAACGGCGAGACGATCCGTCTCGACGGCGCGATCCGGATGGCGCCCCGATGAGCGAGGCGGTGAGCACCGACGACGAGACCGTGCTCCGGACCGAGCGCGACGGCACGACGCTGGTCATCACCATCGACCGGCCGAAGGCGCGGAACTCGGTGAACACCGCCGTGGCGCAGGGCATCGCCGACGCCCTCGACGAGCTCGACGGCGACGACGCCCTGGTCACCGGCATCCTCACCGGCGCCGGCGGGTTCTTCAGCGCCGGCATGGACCTCAAGGCGTTCCTGCGCGGCGAGCGCCCGCACATCGGCGACCGCGGGTTCGCCGGCATCACCCAGCGCCCGCCGTCGAAGCCGCTGATCGCGGCCGTCGAGGGCCCGGCGCTGGCCGGCGGCTGCGAGCTGGCGCTCTCGTGCGACCTCGTGGTGGCCTCGGAGGAGGCGAGCTTCGGGATCCCCGAGGTCAAGCGCGGCCTCGCCGCGGCCGCCGGCGGGCTGCTGCGGCTGCCCGCGCGCATCCCGCGGACCGTCGCCATGGAGCTCGCCCTCACCGGCGACCCGATGTCGGCGGCCGACGCGCACCGCTGGGGCCTGGTCAACCACCTGACCGCGCCCGGCGGAGCGCTCGAGGGCGCCCGGGAGCTCGCGGCCCGGATCGGCGCCAACGGCCCGCTCGCCGTGCGCGCGAGCAAGCAGGTGATCGTCGAGTCACCGTCGTGGCCGGCGGCGGAGGTGTGGCAGCGCCAGGGCGAGATCCTCGGCCCGGTGCTCTCCAGCGACGACGCCCGCGAGGGCGCCGCCGCCTTCGCCGAGAAGCGCGCCCCGGTGTGGCGGGGGCGCTGAGGGCTTCGCCACGTGAGTGATACGGGTCGTCCTGACGACCCGTATCACTCACGTGCGCCGGAGGCGCCGGCGTCCCCTACGATGCAGGGCCACGCCGCCCGGGAGGGATCCCGCATGCACCTCCGCCACTCCGTCGTCGAGGCCGAGGTGCTGCTCACCCGCATCGAGCGCGGCGAGATCGAGACCGGGTGGGACGCCACGGGCGGCTGGGACCAGCGGCGCCAGCAGCTCCTCGTCGACACCGTGCTGCGCGACTGGCCGCTGCCCGCGATCGTCCTCGCGGGCGACGACGAGACCGACGTGCTGCTCGACGGCCGCGAGCGCCTGCGGGCCCTCTGGCGGTTCGTGCACGACGAGCTGCCCGTCTCCGGCACCACGCCCGCGGGCGGCGAGTACCTCGATCAGCTCGACGGGCTGCGCCACAGCCAGCTGCCCGAGCGCTTCCGGCGCCGCATACGGCACTACGGCGTGCTGGTCGTGCGCGTCCCGGGCCACGCCGACGGCGAGGTGCGCGAGCTGATGTCGCGCTGGGACCCGACGACGCCGGCCTTCCGGTCATCGGCGCCGGTCCCGTCGGTGCCCCCGCCGGCGATCACCCCGCCACCGACCGTGCCCCCGCCACCGACCGTGCCCCCGCCGCCGCCCGTCCCCGCGGCCCGGGAGCCGGGTGACGCCTTCCGGCCCGTGGTCCCGAGCGCGCCGCAGCACGCCGAGCCCGAGCAGCACGCCGGCGCCCACCGCCGGTCGACCGCGAGCGAGCCGATCTTCGACGAGCTGTCGGCGTGGTTCCTCGAGGAGTCGGCCCCCGAGAGCTCCCCGGCGTGGTCCTCCCCCGCCGACACCGCGCACGAGGCGGCGCGCTCGGCCCTGCGCGAGTCGACGGTGGAGCTGACGCCCGCCGGGCTGCCGATCCGCCAGCCCGCCGCCCGCCTCGCCCCCGGTGGCATCCAGGCCCCGGCGCGGGAGCGCCCGGCGACCGCACCCGACCCGCACACGGTGGGCGAGCACCTCAACCGCTTCCGCGCGGGCGCCAGCGCCGCACGCCACGACCTCTCCCCGCCCGCCTGAGCGACGGCGCCGTCCCACGGCGTGTCGCGCACCGAGGATGTGACGATCCCGGCGTCAGACGCCGGCAACGCCGCATCGCTCGCACGGGGGTGCGTCACATGGTGTCCTCGCCGTACATCTCGCCGAGCGGGTCCATGATGAACTCGACGCGGGCGCCGTCCGGGTCGTGCGTGTAGATCGACACCTCGGACTCGACCATGTACTCGGCGCCGCGCTCGTCGAGGCGGCGCTTGATCCCGTACCACTGGCTGCCGGGCACCGAGATCGCGATGTGGTGCAGGCCGCCGAGCACCTCGGCGTAGGGGCCGGGGTCGACGCCGGGCAGGTCGAAGAAGGCCAGGTTGTTGCCGTTGCCGACGTCGAAGAAGAAGTGCGTCGAGCCCGCGAGGTCGCGGTTCTCGAACAGCACGGTGACCGGGAAGCCGGCCACGTTCTGGTACCACTCGACGGTCGTGCGCACGTCGCGGCACACCAGCGCGGTGTGGTGGATGCCCTTGCCGGTCGACGGCGGGCGGTGCTCGCGAGCGACGAGGAACTCCTCGCGGATCCGGTCGCGCGCCTCGGTCAACCGCTGCCGCTCGTCCTCGCTGATCAGGGAACTCTTGTCGGCGCTCATGCCCGAGAAGATAGACCGTTCAACCGAGATCGTGGACCGCCAGCGAGCCCGCGTCCCGCTCCGCCTTCCCGCCGGCCGCGCCGCCGTCGCGGGTGAGGTCGGCGAGCACCCGGTAGGTCAGGCCCCGCGGGCGCAGCCCGAGCTCGGCGGCGGCGCCCTCGTCGAGGCGCTCGACGAGGTTCTTGGTGACGAGGCGCTGGCCGCCGGTGGCGACCTGCTCGACGCGCGCGCACTCGTTGACCTCGTCGCCCAGCGCCGTGACCTCGAGCCGCCCGCCGGTGACGATCTGCCCGATGAACAGGTCGGAGCCCCAGTGCGCGCCGACGTTCATGCGGCAGTCCTCGACCCGGACGTCGGCGCCGGTCTCGGCGAGGTCGGCGACCACCGCGGCCACCACGTCCGGCAGCTCCTGCACCACGCGCAGGGCGGCACCGGCCGCCGCCGCGTCCGATCCGTGGCCGTCGCGCAGGAAGTAGGCGCTCGCCCCGTCGCCCGCGTGCTTGCCGACGATGCCGCCGTGGCGCGCCACCAGCTCGTCGAACGCCGTCGTGACGCCGCGGATGAGCTCGAAGTACACCGGCGTCGGCAGCCGGCGGGACAGCGGCCCCGACCCGTCGATGTCCGCGAAGACCACCGCCGCCGGGCGCTGGGCGGGCGCCGAGAGGTCGGCCATGCGCGTGAACATGGCCTCGTCGCCCTCGCTGACCAGCGCCAGCACCCGCGCGGGCAGCAGCGGCGCGTAGATCAGCACCGCGCCGAGCGGGCTCCCGTCGGGGTGGCGCAGCGTCACCCCGAGCATCCCGACGCCCCGGTGCCGCCCGCCGATCCGCAGGTCGAGCGAGAGCACCCAGAGCGGCGTGCTCGTCGGGTCCTCGAGGCGCGGGTGCAGCTCGCGGCGCAGGGTCTCGGCGGCCTCGGCGGTCAGCAGGTCGAACCAGACCTCCCGCTCGAGCACCTCGTCGAGGTGCCGGCCGAGCCCGAGGTCGGTGCTCTCGGCGACACCGGCGAGCAGCTGCATCTGCTCGGACACCCACGCCAGGCGCCCCTGCGCGTCGACGACCTGCGCGGCGGTCCGGCCCGCGGCCAGCGCGGCGACGACCTCGCCCAATGGCCCGTCCGGCCCAGACTCGCCCACGCGTCCGGACCTTACGGTGCGGCCTCCCGCGGGTGCGCGGTCATCGTCCGACGGTGCCCCGCGTCGTGGACGAGCACGTCGAGCAGCTCGCCGACGTGGTGGTCGCGCGCCCGGGACAGGACGTGACGTCCCGCACGCCGCTGGGTGACCAGACCGGCGAGCCGCAGCTTCGCCAGGTGCTGCGAGATCGCCGGCCGCGTCGCCCCCAGCCGCTCGGCGAGCGTGGAGACGTCGAGCTCGTCGCCGCAGAGCAGCCAGAGGATCCGCAGCCGCGTGGGGTCGGCGAGCATCCGCAGCCCCTCGACCGCGACGTCGACGTGCTCGGGCGCCGGGAGGTCCGCGAAGGGGCCGCTCGGCGCCCCGACGTTGTCGGTTGCGTACACATTTACGTATCGTGCCATCCGAAGAGATCGTGTTCCATGGGCTCCCGGCCGACGACGCCCGCACGGTGAGGACCACTGCCGATGAGCACCCCGTTCGACCGCCCCATCACCCGCCCCGCCGGACGCCCGCGCGCCGCCGGCCCCCGCCTCCCCGTGCGCGCGTGCGGCAGCGCCGCCGGGCACACCGCGCTCCTCGCCGAGATCCTCGCCCTGCACGACGCCCTGGTCGCCGCACCGTCGCTCGAGCCCGGCCCGGGCACCGACGCGCTGTTCACCCGGCTCGTCGGCCTCGCGGTCACCCCGCGCCCCGCGCACGTGGTGGAGGCGGTGCTCGCCGACGGGGAGCTGGCCGGGCGCCTGCCCGACCTGCGGGCCCGATGTGCGCGCGGCGAGTACGCCCTCGAGCGGGCCTGGGCCCGCCGCGTGCTCGCCGCGCCCGACCCCGCCGCGGAGCTCGAGCGCTTCCCCTACCTGCAGAACTACCGCGACCTCACCCGCATCGAGTACCACGCCGTCGCCGGCCACGCACCGCGCGCACCGCGGCGCGCCCTGTTCGTCGGCTCGGGACCGCTGCCCCTCTCGGCGCTCCTGCTGGCCCGCCACGGCGTCACGGTCGACGCCGTCGACGTCGACGCGGAGGCCGTCGCCCTCGGCGGCGCGCTGGCCCGCACGTTCGGCGACGACGTGACCGTGGCCGAGGGCGACGTGCTCGCCCTCGGCGACCTCGCGGGCTACGACCTCGTCTGCGTCGCCGCCCTCGTCGGCCTCGCCCCCGACGACAAGGCCGCGGCCCTGGCCCACGTCCGCGCGCGGATGCGGCCCGGCGCCACCGTGCTCGCCCGCAGCGCGCACTCGCTGCGCGGGCTGCTCTACCCCGTCCTCGACGTCGCCGGTGAGGGCCTCGGCGGCCTGGAGCCGGTCGCCGTGCTGCACCCGCACACCGACGTCGTCAACTCGGTGGTGCTCGCCCGCGTCCCGGCCTGATCGGGGACGCTGTCCCCGTGCCCCCCACCCGCACCCGCCCGCACCCGGCGGCGGTCGTCGCGGTCGCGCTGCTCGCGGCGATGATCGCCGCCGCGCTGTGGAACTCCGACGAGTCGGGGACGGGGGCGCGCCAGGTGGGCGCCGCCGCCCCCGCCCCCGTCGCCGCGCCGGCCCCCGTGCCCGGCGCTACGTGCGCCCCGACGGTGACCAACCCCGGCGGCCGCAACAACTATCGCGAGGACGCGCCGCGCGACGTGCCCCTGGGACGCGGGCTGGTGATCACGGGGACGGTGCGCGACACCGCGTGCCGGGTGCTGCCCGGCGTGCCGGTGCAGGTCTGGCTGCAGACCGCCCTGGGCAGCGAGCGGGAGAACCGCACCACCGTGCTGACCGGCCCCGACGGGCGCTACCGCGTCGCCAGCGACCCCGCCGTCGCTCAGTTCGGTGAGCCCAACGTGCACGTGGCCCACGACGTCGACGACAGCCCCTGGGCGTCGGTGTGGCAGCGCCACGTCCTGCGCTCCGACGACGAGCTCGCCGTCGTCGACCTGACCCTGGCGCCGGCCTCGTGAGGTGGGTCGTCGGGGTCGCGGTCCTGGGCGGGGTGCTCCTGCTCGGCCTGGCCGTCACCGCGCCCCACCTCGGGGAGGGCTCGCCGCTGCTCGTGGTGTCGACGCTCGCGGCCTGCGTCGCCGTCGCCGCGCTCGCGGCGCAGCCCTGGCTGACGCGACGGAAGGTCCCCGCGCACGTCCGGGTCGGCGGGGTGATCGGCGTCCTCGTCGCGGTGCACGTGCTGGCCCTGGTGCTCGAGAGCCCCGACGACGCGCTCTTCGCGATGTCGCCCGACGGCCCGACGCGCTCGCGGATGGCGCTCTTCGCGACGATCCTGCTCGCCGCCGTGACGCTGCTCGGCCTGCTGCGGCGCCGGCTGCGCTGGTCGGCGCCCACCTGGCGGTTCGTGCACGGGAGCCTCGCGGGGCTCGTCGTCGTCCTCGGGGTGGGGCACGCGGTGCTCATCCAGGGCGCCCTCGACGGCTGGGGCACGGCCGTGCTGCTCGGGCTCGGCGGCCTCGGGCTGGTCGGGGTGGTGGTGCGGCTGGTGGCCGTTCACCGGGCGGGTGGCGCGACCCCCCACGATCGTGGGCGGGTCCCGGCGGCGGACGACGCGCGCCCCTAGCGTCGGCGCCGTGGAGCCCACGCCGATCTACGCCGCCCTCACGCGCACCGACCGGGAGCGGCCGGCGACCCACGGCTCGGGGCGCCCGGTCACCGACCTCCTGCGCGAGCTGCGCGACGAGACCCCGGGTGACCGCCGGCCGGCGAGCGTGGGCCGCGTGCCGGGCCTGCTCACGTTCCCCCGGCACCGCTCCGACCGCCGGGATCCGTGACGGGTTCGCCCGACGAGCCCCGCGAGGACTCCGCGAGACCCGCCCGTCGCCGTTAGGGTCGGCGACCGTGAGCGTGCCGCCTCGTCCGTTCCAGCGCCTGGCGATCGTCAACCGTGGCGAGCCCGCGATGCGCTTGATCAACGCCGTCCGGGAGTGGAACGCCGAGCACTCCGGCGCCCTCCCCCCGATCCGCACGATCGCGGTGCACACCGCGGTCGACCGCCACGCGATGGCGGTGCGCGAGGCCGACGAGGCCGTCCTCATCGGGCCCGACGACCCCGACGACATGGGTCCGGTGCCCTACCTCGACCTGGCCGAGCTCGAGCGTGCCCTCGTCGCCACCCGCGCCGACGCCGTGTGGCCGGGCTGGGGCTTCGTCTCCGAGCGGGCCGAGTTCGCCGCGCTGTGCGAGCGGCTGGGCATCACGTTCGTGGGGCCGGGTTCCGAGACCATGCAGCGGCTCGGCGACAAGATCGAGTCCAAGCGGATCGCGGAGAGCGTCGGCGTGCCGATGGCTCCGTGGAGCGGCGGGCCGGTCGCCGACGTCGACGCCGCCCGGGCGGCCGCCGAGAAGATCGGCTTCCCGCTGATGGTCAAGGCGACCGCGGGCGGCGGCGGGCGCGGGATCCGCTTCGTCGCGCGGCCCGAGGACCTCGACGACGCCTTCACGCGCGCGTCGGCCGAGGGCGCACGGACCGCCGGCGACGGCACGGTGTTCCTCGAGGGCGCCGTGCGCGGCGGGCGCCACGTCGAGGTGCAGGTGGTCGCCGACGCCGCAGGCGGCGTGGTGACGCTCGGGGTGCGCGACTGCAGCGTGCAGCGCCGCAACCAGAAGGTGCTCGAGGAGTCCGCGTCCACCGCCCTGGACGCCGAGCAGGACCGGCTGCTGCGCCGGAGCGCCGCCGACCTCGCGCGCGCCGCCGGCTACGTCAACGCCGGCACCGTGGAGTTCCTCTACGACCCCCGCGGCGACGTGCTGACCTTCATGGAGGTCAACACCCGCCTGCAGGTCGAGCACCCGGTCACCGAGGCCGTGACCGGCGTCGACGTCGTCAAGCTGCAGCTGCACGTGGCGATGGGCGGCGAGCTCGCCGAGGTGCTCGGGGACGTCGACCCGATCCACCCGCCCGCCTCCGGGCACGCCATCGAGGCGCGGCTGACCGCCGAGGACCCCGAGCGCGGCTTCGCCCCGGCCCCCGGCGCGATCCGCCACCTCGTGCTGCCCGCCGGCCCCGGCATCCGGGTGGACACCGGCGTGGCCACCGGCGACGTCATCCCGCCGCAGTACGACTCCATGATCGCCAAGGTGATCGCCTGGGGCCGCACCCGCGACGAGGCCCGCGCCCGCCTCGCGCGCGCCATCCGCCAGACCGCCGTGGTCGTCGAGGGCGGCACCACCAACAAGGCGTTCCTGCTCGACCTGCTCTCGCGCCCCGAGGTCACCGAGGGCACCGCGGACACGACCTGGCTCGACACGATGATGGCCGACGGCTACACCCCGCCGCGCCGCGTCGACATCGCCCTGCTCGCCGCCGCCGTCGAGGCCCACGAGGCCCACGAGTTCCGCCAGCAGGGCCGGCTGTTCCTCTCCGCCGAGCGGGGGCGCCCCGAGGTCGGCCACGAGGTGTGGCACCAGGTCGACGTCCGCGTCGTGGGCGAGTCCTACCGGCTGCGGGTGGCCCGCACGCGCCCTTCGCACTACCGCGTCGTGCTCGAGGGGGACGGCGACGGCTCCGGGGTGGACGTCGTCGTCGAGCGCTCCGGGCGCTTCGAGCGCCGCCTGACCGTCGGCGGCCGCACGTTCGGCGTCCTGTCGGTGGCGCAGGGGCCGGACTACCTCGTCGAGGTCGACGGCGCCGTGCACCGCATCGCCGGCGGCGAGGCCGGCCTCGTGCGCGCGCCCGCCCCGGCCATGGTCGTCTCGATCCCCGTCTCCCCCGGCGACACGGTGGCCGAGGGCGACACCGTCGCCGTCGTCGAGAGCATGAAGCTCGAGACCGCGCTGCGGGCGCCGGTGTCCGGGCGGGTGGCCGAGGTGCTGGTCGACGCCAACACCCAGGTCGAGGGCGGCTCGCGGCTGGTCCGCCTCGAGCCCGACGCCGACGACCCGGGCGGGTCCTCCGGCGAGGAGCGGGTGAGCCTGGCGGCGCTGGTCTCGCCGCTGCCCGAGGACGAGCAGGCCGACGCCCGCACCCGGGCCCGCGACGCGCTCGCCGCCCTGCGCGCGCTCGTCCTGGGCTACGACGTCGACGAGCGCGAGGCGAAGCCCCTGCTCGACGCCCTCGACCGCGCCCGCGGCGAGCTGCCGCCCGACGACCCCGACCTCCTGCGCGACGAGATCGCCATCCTGCGGATCGTCGCGGACCTCTCGGCGCTCTCGCGCAACCGCCGCCTCGAGGGCGGTCCCGACGAGCTCGACGACACCGCGGTCGACGAGGAGTCGGCGCGCAACCCGCAGGAGTACTTCTACGCCTACCTGCGCTCGCGCGACGCCGACGCCGAGGTCCTGCCCGAGTCCTTCCGGCTCAAGCTCGGGCGCGCGCTCGCGCACTACGGGGTCCCCGACCTGGGGGCGGCGCCGGAGCTGCTCGGGCCGGCGCTCTACCGGATGTTCCTGGCCCACCGCCGCGCCGGGGCCCACCAGCCGGTGGTCGCGGCCCTGCTGAGCGCGCGCCTGCGGGCGCCGGAGTCGGTGCGCGCCGACGGCGAGGGCTACCGCACGGTGCTCGACCACCTCGTCGCGGCCACCCAGGTACGCCACCCGCAGATCGGCGACCTGGCCCGCCAGGTGCGGTTCCGCTGCTTCGACGCCCCGCTGATCGAGTCCGAGCGCGAGCAGACCCAGGAGCGGGTGCGCGCCGAGCTCGACGCCCTCTCCGACGACCCCGCGACCCGATCGGGCCAGATCGACGAGATCGTCGCGTCCGGCGAGCCGATCCTCGGGCTGTTCTCCGAGCGGCACCACGCCGCGATGCTCGAGGTGATGACCCGGCGGTACTACGGGCTCATCCGCGACCTCGGCGACGTGCGCGTCGAGCAGCACGACGGCCGCCCGCTGCTCATCGCGCGCTACACCCACGACGACCACTCGTACGTCGTGCTGGCGACGGTGGCGACGGTCGACCAGCCCGACGGCGCCACCGCGCCGGCCACGGTGTCGACCGACCTGCACCGCCTCATCGAGGCGCTCCCGGCCGGCGACACGGTGCTCGTCGACCTCTACGTCACCTCCCCGCGCGGCCCGGAGGCCCCCGACGGGCCCGAGGAGCGCGCGACGCGCATCCGCGACTCCATCGGCACCATCCCGGCCGCGGTCGGGCGGGTGACGGTCGGCATCCGGGGCACCGTCCACGACGGCGACCACGGCGGCGCCGCGACCAGCTGGTTCACGTTCCGCCGCGACGAGGCCGGCGCGCCGGTCGAGGACCGCACCCTGCGCGGCCTGCACCCGATGGTCGCCGAGCGGCTCGGCCTGTGGCGGCTGCGCGACTTCGAGCTCACGCGCCTGCCCTCGGCCACCGACGTACACCTGTTCCACGCGCAGGGCCGCAACGTGCCCGAGGACCGCCGGCTGATCGTCACCGGCGACGTCCGCGACCTCACGGTCCTGCGCGGGGACGACGGCGCGGTGCGGGCGCTCCCGCAGGTGGAGGCCGTGCTCGACGCGGCGCTGGACAGCCTGCGCTCGGCGCGCGCCGCCGACGCCGACCTCGCCGCGCTGCGCTGGAACCGGGTGCTGCTCTACGTGTGGCCGCTGGTGGAGGTCCCGCTCGCCGAGCTGGACGGCATCGTGCGCACGCTCGCGCCCCGCACCGAGTCGCTGGGCATCGAGCAGGTGATGGTGCGGTTCCGGACGCCGGACGGCGAGTTCCTGCTGCGCATGTCCCGGCCGCCGGGCGCGGGGCTCACGCTGCGGGTCACCGCACCGCCGACCCGGCCGATGGGCGAGCTCGACGCCTACACCCAGAAGGTCATCAAGGCCGCGCGCCGGGGCGCGCTCTACCCCTACGAGCTCATCCCGCTGCTCACGCGCAACCCCGACCCGGACGGCGCGGCGGGCACGTTCACCGAGTACGACATCGACCCCGAGACCCTGCGGCCGGTGCCGGTCGACCGCGTGCCCGGGTCGAACACCGCCAACTTCGTGCTCGGCATGGTCAGCACGCCGACGCAGCGCCAGCCCGAGGGTCTGACGCGCGTCGTGCTGCTCGGCGACCCGACCCGCGCCCTGGGGGCCATCGCGGAGCCCGAGTGCCGCCGGGTGCTCGCCGCGATCGACCTCGCCCGCGAGCACCGCGTGCCGATCGAGTGGTACGCGGTCTCGGCCGGCGCCAAGATCGCCATGGACTCCGGCACGGAGAACATGGACTGGATCTCCCGCGTGCTGCGGGAGATCATCGAGTTCACCCAGGCCGGCGGCGAGATCAACGTCGTCGTCACGGGCATCAACGTCGGCGCCCAGCCCTACTGGAACGCCGAGGCCACGATGCTCATGCACACGCGGGGCGTGCTCGTCATGACCCCCGACTCGGCCATGGTGCTCACCGGCAAGCAGTCGCTGGACTACTCCGGCGGCGTCTCGGCCGAGGACAACTACGGCATCGGCGGCTACGACCGGATCATGGGCCCGAACGGCGAGGCGCAGTACTGGGCCCCGGACCTCTCGGGCGCGGTCGACGTGCTGCTCGCGCACTACGCGCACACCTACGTCGTGCCCGGCGAGCGGTTCCCCCGGGTCGCGCCGACCGACGACCCGATCGAGCGCGACGTGCGCACCGCGCCCCACCACGGCGACGGGTTCTCGGTGGTCGGCGAGATCTTCGACCCGGCCGTCAACGCCGAGCGCAAGAAGCCGTTCGACATCCGCTCGCTGATGGGCGGCGTCGCCGACGCCGACCACCCGACCCTCGAGCGCTGGGCCGACATGCAGGCCGCCGAGTCGGTGGTGGTGCTCGACGCCCACCTCGGCGGGCAGCCCGTCGAGCTCATCGGCATCGAGTCCAAGCCGCTGCCCCGCCACGGCCCGCCACCGGTCGACGGGCCGTCGCAGTGGACCGCCGGGACGCTGTTCCCCCGCTCGTCGAAGAAGACGGCGCGGGCGATCAACGCCGCGAGCGGCAACCGGCCGGTGGTCGTCCTGGCCAACCTGTCGGGCTTCGACGGCTCCCCCGAGTCGCTGCGCGGCCTGCAGCTCGAGTACGGCGCGGAGATCGGCCGGGCGGTGGTCAACTTCGACGGGCCGATCGTGTTCTGCGTGGTCTCGCGCTACCACGGCGGCGCCTTCGTCGTGTTCTCCGGGACGCTCAACGACGACATGGAGATCGCCGCGGTCGAGGGCTCCTACGCCTCGGTGATCGGCGGAGCGCCGGCGGCCGCGGTGGTGTTCTCCGGCGAGGTCGCCAAGCGCACCGCCGCCGACCCGCGCGTCGCCGAGCTCGAGAGCCGGATCAGCGAGCGGCTCGAGCGCGGCGAGGACGTCGCGGAGCTGCGCGGCGAGCTGGCGAACGTCCGCCCGGTGGTGCGCTCGGAGAAGCTCGGCGAGGTCGCCGACGAGTTCGACACGAAGCACTCGGTGGCCCGGGCCCAGGAGATGGGCTCGGTGCACGCGATCGTCGACCCCGCGCGCCTGCGGCCCTACCTCGTCGAGGCCGTGCGCCGCGGGATGGACAGGACGCTGGCGCGGGGCTCGTCGGCGTCCTCGTCGGTGTCGTCGCCGGTGTCCTGATCCGCGGTCTCGTCCTCCTCCCCCGCCCGCGGGGCGGGGAGGGCGAGATCGAGCTGGTCGTCCCCGGCCCGCTGGGGGCGCCGGTAGTGGGACACCACCCACCCCGACTCGCGCGGGTGCCCGTGGACGAACGACATGCCCCCAGGAAACCACGGGGGTCCGACAGGTGCGCCGCTAGCGGACGACGAAGCCGAGCCCGCGGCCGGTGGCGGCCTCGCGGGCGCAGGCGAGCACGCGGGCGAGGTCGGGGTCGTCGGCCCGGTCGCCGGCGTCGACGACGACCGTCAGCACCGCGCCCTCCCCCGCGCCGGCGATCACGGCGTGCAGTCGGCAGCTCAGGGTGGCGGGGTCGCCGGGGACGGCGACGACGACCTCGGCGGGCTCGTGGTGCTCGGGGTGCTCGGGGTGCTCGGGCATGTCGGCCGACTCGCTCGACTCGCTCGACATCGGCAGTGCAGTGGTCACGGGCCCTCCTCGGGCGCTCGGAGCGCCGGTCGGGAACGGGCGACCGCACCGTCGACCCGGACTCCTCACTGTTGTACCCCGATCGGGTCATGTCCACGCCCCACGGCGCCCGAGACCTCCTCGTTGCCCGGCTGAGCGCTCGCCGTTTCCGGTCAGGGTTGACCGTTCCGGTGACCCGACGGGAGGCTGCGGCGGAGCAACGGCGACGAGGAGGTCGGGTGCAGGACTTCACGGAGATCGAGTACTCGGTGACCGACGGGATCGCCACCGTCGTGCTCGACCGGGAGGCGCGGATGAACGCGTTCACCGGGCGGATGTGCGACGAGCTCGTGGCCGCCTGCGACGCGATCGACGCCGACGACGCGGTGCGCGTGCTCGTGGTCACCGGGCGGGGCCGGGCGTTCTGCGCGGGTGCCGACCTGGGCGAGGGCGGCAGCACGTTCGACGACCGTGGCCGGGACCCCTCCGACACGAAGGCCGCCCGCTACGGCGAGGTCGACGGCGTCGGGCGCGACCGGGGCGGGGTGGTCTCGCTGCGCCTGGCCGCCCTGCGCGTCCCGGTCATCGCGGCGGTCAACGGGCCCGCCGTGGGCGTCGGGGCCACGATGACCCTGCCGATGGACGTGCGCATCGCCGGCGCGTCGGCACGCTTCGGCTTCGTCTTCGCGCGCCGCGGGATCGTGCCCGAGGCGGCCTCGAGCTGGTTCCTGCCGCGGGTCGTGGGCATCTCGCGGGCCATGGAGTGGGCGATGACCGGGCGCGTGTTCGGGGCGCGCGAGGCGCTCGAGGGCGGGCTCGTGTCGCGCGTCGTGCCCGACGAGGACCTGCTCGACACCGCCGACGCGCTGGCCCGCGAGGTCGCCGAGAACACCTCGTCGGTGTCGGTGGCCGTCACCCGGCAGATGATGTGGTCGATGCTCTCGGCCGCGTCGCCGTGGGAGGCGCACGCGCTGGACTCGCGGGCCGTCCTCGAGCTCGGCCGCGACGCCGACGCCGCCGAGGGCGTCACCGCGTTCCTCGAGAAGCGCCCGCCCGCCTTCCCGCTGCGGCGCACCCGCGACCACACCGACCTCGTGCCGCAGTGGCCCGCCCGGCCGTGACGCCGGTCAGGCGGGCAGCGGCTCGGGCATCTGGACGCTGTCGGTGAGCGCCGTGAGCGCCGCCCGGTCGCCCGACAGGTCGAGCAGCCCCCCGGCCTCGGCGTCGGCGACCGGCATGCCCATGTGCACGATGCCCGCCAGCGTGGTGGGCGAGCACCGCACGGTGGCGTCGGGGTCGGCGACCTCGCCGCGCTCGATGTCGAGCTCGCCGTGCGCGAGGTGCACGCGGAAGGGCTGCTCGTCGAGGACCAGCTGCAGGGTCACGTCGACGTCCGCGGCGCGCTCGGGCACGAACAGGGTGCGCAGCGACAGGATGAAGGAGTCGACCTTGATGCTGTCGGCCGGCGGCAGCGCGCGGGCGGCCCAGCGCCCGAGCGACTGGAGCACCGGCTCGAGCTCCTGACCCCACTCGGTGAGCTCGTAGACCGCGGACGCGGCCGGCGGGGGCAGCCGGCGCCGGCGCAGCACGCCCGCGTCCTCGAGCTCGCGCAGCCGCTGGGAGAGCACGTTCGGGCTGGCGTGCGGCAGGCCGGCCCGCAGGTCGGTGAAGCGCTTGGGCCCGAGCACCAGTTCGCGGACGACGAGCAGCGCCCAGCGCTCGCCGACCAGGTCGAGCGCGTGCGCGGCGCCGCAGCCGTCGAAGTAGTCCCGTCGTGCAGCCATAGCCGCAGATTACCACCGGATACGTCTATCGACCCGATGAGTTGCTTTGTAGGACCATCACGATCCGTGCTCGGCCGTGACCACCCCGTGCTCCCACGCGAACGCGATGAGCCGGGGGCGGTCGGGCAGGCCGAGCTTGTCGAGCACCCGCCCGAGATGGGTCTTCACCGTCGTCTCCCCCAGGTGCAGCCGGGCCGCGACCTCGGCGTTCGACAGCCCGCGGGCCACCTCGGCCAGCACCTCGGCCTCACGGGCGGTGAGCGCGGCCAGCTCCCGGGGCGGCTCGGGGCGGGGCCGCGCCCGGGCCACGGCGGCCACCACGCGCGGCACCACCGACGGGTCCAGCGCGCCCTGACCCGCCGCCACCCGCCGCACGGCGTCGAGCATCTGCTCGGGCGGCGCGGTCTTGAGCAGGAACCCCGCGACACCCGCGCGCAGCGCCGCCTCGAGCGTCTCGTCCTCGTCGAGCGTGGTCAGGACGAGCACGCGCGCCGCGGAGCCGGCCTCGGCGAGGGCCCGGGCGGCGCCGATGCCGTCGAGCCCGGGCATGCGCACGTCCATGAGGACCACGTCGGCCCGGGCGTCGAGCGCGACGCGCACCGCGGCGCGCCCGTCGGGGGCCTCGCCCGCGACGACGAGGTCGGGCTCGCCCTCGAGCAGCATCCGGAGCCCCGCGCGCACGAGGTTCTCGTCGTCGGCGAGGACGACGCGGATGGGCGCGGGTGCGCTCACGCCGTCACCACCGGGGCGGGCGCCAGCGGGAGGACGGCCTCGACCCGGTACCCGCCGCCCTCGCGCGGGCCGGCGTCCAGGGTGCCGCCGAAGAGGGCGGCGCGCTCGCGCATGTGGAGCAGGCCGTGGCCGCCGTGGACGTCGGCGGGGGCGGTGCCCGGGCCGGTGCCGCGATCCTGCACGACGATCGCGAGCGACTCCCGGCGGTGGGTCAGCACGACCTCGGCCTCCGCGGTGCCGGCGTGGCGCAGGACGTTGGTGAGGGCCTCGGCGACGATCCGGTAGGCCGAGGTGTCCATCGCGGGCGCCAGCGGCGCCGGCTCCCCGTCGTGGCGCACGGTCACCGCGAGCCCGACCCGGCCCAGCTCGGCGACCAGGCCGTCGAGCCGCGCGAGCGAGGGCGCGGGGTCGCGCCCGGCCGCGTCGTCGGCGTCCTCGCGCAGCGCGCCGACGACGCGGCGCAGCTCGTCGACCGAGCGCCGGCCCAGCTCCTCGACCGAGCGCAGCACGTCGCCCTCCGGGGTCTCCTGCAGGCGGCGGCGCAGGACGCCGACCTGCAGGGTCATGACGCTGACCGTGTGTGCGACGGCGTCGTGGAGCTCGCGGGAGATGCGGGCCCGCTCCTCGACCACCGCGAGGCGCCCGGAGCGCTCGCGCTCGGCGGCCAGCGCGGCGGCGAGCTCGCGCAGCTCCCGGCGGCGCCGGCCCTCCCGGCGCAGCAGCCACCCGACCAGCCAGGCCCCGCCCATCGTCACCGCGAAGAAGCCGAACTCGAACACCGACTCGCCGTGCGCGACGAGCCCGCCGGACCCGCCGAGCGCCGCCAGGACGGCCCCCGGGGCGCTCCACCGCGGGCGCATCCGGAGGGCGCCCCAGCCGACGAGCGCCATCATCGCGATCAGCGCGGTGCCGCCGATCCCGGGTGTCCGCGCGGCGAGGAGCACCTGGACGGGGAACGTCAGCGCGGCGGCGAGCACCCCGACCGCGGGAGCCAGCGGCGCGAGCGCGGCGCCGAGGACGAGCAGCGCGATCGGCAGCACGAGGACCTGCGGGGCGACGCCGCGGTAGGTCGCGGCCTCGACCAGGCTCCCGGCGAGCACCAGCCCGCCGGCGACGAGGCCGGCGAGGAGCCTGCCCGGCACGGGACCCATCGCGGGGAGCCTAGGCGTCCCCCGTCGCCACGGGGTCCTCCTGCGGGAGGACCCCGGGTGGACCGTGGGAGGAGTTGATCGAGCTTCGAACACGATGTGTGATCGTAGGCGGGTTCCTAGGGTTCCGGTCATCGCTCGCAGAGAGCAACCTGGACACGAGGAGCCACCATGAGCATCACGACCGACCCCACCGTCACGATCGCCACCCGCTCCGCGACCGAGCCCGTGGGCCCGGCACCCCTGCGCTTCGCCGCCGGCCTCGCCCTGGTCGCGTTCCCGGTCCTGTTCACGGCCGGCATCGCCACGTCACCACCCCAGGCGTCGGACGCGTCGCGGGACTACGTCGCGAGCCTCGGGGCCGACCCGGCGCTCACGGCCCTGTCCGCCGGCCTCCTGCACTACTCGTGGGTGGCCTTCGCGCTCGGCGTCCTGGCGATCATCGGGCTCGTGCGGGGCCCGCGGGGCCGGGTGGTGGTGCCGCTCGCCGCGGTGGTCACCTCCTTCTCGGCGATCCAGCTCTCGGGTCTGCTGGCCTACGACTGGTTCATCGGCGCGGCGGCGAACACCGTCCCGCTCGACCAGGCGACGACGATCTTCGACACCGCCGTCGCCGACCCGTGGGTGGCGACGTGGCTGGTCAGCGGGCGCCTCGTCGGCTTCGTCGGCATCCCGCTCGTGATCGCGGCCCTCGCCCGCGCCGGCGTCGTCAGCTGGTGGCTGCTGCTCGCGCCGGTGATCGGGTTCGCCGGCTTCGTCGTGCCCGTGCCCTTCGGCATCCTCGCCGGCATGGCCCTGTCGGTGGCGCCGATGATCGTGGTCGGCGCCCGCCTGCTGCAGCGCTCCTCGGCCCGCGTGCGCCGCGAGGAGATCGCCGCCTCCTGAGCACCTCCGCCCGCCCCGGAACGAACGAACGCGCCGTTCGCTGCTTCCAGCGCAGCGAACGGCGCGTTCGTGTCGTGCGGGCGGCGCTCAGGTGCCGGGGGCGATGAAGAACTCGAGGGCGATGTTGTCGGGGTCGCGGAACGAGATGCCCGACCCGTAGTGCGCCTTCTTGATCCCGCCGTGCTGGATGCCGAGCTGGTCGAGCTTGTCGCGCCACTGCTCGAGCTCGGCGGTGCCCGACAGGCCGAAGCTCACGTGGTCGAGGCCGGTGCGGCGCTCGTCGGCGCGGTCCTTGGCCTCGCGGCCCATGTGCGTGTGCAGCCCGAAGAGGGAGCCACCGTCGAGCGCGTACACCACGTGGTGGAACTCGCCGCCCTCCTCGTCCTCGGTGAGCACCGGGTCGGCGCCGAAGAGGCGGGTGTACCACTCGGTGCTGCGACCGATGTCGGAGACGGTGATCGCGACGTGCTGCAGGCCGGGGAAGGCCATGGCCGGGGCTCCTTTGCCTCGTTGCGACGTACTCAGTCGTGGTGCTGCCACTGCGGGGCCCGCTTCGCGAGGAAGGCCGACATGCCCTCCTGGGCGTCGCAGGTCATGGCGTTGGTCGCCATCGTCTCGCGCATCTCCTCGTAGGCGGCGTCCTCGGGCAGGTCGACCTGCCGGTAGAACGCCTCCTTGCCGATGCGCAGGGTGACCGCGCTGGCGTCGGCGACCTTGGCCGCCAGCGCGCGCACCGCGCCGTCGAGCTCGTCGGCCGCGACGACCTGGTTGACAAGGCCCCAGTCGGCGGCGGTGGCGGCGTCGATCGTCTCGCCGGTGAGCAGCAGCTGCATCGCGCGCTTGCGCCCGATCGCCCGGGTCACCGCGACCATCGGGGTCGAGCAGAACAGCCCGATCTTCACGCCCGGCGTGCCGAACACCGCGCCCTGCGCGGCCACCGCCAGGTCGCAGGCGGCGACGAGCTGGCACCCCGCGGCCACCGCGACGCCCTGCACCGCGGCGATCACCGGCTGGGGCACCGCGTGCAGCGCGGTCATGAGGTCGGTGCAGACCGCGAAGACCTCGCGCTCCTCCTCCAGCGTCCGGTCGACCATCTCGGAGAGGTCGTGTCCGGCGGAGAACGCGGGCCCCTCGGCGCGCAGCACGATCGCCCGCACGCCCTCACGCGCCGAGACGTCGCGCAGCGCCGCGGTCAGCTCGGTCATCGTCGCGACCGACAGCGCGTTGCGCCGCTTCGGGTTGTCGAGGGTGAGCACCGCCGTGGGTCCGTCGATCTCGACCCTGACGGCGCCCGGGGTGACGGTGGGGTCAGCAGCCGCGGTCGCGCTCATGCGTCCACGTCTATCAGTCGTGCGCGACCGCGGCCAGATCAGGACGGGCCATCCGTGCCCGTCCGACCGGACGGGGTCAGGCGCCCTGCATCCAGATCGCGCGCCGCTCCTCGTGGGTGCGGGCGTGGTCGACGGCCGCGAGGCGGCGGCGCTGCTCGTCGTCGGCGGCACCCTGCGCGAGCGCCCGCTCGGCCTCGGCCATCGCGGCGTCGGCCGCCGCCTCCGCCGCCGACGACGGACGCGGCTGGCGGTGCGAGTCCTGCGGCGCCTCGGCCGCGTCGCCGTGGTCCTCCGGGTCGTCCGGACGGCGCTCGCGCTTGTACGGGTTGTCCGGCGGCAGCTTCGCCGACGCCCGCCCGTAGGCGCCGGTGAACAGCAGCACGCACCCGGCGCCGATCGAGAAGAAGACGTTGGGCAGGCGGAACGCCAGCAGGTTGTACGCGGTGCCGATCAGCGCGAGGTTGACGAACGCCGAGACCAGGAACAGCGTCCCGACCACCATCATCACCGTGGAGGCCAGGCGGCCGCCGCGGATCGCCGCGGCGACGAGCACCACGGCGGTCACCAGCGAGATCGTCGAGAGGGCGCCGTTGGTCGAGAGACCGAGCACCGGCGCGCCCTCGGTGTCGAAGAACGACAGCCCGCCGACGAGGCCGAGCACGCCGAACGCCGCGATCACCAGCGCGACCACGACCGCGCCGATGCGGTGGACCTGGACGACGCCGGCGCCGCTGGTCATCGCGCGTCCCGCTGCTCGGCCTCGCGGCGGGCCTCGGCCCCGGTCTCCCCCGCGTAGCCGGGGTCCTGCCCCGCGGCGCGGCCGACGAAGACGTCGGTCTCCCCGGTGCCCGTGACCGAGCCCTGGTCGCCGCGGTTCTCCGGGTGCGCGCCGCCGGTGGCGCGGGACGCGGCGGTGCGCGGGTCGTGCCCGGCGTCGGACTCGGTGGGCTGCGTGGCGGTGGACGGGCCGACGGGCCCGCTCTCGCCGGTCAGGCGGGCGCGCCAGCGGGCGAGGGTGTCGGCGAGGGACATGACGGGTGCTCCCGGATGTGATCGGTGGTGTCCCACGAGCATCGGCCGCGCGGGACACCCCGAAACGTCACGTCCTCACCAGCGGTGTGCCGCCCGCTCCCCCGCCTCGAGGTAGGAGGGGTCGAGCCACGGCGGCAGCTCGGTGGGGACGCCGACCTCGGCGGACTCCCCGCGGAACGTCACCGTGGCGTGGGTGCCGTCGTGCACGACCTCGACGTGCTCGAGGTTGCGCGCCTCTCCCGGATCGTGGCCGAGGGCGGCGGCCGCGAACCCGCGCAGGAGGGCGGAGTGCGTCGAGACGAGGGCGACCGCCTGCGGGTCGAGCACCCGGATGCCCGCCCACGCGCGGTAGGCGATCACTTGGGGCGGCTCGAAGTGCAGGCTCACCAGGTCCATCCAGCGGTCGATCGGCCCACCGAGACGCGATCCGGCGCCGTAGTCGGTGTCGAAGCGGTCGTACGCGGCGACCCAGTCGGGGACGCCGTCGCCGTTCTCCTCGAACCGCAGCCGGTGCGCGGCGACGCCGGACGACTCCCGCGCCGCCCCGTCGTGGAGGAACTGCACGCTGTCGAACCGGCCCTCGGTGTATAGCTCGCCGAGGTGCAGGTCGGGCCGGCGCCCGGCGAGCCCCTCGCGCAGGCCGCGGGCCGTCGCCGTCGCCCGGGCCGTCGGCGCGTGCGGGAGCACCACGGTCGCCGACGCCGGCAGCTCCGCCGCCAGCTCCGCGGCCTTCGCGCGGACTTGGTCCTCGCCGTGCTCGGTGAGCCCGACGTCGTCGAAGTAGCCGTGGGTCTCGCCGTGGCGGATCAGCAGCACCCGGGTCATGCCCTCCACCCTGGCGTGATCACCCCCGCGGGCGCACGGCCGGTTCCGCGCTCCCGAACGGCTCGAGCTCCACGTCGGCGGGCGTGCGGGCCCCGGCCAGCGCGAGGGTGAGGTCCAGCTCGGCGAGGACGTCGCGGACCACCTGCGCGACCCCGGCCGCCCCGGCCAGCGCGAGCCCGTAGACCCAGGGCCGTCCGAGGCACACCGCGCTGGCGCCGAGCGCCAGCGCGCGGGCGGCGTCGGACCCGCTGCGGATCCCGGAGTCGAACAGCACCGGGGCGCGCCCGTCGACGGCCTCGACGACGCCGGGCAGGGCGTCGAGCGTCGGCACCGACCCGTCGACCTGCCGCCCGCCGTGGTTGCTGACCAGCACCCCGTCGACGCCGTGGTCCAGGGCGCGCCGGGCGTCGTCGGGGTGCAGGACGCCCTTGAGCACCACGGGCAGGCGGGTGCGCGAGCGCAGGGTGGCGATGTCGTCCCAGGAGAGCGTGGGACGCGAGTAGACGCGCAGGAACGTCTCGACGGCCGCGCGGGGCAGCGGCGAGCGGAGGTTGTCGACGAACCGGCCGGGGTGGTGGCGGCTGATCTCGAGCAGGGTCCGGACCGCCGCCGGCGTGGGCCGCGGCGTCGCGCGGCGGGGACCGTCGGCGGTCTCCTGCGCCAGGCGGGAGAACACCGGGTCGGACGTGTACTGCGCGATGCCCAGGCCGCGGGCGAAGGGCAGGTGCCCGAGGTCGAGGTCGCGCGGGCGCCAGCCCAGCGTGGTGGTGTCCAGCGTGACGACCACCGCGCCGGCCCCGGCCGCCTCGGCACGCTGCAGGAAGCTGTCGACGAGGTCGTCGGAGGTCGACCAGTACAGCTGCGACCACCAGCCCGCCGTCGCCCGCGGCGCGATCTCCTCCATCGGGAAGCCCGCCTGGTTGGACACGATCATCGAGACGCCCGCGTGCGCCGCGCCCTCGGCGACGGCGAGGTCCGCGCGGCGGTGCACGAGGTCGCTCGCGCCGATCGGCGCGAGCAGCAGCGGGTGGTCGTGGCGGCGGCCGAAGAGCTCGACCGAGGGGTCGCGCTCCCCCACCCCGCGCAGCATCCGCGGCACGATGCGGTGCCGCTCGAACGCCGCCCGGTTGGCGCGCACCGTCTCCTCGCTGCCCGCGCCGCCCGCGACGTAGGCGTGGGCCCGCCGCGACATCGCCCACCGCGCCCGGCGCTCCAGCGCCGGGAACGCCGTCGGCACCGCCGGCCGGCGCCCGGTGATCCCCGCCCGGTACACCTCGTCCTGTCGCACCCGCCCGCTCTGGCTCACGGCACCCATCCTCGCGCGGTCACCGGTGTTCCGGCCCGGGGGCCACGCTTGCACTCATCGTCAGGACATCCGCATCCTCGCCCGGCACACGGAGATCAGGTCGGGAGACGCAGCGCAGCGGAGCTCGACCCGTGGAGGAGGCCATGGTGGGCAGAGGGACGACATCGGCCGAGCTGGAGGCCACGGTGCGGGGCTACATGGACGCCTGCACGTCCGGGGACGCCGACGCGGTGGCCGCCCACCTCGCCGGGAACGCCCGGCACTACTTCCCGCCGGACATGTACGACGGCCCCTGGGTCGGCGCGCGGGTGATCGCGCAGCGCTGGGCCACCGCGGTCCGCGAGCGCGGCTCGTCGTGGACCGTCGACGCGATCGTCGTCGACGAGCCGCGCCGGCAGGCCGTGTGCGAGTGGACCCACCACAAGGGCTCGCTCGGGGTGATCCTGCGCGGCGCGGAGTGGTACGAGTTCGACGACGAGGGCCGCATCACCGAGATCCGCGCCTACTACGCCTCGCCGCAGGCGTCGGGCTACGAGCGCCTCGAGCTCGGCGGCTTCGAGTACGCCGAGCGCGGCTACCCCCACGCCTGACCGTCACGACACCTATCGGGGCGCGCCGCGGCGCTCGGGGGCGAGACCGAGCGTCCGGGCCACCGCTGCGGCCTCCCGACGGCTCCGCACGTCGAGCTTGCCCAGGATCGCCGACACGTGGTGGTCGGCGGTCTTCTCCGAGATGACGAGGCGGGCCGCGATCTCGGCGTTGGTCAGGCTCTCGGCGAGCAGGCGCAGCACCTCGACCTGCCGGTCGGAGAGCCCCGCGGGGTTCGCGCGGGTCGCGGCGTAGGGGCCGCGCGGGATGTGCGAGACGCCCAGCGCGCGCAACCGCTGCCGGGCCAGCCGCGCCGCGGGCTTCGCGCGCAGCCCGTCGAGGATCCGCAGCGCCCGCAGGGTCGGCTCGGCCGCGCCGGAGTCGAGCAGCTCGAGCGCCTGGTCGTACGGCACGCCCTCGGCCTCCCACGCGGCGGCCGCGGCCTCCCAGTCGCCGCGCAACCCGGCGGCGTGGACGTCGCGGGCGCCCGCCGGCACCGTGACGGGCCGCCCGAGCCGCTGCCGCCAGCGCGCCAGCTCGCCGCGGTCGAGCTCGCGGCCGGGGCGGGCGGTCAGCTCCCCGAGCCGCGCGAGCGCCTCGTCGGCGTCGGCGGGGCGCCCCGCGAGCCACGCCGTCTCGATCTCCAGCAGCCCCGAGGCCCACCACACGTCGTAGCACTCGGCGCGCGCGGCGAGGTCCCGGGTCCACGCCAGGTAGGCCGGGGCGTCGTCGTCACCCCGGCGCGCGAGCAGGCGGGCCAGCGGCGGGAGCGCGTAGCGCAACGAGCCGCGCTCCGGCTCGCCCCGGACCCCGACGATGCCGCGCAGCCCGGCGATCGCGCCGTCCCAGTCGCCGTGCACCGCCTGCAGGCGGTACCCGACCGCCTGCCACGACGTGGCGAGGAACCACGTCTCGAGCTCCTCGGCGTAGGCGATCGCCTCGTCGAGGTGGCGCCGGCACTCGTCGAAGCGGGCGAGGGCGAACAGGTCGAGCACGAGCAGGCCGTGGGCGATGAGGGTGAACGTGTGGGCCCCGGCGGCCCGGGTCTCGGCGACGCCCCGGCGCATGAGCGCGAGACCGGCGTCGTGATCGCCCCCGATCACCCGCGCCCGGCCGAGGCAGGTCAGGCTCATCCCGAGGTGCTCCGGCGCCCCGGTGCGCTCGGCGGAGGCCGCGGCCGCCTCGGCGGCGCCGAGGACGTCGCCGTCGCCCGCCATGGCCAGCAGCACCGCGTTCCACAGCAGGGCGTGGGTGCGGGTCGGCGTCTCCGGCACCGACTCGAGCAGCGCGACCGCCCGCGCCAGGCTCACCTTGGCCTCCGCGGTCCGCGCCAGCGACCACTGCGCCGGCCCGAGCACGATGAGGGCGACGCCCAGCCCGGCGACGTCGTCGAGCTCCTCGAGGATCCGTACCGCGGCCAGCCCGTGCTCGAGCGCCTCGGTCGGCTCGTCCATCGCCCACAGCGCGTCCGCCAGCTGGTGGCGCGCCGCCGCGACCTCGGCCGCGGGCACCAGCTGCTCGCGCGCCAGCAGCAGGCGGTGGCACTCGACGACCTGGCCGAAGCTGCCGTCGCGCGCCGCCCGCGCCGCGGCCCGCGGGGCCAGCGCGACGACCCGCTCGTCGTCGGCGGCCTCGACGGCGTGGTGCAGCACCCGGGGCAGGTCGACGTCGTCGCGGGCCAGGAGCGCGTCGAGGACCGCGGTGTGCGCGCGCATGCGCTCGCTCGCCGGCAGCGAGTCCTCGACCGCGCGCCGCGCGAGCTCGTGCCGGAACGCCACGGCGTCCGGGCGCACGTGCAGGACCCCGCGCCGCTCGGCCTCCGCGAGCACCGTGAGGTCGCCCAGCAGCGCCCGCGCCAGCGGCAGCTCGACCTGCGAGGGGACGACCGCGAGCTGCTCGAGCGCGCCCCGCGTCGCGGCCGGCAGCCCCTGGACGCGGGCCATGACGGCGTCGGTGACGGTCAGCGGCACGGCGTCCTCGCCCGCGGCGACGACCTCGGTGACGTAGAACGGGTTGCCGCCGGTGAGCGCGTACAGCGACCCCGACGTGGTGCCGGCCAGGCGCGCCACGGCGGCCTGGGACAGGCGCGGCAGGACGACGCGGTGCGCCGGCGTCCCCGCCAGCCCGCCGAGCAGGCGCTGGGCGGGGTGGTCGCGGCCGACCTCGTCGTCGCGGTACGACACGACCAGCACCGCCGACGTCCGCTCGATCCGCCGCGAGACGTAGCGCAGGACGTCGAGGGTGGCGTCGTCGGCCCAGTGCACGTCCTCGACGACGAGCACCGTCGGCCGGCCCGCTTCAGCAGGGTCCACGAGCTCGGCGAGCACGCCGACCAGCACGTCGTCGCGCGTGCCCTCGGCGAGGACGCGGTCGAGGCGCGGCGAGTGGCCGGCGAAGGCGTCGCGGATCGCGCCGAGCGTGCGGGGCGTGACGAGGTCGTCGCAGGCCCCGGCGAGGACCCGGACGCCGGGCGGCACCGCCGCGACGAACGCGCGGATCAGGCTGGTCTTGCCGATGCCCGCCTCACCCGCGAGGAGCACGACGCTGCCCTGCCCGGCGGCCGCCGCGGGCAGCGTCGAGGCGAGCACCCCGAGCTCCGCGGCACGCTCGAGAAGGTCCCCCACGCGGGACATCGTCCCAGGTCAGAGCCCCTTCTCCTAGGCGAGCAGGCCCGTGATCTGTCCGTACACGGTCGGCCACGTGGCGTGCGCGGGGTCGACGAGCGTGAAGTGGCCGCCCGCCACCTCGACGAGGACCGCGTCGTCGCCGGCGGCGCGGGCGGCGTCGACGTAGGCCGCGCTGATCGCGAACGGCACGCGCTCGTCGTCAGGAGCGTGCACCGCGCGCACGGGGACGCCCAGGGGCAGGTGGGCGAGCGGGTCGGCGAGCGCGTAGCGCTCCGGGACCTCGTCGGGCAGCCCGCCGACGAAGTCATGCACGGCACCGCTCCCGATCCCCTCGCGCGCGCCGTCGGCGAGCGTCAGCACGCCGGCGAGCGACACCACCCCGCGCACCGGGAGCCGTGACGCCACCCAGGTGGCGAGGTGCCCGCCCGCCGAGTGGCCGACGAGGACCGCCGGCGCGTCCGTCATCCGGGCGACCGTGCGCACCGCCGCCTCGACGTCCTCGAGCGTCGCCGGCCACACCCCCTGCCCGACGCGGCGGTACTCGACGTTGACGACCGTGTGCCCGCGGGCGTGCAGGTCGGCGGCCACCGGCGCGATGTGGTCGAGCCCCACCCGGGCCCGCCAGAACCCGCCGTGGAGCAGGACGACCGGCGGCCCCGCTCCCCGGTGGACGTCGACGAACTGCGCGGCGTCGCTCCCGTAGCGCACCCGGTCAGCGCACACGCAGCATCGCGTCCAGCTCGACGGCGAACCCCTTGGGCAGCGCGCGGACGCCGATCGCGGTCCGGGCGTGCTCGCCGCGCTCGCCGAACACCGCGGCGAGCAGGTCGGACGCCCCGTCGATCACCCCGGGCTGGTCGACGAAGTCGTCGGTGCACGCGACGTAGCCGCGCAGGACGAGGACCTGGGCGACGCGGTCGAGCGAGCCCAGCGCGTCGCGGGCCTGGGCGAGCAGGTTCAGCGCGCAGGCCCGCGCCGCGGCGTAGCCGTCGGTCACCGAGAGGTCGGCCCCCAGCCGCCCGGTGTGCCCGTCGGCGCCCTGCCCCGCCAGGTGCAGGACGTCGCCGGCCGTCGTCCAGCCGCGGTAGTGCCCGGCGGGCCGGCGCAGCGGCGGCAGGGTCAGCCCCAGCTCGTCGAGGCGATGGTCCGGAGAGGTGCTCACGGCGCCCACACCCGCCGGCGCCGGGGCTCCTCCGCCGGCAGGCCCAGCGCCCGGGCCACGCGCGCGACCGAGCCGGCCGGGTCGGTCACCTCGAACAGCTCGGCGGCCATGCCGGCGCGGCGGGCGCCGTCGAGGTTCGCGGCGAGGTCGTCGACGAACAGGCACCGCCGCGGGTCCTCGCCCAGCGCGTCCGCCGCGACGCGGAAGGCCTGCGGGTCGGGCTTGAGGACGCCCAGCTTCGCCGCCTCGAGCACCCCGTCGAAGCGGGCGACCGCCGGGAACCGCGCCGGCCAGTCGTCGCCGAACCAGTGCGCCATGTCGTTGGTGAACGCCACGACCCGGACCCGCCCGGCGAGCCGCTCGATCAGCCCGAGCACCTCGCCCCGCACGTACGAGCAGTCGCGCCACAGCGCCCCGATGTCGATGTCGGGCCGGCGCTGCGCCAGCCGGGCCCAGTAGTCGCGCTCCTGGGACCGGCCCGCCTCGACCGACCGGTAGTCCTCGTCGACGCCCGTCGGCCCGGCGGGGAAACCGGGGACGGCCGTCGACTCGAACAGCGTCGGGATCACCACCCCGCCCATGTCGAGCAGCAGGGTGCCGCTCCCGGTCCGGGTCCGGCGCAGCGCCCGGCGCCGGCCCGCGCGAACCGGGTCGGGCGGAACCGGCTCCGGGCGCCCGCCCGGCCGCGGCGCGCAGGACGTCACGCGGGCTCCAGGACCGTGACGATCCCGGCGTCCCCGTCCACGCGCACCCGCTGGCCCGTCCGCAGCGTCGCGACGGCGTTGCCGGTCCCGACCACCGCGGGCATGCCGTACTCGCGGCACACGATCGCGGTGTGGCTCATGATCCCGCCGACGTCGGAGACGGTGGCCGCGACGCGGGCGAACACCGGCGCCCACGCCGGCGACGTGGCCGGGCAGACGAGCACGTCGCCGGGCTGCACCTCGGGCAGCTCGTTGGGGTGGGTGACCACCCGCACCGGGCCCTCGACGACGCCGGGCGACCCCGCGGTGCCCCGCAGCACGCCGTCCTGCGAGTCGGCGCGCAGCCACTCCGCCACCGACGCCGTCGTGATCCCCCACAGCATCACCGTGAACGGCTCGTCGATCTGGGTCGGCGGCGGGCCGAGCGCCGGCGGCGGCTCCCACGCCCGCAGCGCCGTGTAGATCTCGCGGCGGCGCGCGATGGTCGGGCGCAGGTGGTCCGCGCCGCGCGGCCGCGAGCCGACCGACCAGGCCGCGACGCAGTCGTAGATCGCCTCGGCGACCTCGTAGCGGCGCAGGAAGAACATGTCCTCGGGCTCGTCGATCTCGCCCATCGCGGCCAGCGCACGCGAGAGCTCGTGGGACTTCGCCCAGAACGTCGCCCACATCCAGTGCTCGATGTAGAGCACGTGCTCCTCGATGAACGCGAAGACCTGGCGGGCCAGGGCGACGGTCTCGTCGAACGTCGCGCGGTCGGCGTCGGTGAGCAGCTCGCGGTAGCCGGCGGTGATCCGGTCGCGCTCGGCGAGCACCTCGTCGGTCGGGCGGTCGATCGACTCGCCGGACTCCAGGCGCCGCAGGTACTCGCGCACCGAGGCCAGCGGGATGTCCGGCTGGTCGGCCCAGGTCGGGTAGGTGTGGTATCCGCCGGGGTGCCCGGGGTCGGTGTTGATGAGGAACCACGGGTCGGCGGTGCGCTCCCAGTCGGCGACCCACTCGGCGCCCGCCGCGTCGGCCCGCAGGGCCGCGAACAGCGTCGCCGCGTCCTCGGTGCCCGACAGGCGCTCGACCAGCCCGAGGCGCTGGGCCTCCTTCGCGAGGCGCTTGAGCTCGTCGTCGGGCCGGTAGAGCTCGACGCGCAGGCCGCCGACCATCCGCGAGATCGACTGGTCGGAGATGTCGGGGAACGCCGCGCGGCACAGCCCGAAGAACGTCAGGTAGGCCGCGTAGCCGATGTTGAGCAGCTCGAAGTGGTACTGGTAGGTCTCGTACATCGTCAGCACGAGCCGGTCGAAGTCCCGGATCATGCGGAAGCCCGCCGAGTGCCCGACGTGGTCGAACACCGTGCGCTCGGGCTCCAGGTCGGGCAGCGGGTCGAACCGCAGCGACCGGATCTCCTCCAGCTTCGCGGTCACCTTCTCCTTCCACTCCGCGTAGATCGCGTCCCAGCGCTCGTAGTAGTGCCCGGCGCGGCGCCCGAACTCCTCGGCACGGGCCCCGATGTCCTCGGCGGGCGCCGGCACCGGGGTGACGTAGAGCCGGCCGTTGACGATCCGCTGGTCGACGCCGAACGCGGGCGGCATCGCGAAGATCCGGGTGTTGAACGCGCCGAGCGCCTGCCACCAGCACTCGCACTGGATCTCGTCGTACGGGTGCAGCACGTCGGGGTGGTGCAGGCGGTCGGCGAACCAGAACCGGCCCTCGTCGGTCTCGCGACGCTCCGGGCCGAACAGGTGGTACCAGTCGTACATCGACTCCCACCCCTCGGCGCCGGGCGGGGTCTCGATCTCGAACGGGCTCGGGAAACGGTCAGCCGGCATGGTCGGGCGTCCCTTCGGGCGTCGGGCTGGTCGCGGTCGCACCGCGGGTGAGGGTGGCGAGCACCGCCGAGAGCGCCGACCGAGCGCCGCCCGACACCGTGCGTGGCGCGCGGGTGCTCCAGACGGTCTCGGGACGGGTCTGCAGCAGGTGGACGCGGGCCGGGCCGCCGGGCTCGGCGACCGCGAACTCCCCGTCCTGCGGCACCCCGGCGTCGCGCTCGACGCGGCGGGCCAGTTCGAGGATCTCGGCGAGCTCGGCGTCGTCGAGGCACGGCTGGTCCCGGCGCTCGGCCGGCACGTCGGTCTCGCCGGTGCCGGGGTGCTCGGGGTCGCGGACCAGGCAGCGCTCCTTGGTGGCCACCTCGCGGCGCACGACCTCACCACTGATCTTGTCGATGACGAAGCGGTCGGGGGTCACCGTGCCGGAGACCAGCGGCTCGCCCAGGCCCCACACGGCCTCGCAGACCACCGTCGAGCGGTCGCCGTTGGCCGGGTTCAGCGTCATGAACACCCCGGCGGCCCGCGCGGGCACCATCTCCTGCACGACCACGGCCATCGCGCCGGCCGGCCCCGCCCCCGCGTGCTCGCGGTACGAGACGGCGCGGGCGGTGTAGAGGCTCGCCCAGCACCGGCACACGGCGTCGGCGAGCGCGTCGCGGCCCCGGATCTCCAGGAACGTGTCGTGCTCCCCGGCGAACGAGGCGCCCGCGGCGTCCTCGCCGACCGCCGACGAGCGCACCGCGACCCGCGCGATGCCCCCGGCGAGCCCGTCGTAGGCCGCGCGCACGGCGTCGAGCACCGGCCCGGTGGTGGTCGCGCGCAGCAGGCGCGCCCGCGCCTGCGCCGCCGCCCGCTCCACCTGGTCGATCGGGGCGTCGGGGGCGAGGTCGCGCAGCGGCGCCTCGACGTCGCCCGCGTCGGCGAGGGCGGCCCGGAAGGCGTCGGTGGTGACGACGAACCCGGCCGGCACCCGCGCGCCGAGGGCCACCAGCCGGTGCAGTCCCGCGCCCTTGCCGCCGACGGCGGCGACGTCGGCGGTCGCCGGGTCCGCGAGACCCAGGGTCCAGGTCCCGCTCACGGCGCATCCCACCCGGCGACCAGCGCGACGACGGCCGCGTCGACGCAAGCGCGCCCGGTGACCGCCGCCGCGGCCTCGTCGGTGGCGACGAGCACCGTCGTCCCGGTGCCGGCGTCGAGCATGTCGACCGCCACCCGCCGCGCCCCGGAGTCCTGGTCGCGCACCAGCACCATGCGCATCCCGCCGAGCCCGTCGACCTCGCGCTCGGACCACACCCGGCCCACGACCTCGCCGAGGATCATGACGACGCTTCGATCGCCCGCGTGAGTCGGTCGGCGCTCCCGTTCTCGAGCAGCCCGACCGACACGCCGTGCGGCTTCGGGTAGACCTGCGCGGCACGCAGCTCGCCGTACTGCTCGACGGCCGCCGAGCCCGCGTTGATCGCCTGGCGGACCGCGGCCAGCGACCCGCGGACGGCGGCGGCGAGGTAGCCGCTGCTCACCCGGTCGACCGTGACGGTCTCGACGTCGGCGGTCTTCATCATCGCCTCGATGCCCGCCGCGAGCGCCACCACGCCGCGGGTCTCGAGGATGCCGATCGCACCCATGCCCCTCTCCGCCATCCCCGGCTCAGCTCCCCACCATCGCCATGTCGCCCGCCAGCGCCTGGACCGGCACGCACGGGCTCGCGAACACGATCGACTTCACGGCCCGCCCGGACACCGCCCGGGCGACCTCCTCGCCGACCTCCACGGCCTCCTCGACCGTCGCGAGGTCGCCGGTGACGGCCACCGCGACGAGCCCGCCGCCGAGGCGCACCGCCCCGCGGACCTCCACCTCGGTCGCCTTGACCATGGCGTCGACCGCGTCGAAGACCGGCACGAACCCCTCGGCCTCGATGAACCCCACTGCCCGTGCCATCAGGTCTCCCTCTTGTCGGCGTGCTCGCCCCACCAGACGACCGCTGCTCCCGTGCCCCAGACCGGTCCGTACGCCAGGACCTCGCCCGGCCGGTCCACCGCGCCGCTGCCGTCCAGGAACGCGAACGCGCGGAACTGGCTGTCGGCCTGCGCCGCCGCGGCGAACTCCTCGCGCATCGCCAGCACCGCTTCGCGGTCCCCCGCGGCGATGGCGTCGAGGACCTTGCGGTTCCAGCGGTCGTGCTCGGGCGCGACGCGGTCCTCCGCCGGGCGGATCCAGCGCGGCGTCAGCCCGGACGACAGCCCGCTGACGGCGACGACGCCGACGCGCCGGCCGAGCCCGGACGCCGCCCGCACCCCGGCCGCCGCCACCTGCGCCATCGCGGCGGGGTCGGCGTAGAGGTTGCACGACACCATCGCCCAGCGACCCCGATCGCCAGGGTCCAGCAACTTCGCCGCCACCACCGTGCCGGTGTCCACCGGGAAGCCGTCGTAGCGCGTGCGCCGGGCCTGCAGGCCCGCGGCGTCGATGGCGTCGGCCCAGGCGTGCGCGAGCTCGGTGTCGACGGCGAGGTCGTGGTCGAGGTGCCCGTAGTCGTGGGCGTACCAGTTCTCGTCGGTGCGCCGGCCGCGCAGCCGGTCGTCGCACTGCACCTGGTGGCCGAGCACGGTGAACCACTGCGTCGAGAGCAGCAGGACGGTGTCGACGCCGGCGGCGCGCAGGCGGTCGCCGACCGTCCGGGTCGCCGCGGCCAGCTCGGCCCAGCTCGGGGCGGGGTCGCCGGCGAGCAGGTGGGGCATGGTCGGGACCAGCGCCGCCGGGATCACGGCGCCACCCACTCGACCACGGCGTTGCCCGTCGCGATCACCGTGCCGTAGGCCAGCACGTCGCCGGCGATCGCGGGCCAGCCCATCGCCGCCATCAGCCAGGTCAGGCTGCCGGCCTTCGTCTCCGACGAGGTCGCCTCGATGTGCGCGGGCACGGCCTCCTTGAGCCTCGCGGTCGGGCCCTCGCGGATCGTCCGCAGCAGCTCCATGTCTCCCGCGTACTGGGCGTGGGTGAAGGGCCGTTCGACGCCCATGTCCTCGGGCAGGTCCGGCTCGGTGTCCCAGTGCAGGTGGGAGAGCGAGTTCGAGGCCAGCAGCACCGCCCGGCGCCCGGTGCGCTCGATCGCCTTCCGCGTCGCCTCGCCGAGGGTCTCCATCTCCGCGAGCGAGGCGTCGGAGTAGAAGTAGGGGTTGTTGTTGGCCGACAGCGACACGACCGGGATGTCCCAGTCGGGGTTGGCCAGGTGCAGCGCCCCGATCGTCGCGTAGTCGACCCGCACCCCGTCCTCGCGCATCGCGCTCGTGACCAGCCCGGCGCGCTCGCCCTCGGAGACGATCGCCTCGGCGAGCTCGACGTCGGTGCGGAAGTCGTAGTGGTAGCGGAACAGGTGCGGGAAGATCGGCTCGACGGAGACGCCGCGCGGGTTCGGCACGCAGTTGACGTGGTGGCCGACCATGGTGATCCAGTGCGGCGCGTGCACCACGAGCACGTCGGGCCGGTGGGCGCGCAGCCTCTTGCGCAGCTCCTCGTAGCCCCAGCGCAGCACCTCCCAGCCACCGGTGGAGCGCGGCTCGTTCTGCGGCGGGTTCTCGGCGTAGACGAGGTGCGGCGGATGCGGGGCGAGGTAGCCGGCGACGATGCCGCCGCGGCTCCCCTGTCCCGGCGCCGTCGGTGCCCCCGCGGGCGCAGGCCCCGTGCGCGGGGCACGCCGGGCGGCCGAGCGACCGCTCCCGGCGGTGGCGTGGAACACACGGGACATGGCGGCGACGCTAGGGAGAGCCGGACCTCCTCCCCCAGGTCGGCGTCCAACGGTGCTGGACACCGCCGTTCGGGACCGCCCAGACTCGTTCGGGTGACGGTGGCGGCGGTGAGCAAGTCCGCGGTCCTGCTGCGCGCCTTCGGGCCGACCACCGACGTGCTCTCCACCCGCGCTCTCGCGGCGCGCACCGGGATCCCGCGCAGCACCGTCCACGTGCTCGCGAGCACCCTCGCGGCCGAGGGCCTGCTCGAGACCGTGCCGGGCCGGGGCTGGCGGCTCGGACCGCTGCTCGTCGGGCTGGCGGGGCAGATCATCGAGCGCACCGGGCTCGTCGCCGCCGTCGAGGGCGGCCTCGGCGGGCTGCGCCGCGCCGCGGGCCAGGAGGTGCACGTCGCCCAGCTCGTCGGGGGCTGGACGGTCTACCTGCACCGCGAGGCCGGCCCGGTCCGCGCGCCCATGGACAACCGCGTCGGCCTGCGGGCCCCGGCCTGGCGCGGGGGCTGCGGCAAGGCGGCGCTCTCGCGACTGCCCGCGGCGGAGGTCGACGAGCGCGTCGGGCGCCTGTGCCGCGACGAGGGCCTGCCCCCGCCCGACCGCGGCGCCCTGCACGACGAGCTGGGGGCCGCGCGGCGCGCGGGGTACGTGGTGTCGTCGACCTTCCAGGCGGGGCGGACCTCGGTGGCCGCGCCGGTGGTCGACGCCGACGGGCGGCCGGTCGGCGGGCTCTCGGTCGCCGGCCCGTCGTCGCTGTTCAGCCGGGCGGTGCTCGCGCGCTGCGCGCAGGACGTCGTCGAGGCCGCGTCCCGGGCGGCGCGGCAACTCACCCCCTGAGCCGTCCCCGGCCCGGTCGTGTCCCACCGAGTGGAACGCCGCGGTTCCCCGGGGTGCGTGACCGGTGCCACGCTGCGGTCATGAGTACGCCCGCCAAGGTCCCGGCCGCGATCGTCGGCCCGGGCAACATCGGTACCGACCTGCTGGCCAAGCTCGCGCGCAGTCCGCGGATCGAGGTCACCGCGATGGTCGGGGTGGTCGAGTCCGACGGGCTGGAGCGGGCGCGCGCGGCGGGCGTCGCCGCGTCGGCCGAGGGGGTCGACTGGCTGCTGCGCCAGGACCCGCTGCCCCGGATCGTCTTCGAGGCGACGTCGGCGAAGGCGCACGTGGCGAACGCCCCGCGGTACGCCGAGGCGGGCATCACGGCGATCGACCTGACGCCCGCGCACCTCGGGCCGATGGTGTGCCCGGCGGTGAACATGGGCGAGCACCTCGCCGCCCCGAACATCAACATGATCACCTGCGGCGGGCAGGCGACCATCCCGATCGTCGCCGCGGTCTCGCGGGTCGTGCCCGTGGCCTACGCGGAGATCGTGGCGTCGGCGGCGTCGCGCTCGGCCGGGCCGGGCACGCGCGCCAACATCGACGAGTTCACCCAGACCACCGCGGGTGCGGTCGAGGAGGTCGGCGGCGCCGAGCGCGGCAAGGCGATCATCATCCTCAACCCGGTCGAGCCGCCGATGATCATGCGGGACACGGTGTTCTGCTCCCTGCCCGAGGGTGCCGACCACGACGCGGTCGCGGCCTCGATCCACGACATGGTCGCCCGGGTCCAGCAGTACGTCCCCGGCTACACGCTGCGCGCCGAGCCGCAGTTCGACCCGCCCACCGAGAAGTGGGGCGGGCGCGGGCGGGTGGCGGTGTTCCTCGAGGTCAAGGGCAACGGCGACTACCTGCCGGAGTACGCCGGCAACCTGGACATCATGACCGCCGCCGCGGCACAGGTCGGCGAGCTGGTCGCAGCGGACATGACGGAGGTCGTGGCATGAGCAGGCCCGAGATCAGGCACGACGTCCGCCTCACCGACACCACCCTGCGCGACGGCAGCCACGCGCAGGCGCACCAGTTCACCGAGGAGCAGGTGCGCGACACCGTCCGCGCGCTCGACCGCGCGGGCGTCGAGGTCATCGAGGTGACCCACGGCGACGGCCTGGGCGGCTCGAGCTTCAACTACGGGTTCTCGCACACCGACGAGCTCGAGCTGATCGCCGCCGCCCGCGAGGAGGCGAGGCAGGCGAAGATCGCGGTGCTGCTGGTGCCCGGCATCGGGACCGTCGAGGACCTGCGCCGCGCCCGCGACGCCGGCGCCGACGTCGTGCGGGTCGCCACCCACTGCACCGAGGCCGACGTGTCGCCCCAGCACTTCGGGGTCGCCCGCGACCTGGGCATGGAGACCGTCGGGTTCCTCATGATGGCGCACCGGACGTCGCCGGAGGACCTCGCGAAGCAGGCCCGGATCATGGTCGACGCCGGCTGCCAGTGCCCGTACGTCACCGACTCCGCGGGCGCGCTGCTCATGCACGAGGCCCGCGCGCGGTTCGAGGCGCTGCTCGCCGAGGTCGGCGACGAGGCGTGGGTCGGCTACCACGGTCACCAGAACCTCTCAATGGGCGTGGCCAACTCGGTGATCGCCGCCGAACTGGGCGTCAAGGAGATCGACGGGTCGCTGTGCGCGCTGGGCGCCGGGTCGGGCAACTCCCCGACCGAGGTGCTCGCCGCCGTGTTCGACCGCATGGGCGTCTCCACCGGCGTCGACGTCACCGCGCTGCTCGACGCCGCCGAGGACGTCGTGCGCCCCTACCTGCACCGCTGGCCGAAGATGGACCGCAACGCCATCACCCAGGGCTGGGCGGGCGTCTACTCCAGCTTCCTGCTGCACGCCGAGCACGCGGGCGAGCGCTACAAGGTCCCGGTGCCCGACATCCTGCGCCGCTGCGGCGAGCTGGGCCTCGTCGGCGGCCAGGAGGACATGATCATCGACATCGCGCTGGAGCTGGCCCGCGAGCGCGAGCAGGGGTGACGACGTGCCCGTGCTCGAGCTCCACCTCGTCGACGGCGACCACGCCCCCGACGAGCACGCGCGGCTGCTGGAGCTGTTGAGCCGGCGCTACGCCGAGGTGCTGGAGTCGCCGCTCGAGCGCGTCCGCGCCTACCTCACGCTCCACGCGCGGGAGCACTGGGCGGTCGGCGGCTCCACCGGCGCGGCGCCGGCGCCGTACTTCACGGCGATCGTGCTGGAGGGCCGGCCGGTCGAGCAGCGCCACCGGCTGCTCGCCGAGGTCACCGACCTGATCGTCGGCGTCCTCGGCGTGGAGCGCTCCCGGGTGCGCGGGAGGATCATCCAGGTGCCCCCCGACGACTGGGCGATCGGCGGCGTGCCGGCGTCCGGGGCCCGCCGGGACGAGATCGCGGCGCGGGCGGCGGCCACAGGGTCCCCGGCCGGGTAGGCCCACCGTGCGCGTCAGCACCTCGGATCCGGACCGCGCGCGGGCGGAGTGCGCGGAGATCTACTTCCCGCACCGGCTGACGATGCTCCACGACCCCGCCGAGTTCTCGATGTCGCTCTCGGCCGTCGACCTCGGGCCCGTCGCGGCCGGGGTGCTGTCCTACGGCGGCGAGGTGGTGATCGAGACCGGGGAGCTGGCCACCGGCTACGAGGTGAACATCGCCCTGGACGGCGTCCTGCGCACGCGCAGCGGGCGCGCCGACGTGTGCTCCACCGCGGCGACCGCGGCGGTCTACCGGCCCGACGGCACCGCGCGCCTGCACGGGTGGGCCGAGGGCGGGCGGCTGTTCGGGCTGAAGATCCAGCGCGGCGCGCTGGAGGACCAGCTCACGTCCCTGCTCGACCGTCCGGTGCGCGGCGCGGTGGCGCTGGCGCCGACGATCGACCTCGAGTCCGACGACGGCCGGCGGTGGTGGTCGCTCGTGCGCACGCTCGCCGACCTCGCCGCCGACCCGCGCGGGCTCGCCGCCGACCCGCGCGTCATGCGCCCGCTGGTCGAGGCCGTCGTCGCGGGCCTGCTGCACACCGTGGACCACCCCTACCGCGACGCCCTCGCCACCCCCGCGAGCGCCGTCGGACCGCGGTCGGTGCGCCGCGCCGTGGCCGCCGTCGTCGAGCGGCCCGAGCACCCCTGGACGGTCGCCTCGCTCGCGGAGGTCGCCGGGGTCAGCGCGCGGGGCCTGCGCGACGGCATGGCCCGCCACCACGGCGTCTCCCCCATGGCGCTGGTGCGGGACGTGCGCCTGCGCCGCGCCCGCGACGACCTCGCAGCGGGGCGGGGCGGGGTGGCCGAGGTGGCCATGCGCTGGGGCTTCACCCACCTCGGCCGCTTCGCCCGGTCCTACCGCACGGCCTTCGGCGAGCCCCCGTCGCGCACTGCCGCAACCGGCGTCCGGCCTACCGCGCACGGATCGACGGGTGACCTGGACCACACCTAGCGTCGGCGCCGTGACCCTCGACTTCAACCCCATGGTCAGCCCGCACCGGGAGGACCCGCACCTGTTCTACCGCGAGGCCCGCGCCCACCCGCCGATGATCAACCCGGTCCTGGGCGCGTACATGGTGACCCGGTACGCCGACCTGACCACCGTCATCGACGACCCCGAGACGTACTCGTCGGCGGTCGCGGTCCCGAAGATCTACTGGAACCCGCCCGAGGTCACCGAGGTCCTCCAGGCCGGCAACGTCCCGGAGACCAACGCCGTGGTCAACGAGGACGAGCCCGCCCACCACCCGATCCGGCGGGTGTTCGACGCCGGCTTCACCGGGGCGCGGGTGCGCGCGATGCTGCCGACGATGCGGGCGACGGCGGAGTCGCTGATCGACGGGTTCGACGGCCGCCGGGCCGACCTCGTCGTCGGCTACGCCGTCCCGTTCGTGCAGTCGGTGATCAACGCGATCATCGGTTTCCCGGCCGAGGACGGCGAGCGGATCCAGCAGTGGACCGACGACGTCAACATGCTCTGGAACCTGCTCGCCCCCCTCGACGACCGCATCGCCTCGGCCCGCCGGATGGCCGACTACACCGTCTATCTGCAGGCCCTCATCGACGACCGGCGCGCGCACCGGCGCGAGGACCTGATCTCCGACCTCGTGCACGGCGCCCACGGCTTCCCCGGCCTCGACGACGACTACGTCATCAACGTGGTCCGCGGGGCCGCGCGGGTGGCGGGCTTCGACACCACGCGGGACGCGATCACCGCGACGATGCTGGCGATCCTCCAGAACCCGGACGTGAACTCCCGCGTGCGGGCCGACCCCGCGAAGGCGATCCCGAAGGTCACCGAGGAGGTCCTGCGCCGCGACGCGCCCCACCGGGGCCTGTTCCGCATCACGACCCGGGACACGAGCCTCGGCGGCACCGACCTGCCGGCCGGCACGATGGTCCTGCTGCTGTTCGGCTCGGGGAACCGCGACGAGACGACGTTCCCCGACCCGGACGTCGTCGACATCGACCGCGCCAACGTCCGCGACCACCTCGCCTTCGGCCGCGGCCTGCACGTCTGCCCGGGCGCCCCGATGGCGCGCGCCGAGATCCGCGTCGCCCTCGAGACGCTGATCCGCCGCCTCCCGACCCTGCGCCTCGCCGACGGCTACGAGCCCACCTACATCGCGAGCTACTTCTTCCGCGGGCTGGAGACGCTCGACGTGACGTGGTGAGCCGCGCCGGGGTTGCCGCGAACGCGCTGTTCGCAGCTTCTAGGCGCCGAAAGTCCCCGTTGATCACCGACTGTCGGCGGGGACGCCACGGTTGCACATGATCGACGGACGCCGCTCCATATGCCTTGCGCGGCATATTCCACGTACGGCATGCTCATCCCGTGACCACCGCACCGGACACCGGGACGTGGGCGGCGCTCGCCGACCCGCACCGCCGGGCCATGCTCGGGCTGCTGCGCGAGCGGCCCCGGGCGGTCGGGGAGCTCGTCGACCTGCTCGAGCTCAGCCAGCCCAGCACGTCGAAGCACCTGCGGGTGCTGCGCGAGGCCGGGCTGGTGCGCGCGAGACCCGAGGCCCAGCGGCGGGTGTACGAGGTCGACCCCGCCCCGCTCGTCGCCCTCGACGCCTGGCTCGCGCCCTACCGGCGGCTGTGGTCCGACAGCCTCGACGCCCTCGGCCGGCGACTCGAGGAGACCGACCCACGGAAGGACACCCCGTGAGCCCCACCGGCAGCTACCTCGAGATCGACGGACGCCCCGCCCTGCGCTTCGTCCGGGAGTACGACCACCCCGCCGACCGCGTGTTCGCCCTGCTCACCGACCCCGACGAGCTCGTGCACTGGTTCCCCGCGCGCATCGCGGCGTCGTCGTGGGCTCCGGGTGCAGCGGTCACCTACTCCTTCGAGACCGACGGCGACGGCGGGGGCGGCGAGGTCCTGGTGCACGAGCCGCCGCACCGCGTCGGGTTCTCGTGGGACGACGAGCAGCTGTGGTTCGAGGTCGAGACGCTGCGCGACGGCCGCACCCGGCTGACGTTCACCCACGTCATGGAGGAGCGCGACGCCGCCTCGCGCAACGCCGCCGGCTGGGACCTCTGCCTGGACGCCCTCGACGCCGCGATCGCCGGCGCGCCCGGTGGCGCCCCCGGCGTCCGCACCCCGGGCTGGGAGGAGCTCTACCGGGCCTACGTCGACGCCGGCGTCCCCTCCGGGGCACCGATCCCCGGCTGAGTCGTCCGGGCGGGGGGAGCAGACTCGGCGCCCGTGCGCACCGACCTCCTCGCCGCCCTGGGGCAGGGCCCCGAGGTCACCGACGTCGACCTCTCCGGCGCCGACCCCGAGGCGGTCCGCGAGGCGCTGTCCGACGGGGGCCGGTGGGTGCTCCGGCGCTGCGTGCTCACCGAGCTCGACCTCTCCGGGGTCGACCTCGGTGCCGCGACGCTCGAGCGCTGCACGCTGACGAGGACGCGGCTGCGCGGCGCGGTGCTCGACGGCGCGACGGTCGAGGGCGGCTCGCTGGCCCAGGCCGACCTCGGCGACGCCGACCTCACCGACGCCGTCCTCACGGGCGTCGACCTCTCGCGCGCCCGCCTCGTCGGCGCCCGCCTCACCGACACCGCGTTCCGCGACTGCCGCATGATCGGCGCCGACCTCACCGGCATGCGCAGCCTCGCGGTCACGTTCTCGGTGGACGGGTGCTCGCTCGCCCTCGCGCGCCTCGCCGACGCCGCCCTGCGCGGCTGGCGCCTCGAGCGCGTCGACCTCTCCGACGCCGACCTCTCGGGCGCCGACCTGCGCGAGGCCGTCCTCACCGACTGCGCGCTACGCGGCACCGACCTCACGCACGCCCGCCTCGACGGCGCCGACCTGCGCGGCGCCGACCTCGGCGAGATCACCCCGGAGACGCCCGCGGTGCTGCGCGGCGCGATCGTCTCCGCCGAGCAGGCGGCCGACGTGTGCCGCGCGCTCGGGCTCCAGGTGATCTAGGAGCTCCTAGGAGAGCCGGTCCCCCGCGCGCAGCACCGTGGCGGGGTCGCAGCCCCGGCCGGAGGCCACGAGGCGGCGGGGGCGCACCCACTCGTCGGCGGTGGCGACGACCGGGCCCTCGTCGTCGTCGTCGACCTCGCCGGGCGAGCGTCCCGGGCACGCGCGACCGGTCGCCGCGAGGCGGACCACGCCGAGGTCGGCGTCGTGGCGGCGGGTGGTCGGGATGCCCCAGGGCGAGGGGTAGGGGCCGTAGTCACAGGCGCGCACGAAGTCGAGGACCTCGCGGGCGGGCTTCGACCAGGGGATGCGGCCGTCGTGCGGGACCTCGCGGCCGAAGTAGCGGCGGGCGGCGAGGTCCTGCGGGTGCCGGGGGACGGCGCCGGCGTCGAGGTGGGCGAGCAGCCGGTCGACGAGCTCCTGGCCGCGGGCGACGCAGCGCACCGAGACGGTGAGCGCGGTGTCGTCGGCCGTGACCGGGAAGCGGATCTGGTCGACGACGTCGCCGGTGTCGATCCCGGCCTCCATCCAGTGCAGCGTCACGCCGTGCTCGGCGTGGCCCCGCGCGACCGCCCAGCTGGGGGCGTTGAGACCCGCGACCTCGGGAAGGGGGCCGGGGTGGAGGTTGAACGCCCCGACGCGGGGCGCGGCGAGGACCTCCGGGCGGACGAGGTGGAGCGAGTGCACGTTGAGCAGCACGTCGATGCCGGCGTCGCGCAGCTGGTCGGCCAGCGCGGGGTCGCGGACGCGGTCGGCGGGGACCGTCGGCACGCCGAGCTCCGCGGCCGCCGCGGCGACACCGCCCTCGTCGGGACGACTCGCGGTCAGGACCATCCGCAGCCGGTGGTCGCTGCGCGCGATCCGCTGCAGCGTGCGGACCCCCGCGGCCTCCTCGGCGACGAGCGCGACCTCCACGAGCACCACCTCCCCTGTCGGGGACAATCCCTACCATTTCGGACCCGGAGGACGAACAGGCATGGGCGGGACGAGAGGGATCGGCGTCGGGATCGCCGTGCTGCTCGTGGCCGCGCTGGTCCTCGTCGCCGGCCTGTGGCTGTTCCAGCGCGAGCTCGTCTACGTGCCCTCGCGCGGACCGGTCGCCCCGGCGGCGTCCGCGCTCGCGGCGGCGCAGGACGTCACCCTGACGACCGCCGACGGGCTGGCCCTCGGGGCCTGGTTCGTGCCCGCGCGCAGCGAGCGGCGCGAGGTGACGGTGCTGGTCGCGAACGGCAACGCCGGCGACCGCTCCGCGCGCTCACCGCTGGCCGCGGCGCTCGCCGAGCAGGGTCTCGACGTCCTGCTGTTCGACTACCGCGGCTTCGGCGGGAACCCCGGCAGCCCCAGCGAGGAGGGCCTCGCCACCGACGCCCGCGCGGCCCGCGACCACCTCGTGCGCGACCGTGGCGTCGCCCCGCAGCGCCTGCTCTACCTGGGCGAGAGCATGGGCTCGGCCGTCGTGGCCCGGCTCGCGGCCGAGACCCCGGGGGCGCCGGTCGCCGGCATGGTGCTGCGCTCGCCGTTCGTCGACCTGCCCTCGATCGGCGAGCTCGTCTACCCGTTCCTGCCGGTCCGGGCCCTGCTGGCCGACCGGTTCCCGGTCACCGAGATGGTCGCGCGCGCCCGGGTGCCGACCACCGTGGTGCTCGGCGAGGCCGACCGCACGATCCCGCCGGCGCAGAGCCGCGCGGTGGCCGCCGCGGCCGCCGGGGACGTGGTGGCGGTCCCGGGGGCCGACCACAACGACGCCGTCCTCGCGCACGGGCCGGCGGTCGTCGGCGCGGTGGTCGCGCTGGCCGATCGGATCTAGGCAAGACCGGATCTAGAGGCCCCGCCGGGCGCCCATGTCGAGCGCCAGGGTCGAGCCGGTCAGCGCCGACGCCTCGGGGTCCAGCAGCGTCGCGACGGCCCAGCCGACCTGCTCCGGGGTCACCATCGCCCCCAGCGGCGACTCGGCCCGGCGCTCGGCGAGCACGTCCTCGACGTCGATCCCCCGCGCGTCGGCCTGCGCGGACGAGAGGCGGCGCAGGCGGTCGGTGTCGGCGGGCCCGGGGGCGACGAGGTGGGCGGTGATCCCGCGCGGCCCGTACGCGTCGGCGAGCTGGCGCACGAGGTTGGCCAGGGCGGCGTTGGTGACGCCCGCACCCGGCACGTGCGGGGACGGCTCGGCGCCGTAGTGCCCGCCGAGCGCGACGATCCGCGCGCCGTCGCCCAGCCACGGGTCGGCGGCCCGGACCAGGCGCAGCAGGCCCCCGACCTTGAGCGCGACCGCCGCACCGAGCGCCGCCGGCTCCACGACGTCCAGCCCGCCGAGGGCGGGCAGGCCGGCGGCCTGGACGACCATCCGCACCGGCAGGTCCCGGGTGCGCAGCGCCTCGGCGATCACCTCACCGGCGCCGTCGTCGCCGATGTCGGCCGCGCAGGCCCCGACACCCTCGTCGTCGGCCGCCAGCGCGGCGAGCGCCTCGGCGGAGCGGGCGACGGCGAGCACGGGCAGCCCGCGCGAGCGCAGCCGGTGCACGATCGCCCCGCCCAGGGCGCCGGTGGCGCCGACGACCACGGCGAGCGGTTCGGTCATGACGCGTGACCCTAGGACCCCCGGCCGGCCCACCCACGCCCCCGTTCGGCGGCGGGCAACGTTCGCGCTGGTGGAACGTGTTGCTTGCATCACAGCGCCGAGGGGATGAACGGTGACCTCGCGCTCATCGACGAGGAGGACCAGATGGCCAACGTGGTGCCGGTGGACGAGTTCGCCACGGGCGAGTGGTACCCGGGGTACAAGCCGGAGCACTTCGAGTCGCCGTACATCGTCGACGGGGCCAGTCCCTTCAAGCCCGGCGACGAACAGGGCTTCTGGTTCCTCGACTTCCACTGGTCGCGCGGCCTGACCCCGCTCGCCGCGACCCTGTGGAGCTCCGACGGCTACTGCTGGGGCACCCAGCACGCCGCCGAGTCGCTGCCGCTCCCGCCCGGGCGCGGCATCACCGCGCGCTTCGCCGGCACCCACCTCTACGGCTGCGCCCTGCCCGAGACCGACCCCCGCGAGATCGGCGCCCGCGCCAACCGCATCGCGACCAACCTCCCCCACTTCCTGCAGAACTACCGCTCGATCTGGGAGAGCGGCCGCGACGAGCTCGAGGCCACCTGGCAGTACTTCCGCGGTGTCGACTTCACCGGCACGCCCGACCTCACCGACCTGCTCACCCAGGGCCGGCGCTACCACAAGCGCTCGATGGAGATCCACTTTGGCGTCATGTACCCGATGCTGGCCAACTTCCTCGGGTTCTACGGCGCCTGCGCCGACATGGGGATCGACCCCGCCGAGATCGGCAAGTTCCTCCAGGGCGAGGACACCAAGATCATGGAGACCGACCGCGAGCTCTACCGGCTCGCGCTCAAGGCCCGCCAGGTCGGCATCGAGGCGGTCTTCGAGGAGAACGAGCCCCACCAGCTGCGCGAGGCCCTCGGCCGCCACGGCGGCGCGGCGTCGGTGTGGCTCACCGAGTTCGACGACTTCCTGCAGGTCTACGGCTGGCGCGCCGAGGCGACGTGCGACGTCGGCGTGCCGAGCTGGATCGAGGACAACACGATCCCGCTCGGCCTCGTCAAGACGTTCCTCAAGCGCGACGACGCCCACGACTTCGAGGCCGCGGCCCGCAACGCGCTGGCCGAGCGCGACGAGGCCATCGACAACGCCCGTTCCGGCCTCACCAAGGAGGAGCAGGCGGTCTTCGACGCGGGCCTGCAGTCCAACCAGGCCGCCAACTTCCCGTGGTGGCAGGACGACCACAACTACTACATCGACCTCAAGGTCATGCTCCCGCTGCGGTGGGGCTGCCAGGAGCTGGCGCGGCGCGAGAACGCCGACCACAAGGACGACATGCTCTACCTGTTCTGGCCGGAGCTCGTCGACGTCGCGAGCGGCCGGCGCCCCTACGCGGGCGAGCTCAAGAGCCTGGTGGGCGAGCGCCGCCAGTACTTCGACCACTGGTTCTCGAAGCGCAGCGAGATGCCGAAGGTGCTCGGGACCATCCCCGAGGCCGTCGAGGACCCGGTGCTCATCGAGATCTTCGGGCTCAACCCCTCGGCGATCAAGGCCGTGCAGAATCCGGACGCGGCGAAGCAGACGGTGATGTCGGGCGTCGCCGCGTCCAAGGGCACGGCGCGCGGCATCGCCCGGGTGCTCCAGTCGTCCGACGAGCTGCACCGCCTCGAGCCCGGCTCGATCCTCGTCTGCGAGTCGACATCGCCGAACTGGACGCCCGCCTTCGGCAAGATCGCTGGCGCCGTGTGCGACGGGGGCGGCATGCTGTCCCACGCGGCGATCGTCGGTCGCGAGTACGGCGTCCCGACGGTCACCGCGGTCGGCGTCGCGACGCTGTCGATCGCCGACGGCGACGAGATCGAGGTCGACGGCACCACCGGCACCGTCACCATCGTCACGAAGGCCACCACCACCCCGGACACCGCCGAGACCCCTGCGGGTGTCGCCGGGTGACCGCCGCTCCGGAGGCAGCCATGGACCCGGCCACCACCGTCACGCCCACCACCGTCACACCCACCACTGGCCACAGCTGCGACGCCGTCGTCTGGATCGACGAGGTCGACCCGCAGCGGGCCATCGCGGCCGGCGGCTCGAAGATGGGCCGGCTCGCCGAGCTGCTGGCTTCGGGCGTGGAGGTGCCGCAGGGCTTCGCGGTGACCGTCGACGCCTACGCCCGGCACTGCCGCGAGTCGGGCCTCGACGAACGGATCGACGCCGTGATCGGCCGGCTCGGGCCGTCGCCCTCCGAGGCGGAGGTCGAGGCGGCGTCGGCCGAGATCCGGGCGATGTTCACGGCGACGCCCGTCGGCGAGCACCTCACGGCCCGGCTCACCGAGGCCTACGAGGAGCTGTGCCTGCGCTGCGTCGACGTCAACGTGCCGGTCGCGGTGCGCTCGTCGGCCACCGGCGAGGACGCCGCCGACGCGTCGTTCGCGGGCATCTTCGACACCTACCTCGGGGTGTCGGGGATCGAGCGGGTGCTCGACGCGGTCCGCAACTGCTGGGGCTCCCTGTTCACCGCCCGCGCGCTCGCCTACCGACTGCGCAAAGGCATCAGCCACCACGCGATGCCGATCGCCGTCGGCGTCATCGAGCTGATCCACGCCCGCGCGTCCGGGGTGGCGTTCTCGGTCCACCCGGTGACGGGCAAGTCCGACCGGATCGTCGTCGAGACCAGCTGGGGCTGGGGCGAGGCGATCGTCCAGGGCCTCGTCGACCCCGACCACGTCGAGATCGGCAAGGCCGACGGCCGGGTCCTGAAGTACGACGTCGCGCACAAGCGGATCGTGTCGGCGTTCGACTTCGCGGTCGGCGCGGTCACCGAGATCGACATGCCGGCCAAGCTCGCCGACCGGAAGGTGCTCGACGACGAGCAGATCGGCGCGATCGCCTCCGCGGTGCGTGCCATCGAGGAGCACTACGGCCACCCGGTCGACGTCGAGTGGGTGATCAGCCGCCACCGCCGTGCGGGCGACCCGGTGTGCATCGTGCAGACCCGGCCGGTGACGGTGACGGCGCCGCCGGAGGAGGCCGCGCCGGCCGCCTACGACCCCGTGGCGCTGGCCCAGAAGTACCTGTTCTCCGGCAAGCCGATCCCGGGGCGGTAGCGCCGGGCGCTCACGCCCCGGCGGGCTCCGCGCGGGCGATGCCGTCGGACCCGGCGACCCAGCCGGGTCCGTCGGTGCTCGCGGCCTCGGGCGGGTCCTCGGCCTCGACCTCGGGCTCGGGCTCGGCGTCGGCCTCGGGCTCGGCGTCGGTCGCCGGTTCCGGCGCCCGCGGCGCGGGGACGACGGGAGGGACCATGCTCTCGTCCGCGAGCCGCTGGTACACCCGCCCGAGGTCGATCAGCCCGGACACCAGCACCATCGCGTCCCCGTCCCGCTCCAGGAACCGGACGGCCTCGGTCAGGCTCGCCGACGCGTCGTGCACCCGCCCGAGCAGGACCTGCATGCGCGCCACCGCCCGCAGGATGCGCCCGCAGTAGCCCGGGCTCGCCTGCTCGTCGAGCAGCGACAGCGCCCACTCGAACGTCTCCAGGGCCTGCCGGTCGGCCCCGCGTGCCCCGTGCTCGCCGAGCCGCTCGTAGAGCAGCCCCAGGCGGTACGCCCGGTCGGCGCGCCGCGACCGGTCGAGGTCGAGACCCGGGCGGCCGAGCAGTTCGAGGGCCTCGTCGGCCACCGTGTGGGCCTCGCCGACCTCCCCGGCGTCGATGAGGCACGTCGCGAGCGCGGAGAGCGTGATCTGCAGGTCGTCCGGGGCGGAGCCGATCCGCTTGGCGGCCGCCGAGCGGCGGTAGAGGTCGGCGGCCTCGCTGACCCGCCCGCTGGACTCGTGCACCAGGGCGATGTCGTGCAGCACGACGCCGTAGGTGGCCGGGTGCTCGTCGACGTCGGTGAGCTCGCGCGCCCGCTCGAACGCGGCCAGGGCCTGGTCGAGGTAGAACTCGGGCGAGGCGACGTCCTGCCGGTCGGTGGTCATGGGGGCCTCCAGGAGGACGCGCGGTCTCCCGCACGAGGATAGCCATCCGCCGTGTGAGCTGCGCCACCTGCGAGCCGGCGCGCGTACGGCCGCCACCGCCCGGGAACACGCCTCCGTCGACCGGACGGAGGACCACCATCAGCTCGTCGACCGAGACCTCCACCCGCGGGGCGCCCCGCGGCCTGCGCGGATCGCCGGCGGCGGGGGTGGTCGCCCTCGCCTTCCTCGTGACGATGCTCGGCGCGACCCTGCCGACCCCGCTCTACCCGATCTACGAGCAGCGCCTCGGGTTCGGCGGGGTCATGGTCACCGTGGTCTTCGCGGCGTACGCCGTCGGCGTGACGCTCGCGCTGCTGCTGTTCGGGCGGCTCTCCGACCAGCTCGGACGCCGCGCGGTGCTCCTGCCCGGGTTCGTGCTCGCGGCGGTGTCGAGCGCGGTCTTCCTCGTCCCGGACAGCGTCACCGCGCTCCTCGTCGGCCGCGTCCTGTCCGGGATCTCGGCCGGCATCTTCACCGGGACCGCCACCGCGGCGATCGTCGACCTCGCCCCCGAGGGCCGCCAGCAGCGCCACAGCCTGCTCGCGGCGTCGGTGAACATGCTGGGTCTGGGCCTCGGGCCGGTCGTGGCCGGCGCGCTCGCGCAGTACGCGCCCGCCCCGCTCGTCCTGCCCTACCTCGTGCACATCGTGCTGGTGCTCGTGGTGGGCGTCGCCCTCTGGAGGGTCGTCGAGCCGATCGAGACCGCGGACGGCCCGGTCAGCTGGCGACCGCAGCGGATCGCGGTGCCGCCCGAGGTCCGCGGGGTGTTCGTGCGCGCGGCCATCGCGGGGTTCGCGGGGTTCGCCGTGCTCGGCCTGTTCACCGGGGTGTCCCCGTCCTTCCTCACGCAGGTCCTCCACATCCAGGACCACCTCGTCGACGGGCTCGTCGTCTTCGCGCTCTTCGGCGCCTCGACCGTCGGGCAGATCGCCTCGTCCCGGCTCGCCGAGCGCCCGGCCCTGCTCGTCGGCTGCGCGATGCTGGTCGTCGGCGTGCTGCTGGTCGGCGCCGCGATCGGGCTCGCCTCGCTCGCGCTGCTCGTGGCGGGCGCGGTGGTCGCGGGCACCGGGCAGGGCATGAGCTTCCGGGCGGGGCTCGGCGCCGTGAGCGCGGGCAGCCCGGCGGCGCAGCGCAGCGAGGTCGCGTCCAGCTACTTCCTCGTGCTCTACGTGGGCATCTCGCTGCCGGTGATCGGCGAGGGCGTCGCGTCGGCGGCGTTCGGGCTGGTGACGTCCGGCATGGTGTTCGCCGGGGCCGTCGCGGTGCTCGGGATCGTCGCGTTCGTCGGCCTCGCGCGGGCGCGTCCGGTCACGTGAGGGCCAGGCGGCGGCTGATGACGTCGGCGGTGTCGGTGACGAGCGCGGTGTAGCGGCGCATCGTGGCCGCCGCCGCCCGCGCGACGGGGACGGCCACGCTCACCGCGGCGACCGGCTCGCCCGCGCCGTCGCGGATCAGCGCGCCGACCGAGACGACGCCCAGCCGGCTCTCCTCGCGGTTGTCGGCCCAGCCGCGCTCGGCGATCTCGCGCAGGCGCCGCCGCAGCGTGGCCGGGTCGGCGATCGAGTGCGGGGTCGGGCGCTCGGGCGTCCACGCGGCGAGCCGGGCGTCGAGCTCCTCGGGGGCCAGCGCGGCCAGCAGCACCTTGCCCGTGCTGGTCGTCGTCGCGGGCAGGCGCGTCCCGACCCGCGCGAAGATCCGGACGGTGTGCGGGCTCTCCAGGCGCTCGACGTACACCGAGTCCATCCCGTCGAGCACCGCGAGCTGCACGGTCTCCCCCGTCGCGTGGCGCAGCCCGGCCATCGCCGGCATCGCCGCCTCGTGCAGCCCGACGTGCGGTGCGACGCTCGCCCCGAGCTCGTGGACGGCCAGTCCGAGCCGGTAGGTGCCGCCGGGCCCGCGCTCGAGCAGGCGCTCGTCGGCGAGGGTCGCGAGCAGCCGGTGCACCGTGCTCGTGCCCAGGTCGAGACGGCGGGCGAGCTCGGCGACCCCGAGCTCGCGGTCGAGGACCGAGAACTCCTTGAGCAGCCGCGCGGCGTTGCGGACCGAGCCCAGTTCCCAGCTCGGCCGCGGCGCCACGGGAGCGAACCTAGTCCGGGATCGGCGGCGCGGGGATCTCGAAGGCGTTGAGCAGCGCCGAGGTCGCGAGGTACATGCCGACGAGGTGCACCAGGTCGAGGACCCCGTCGCGCCCGAACAGCTCCTCGGCCCGCGCGTAGGTCCCGGCGGCGACGCGGTGGGTGCGCACGAGCTCGTCGGCGAAGCGGTGCGCGGCGAGCTCGTCGTCCGCGAAGCCCTCGGTGGAGCCCTCGCGCAGGCCGGCGATGACCGTCTCGGACAGCCCGGCGCTGCGGGCGGCGGCGACGTGGGCGTAGACCTCGTAGTCGGCCTGCCACGCGACACCGACGGTGAGGATGACGACCTCGCGGATCGGCGCGGCCAGCGACGAGTGGCGCTGGTCGGTGGCGATCCAGCGGTTGAACGCCGTCCCCGGCTCGGGGCGCAGGACGAACGCGTTGAACGGCCCGAGCAGCCCGCCGGCGTCGTCGGTCGCGGCGAAGCCGGAGCGTTCGGCCCACACCGCGCCGCGCTCCACGATCCGGTCGCGGACGGCGCGCTGGTCGTCGTCGAGCTCGAGCGTCTCGTTGCGCGGGAGGCGTCCGCCCCAGTCGCGGTCGTCGGCGCCGGGGTGCACGGAGATCGTCACCCGGCCGACGCTAACGGCGGGCGGGGTCGCCGGCAGTCCGGGTCGTCACCGAGCGCCGGATGGCCAGCGAGAGCCCCGCCGCGACCACGCACAGCGCACCGGCCGACCACCAGGCGCCGTCGTAGGCGCCGGTGACGTCCCGGATCAGTCCGGCGCCGACCGCGGCGATCGCCGAGCCGAGCTGGTGGGCCGCGAAGACCCAGCCGAACACGATCGGCGCCCGCGACCCGAAGCGCTCGCGGCACAGCGCCACGGTCGGCGGCACCGTCGCGACCCAGTCGAGGCCGTAGAAGATGATGAACGCCCACAGCGGCGGGGCGGCGGTCGGCGCGAGCAGGAACGGCAGCACCAGCAGCGACGCGCCGCGCAGCACGTAGTAGACGGCGAGCAGCTTGCGCGGGTCGACGCGGTCGGTCAGGTAGCCCGAGGCGATGGTGCCGAGCACGTCGAACACGCCGACCACGGCGAGCAGTCCCGCGGCGGTGGTGGCCGGCATCCCGTGGTCGTGGGCGGCGGGCACGAAGTGGGTGTTGAGCAGGCCGACGGTGGTCGCCCCGCAGATCGCGAACCCGCCCGCGAGCAGCCAGAACGTCCCGGTGCGGGCGGCGTCGGCCAGCACGGCGACGGTGCGCCGGGCCGCCCCGCCCGTGACGACCTCCTCGGGCTCGTCCTCGCCGGGGGTGGCCCCGTGGGCGACCGTGCCGACGTCGGAGGGCCGATCACGCAGGAAGAGGAGCACCAGGGGGACGACGACCAGCGCGCCCGCCGCGACCACCAGCGACGCGAACCGCCATCCCACCGACCCGGCGAGCGAGGCCATGAGCGGCAGGAACACCAGGCCGCCGGCGGCCTGGGCCGCGGTCAGCACGCCGGAGACGAGACCGCGCCGACGCACGAACCACCGCCCGGTGACCACGGCGACGAAGGCGAGCGCCATCGACCCGGTGCCGACCCCGACCAGCACGCCCCAGAGCAGCACCAGCTGCCAGGCGGTCGTCATGAACACCGTGAGGCCGCTGCCGGCGGCGACGAGCAGCAGGGCGATCGAGACGACCCGCCGCATCCCGAAGCGCTCCATCAGCGCCGCGGCGAACGGCGAGACGATGCCGTAGAGCAGCAGGTTGAGCGACACCGCCGACGAGATCGTCGCCGTCGACCAGCCGAACTCGGCGTGCAGCGGCTCGACGAACACCCCCGGCGCCGACCGGAACCCCGAGGCGCCGAGCAGCGTCACGAACGCGGTCGCGGCGACGGCCCACGGCCAGGCGTTCCGGCGGGCGGACGTGGTCGTCGTGGGCGTGGCGTCGGGCCGCGTCTCGGTCACGAGGAGACAGCCTGCGGGACCGCTCGTCGATCGACCAGTGGCCCGAACGCCATGTCGTGCAAGAATCCGGCCATGACCCGTCACGTGGTCGCGGTCCTCGCCCTGCCCGAGGTCGTCGGCTTCGACCTGCAGATCCCGCCGCAGGTCTTCGGGACCGCCGAGGGTCCCGACGGCCCGCTCTACGACGTGCGCGTCTGCGGCATGACCGAGCGGGTGCCGTCGACGGCGGGGTTCTCGCTGCTGCTCGAGCACGGGCCGGAGGCGCTCGCAGCGGCCGACACCGTGATCGTGCCGGGCACCCACTACGTGCCCGCGCGCCGCGACGGCGTGCTGCCCGACGACGTGCTCGCCGCGCTCGCCACCGTGCCCGCCCACGCCCGGTGGCTCTCGATCTGCACCGGCGCGTTCGTGCTGGCCGCGGCGGGCCGGCTCGAGGGGCGGCGGGTCGCGACGCACTGGGCCCGCGCCGCCGACCTGCGCCGGCTGCACCCCCACCTCGAGGTCGACGAGTCGGTGCTCTTCGTCGACGACGGCGACGTCGCGACCTCGGCGGGGCTGGCCGCCGGCCTGGACCTCTGCCTGCACGTGCTGCGCGGCGACCACGGCGCGGAGGTCGCCAACGCCGTCGCCCGCCACCTCGTCGTCGCCCCGTGGCGCGACGGCGGGCAGGCGCAGTTCATCGACCACCCGCTGCCGCCGGCGGGTGCGGGCGCCACGGGCACGGTGCGGGCGTGGGCGGTGGAGCACCTCGACGAGGACATCGACGTCGCGGGCCTCGCGGCGCGGGCGTCGATGAGCGTCCGCACGTTCACCCGCCGCTTCCGCGCCGAGACCGGGACCTCGCCGCACGCCTGGCTGGTGGCGCAGCGGGTGGCCCGCGCGCGTCGTCTGCTCGAGGGCAGCGACCTGCCCGTCGACCGGGTCGCCGCGGAGGCGGGGCTGGGCACGGCGGCCTCGCTGCGGGCCCACCTCGCCGAGGAGGTCGGCCTCTCGCCGCTCGCCTACCGGCGACGGTTCCGGCGCCGGGGCGCCTGAGCGCGCATCCCGCGGAGAGGGACGGAGCTCTTCTCCGGGACGCGCCGGCTCCCTAGCGTCGGGGTCACCGCCACATCCCGGGAGGACACCGGTGCTGACCGCCGAGCAGAACGAGGAACTCACCGCCGTCGAGGCCGGCACGCCGATGGGCGAGGTGCTGCGCCGCTACTGGTACCCCGTCGCGTTCACCCGGGAGCTCACCGAGTTCCCCGTCAAGCGCGTCGAGCTGCTCGGCGAGTTCTTCGCGCTGTGGCGCTCGCCCTCGGGGAAGTACGGGATCATCCCCGAGCCCTGCCCGCACCGGAAGGCGTCGATGGCCTACGGGGTCGTCGAGGGCGACGGGCTGCGCTGCCCGTACCACGGGTGGAAGTTCGACACCGACGGCGCGTGCACCGACCAGCCGGCCGAGAAGGCGAACACCAACTTCCAGGAGCGGGTGCGCGCCACCGCCGGCAAGGTCGAGGAGATGGGCGGGCTCGTCTGGGCCTACATCGGTCCCGACCCGGCGCCGCTGCTGCCGCGCTTCGACGTCTACGTGATGGACGGCTACCGCGACATCGGCTGGGCCGACATCCCCTGCAACTACGTGCAGGTCATGGAGAACGCGGTCGACCCCCACCACGTCGAGCACCTGCACGGCCGCTACTTCGAGTTCATCGGCCGCCACGAGGGCTTCGAGGCCCCGGCGTCGTTCGGCAAGAAGCACCAGCGCATCGGCTTCGACGCCTTCGAGTGGGGCATCATCAAGCGCCGCGTGCTCTCGGGGGCGAGCGAGGACAACGACGACTGGAAGGTCGGCCACCCGCTCGTCTTCCCCTACAACATGCGCGTCGGGGGCGGCGGCATCCACCAGATGCAGATCCGGGTGCCGATCAACCGCACGACGACCCGGTTCATGCTCTACACGGTGCACGCGCCCGAGGGCTACGAGCCGGTCGTGCAGGAGAACGTGCCCGACTACGAGATCCCGGTGTTCGACGACCGCGGCAACCACGTCGTCAACTACGTCGAGGGCCAGGACATCATGGCCTGGGTGACGCAGGGCCCGATCACCGATCGCACCACCGAGCACCTGGGGCGCTCGGACATCGGCGTCTCGCTGCTGCGCAAGATGTTCCGCCAGGCGATGCAGGCCGTCGCCAAGGGCGAGGACCCGCTGGGCACCATCCGGGAGCCGCACGAGCGTATCGACCTGCCCTGCGAGAAGGACAAGTTCCACGCGGGCGCCGCCGAGTTCGCGCTCGACTTCTGCGCCATGGGCTCCACGCGCTACTCCCCCGCGCTCGAGACCATCCGCCAGGTGCACCTGTCCGCGGCCGCGCGCGTCGAGGACGACAAGGCCGCCGGGCGCCCGTCGTTCACCCCCGAGGGCGGCATCGGCACCGCCACCCTCGCGCCCGACACCTCGGCGCAGGTGGACTCGGGGACGATCCCGCGGTGAGACTGTCGGACGTGACAGCGCCCGACGGCTCGCCCGGCGCCAGGATCGACCGCCGGTTCGCCGCGGACGTCGAGGCCCACCGCCGCGACGCGCCCCGCTTCTGCCCGGCGTGCGCCCGCGACCTCGGCCTCGCCAACGAGTTCTGGGAGGGCGACGCGCGGCGGTTCTACTGCTGGTGCGCGAGCTGCGACTGGACGGGCGAGGTCACGACCACCGGCGACCGGGCGATCGGTCACGAGCCCGAGCACTGAGGCGCGCGGGGCCCGGGGCTTTCTGAGCGAGGGGCACCTTCGGTCGCATAGATGGGCGAGGGGCGCCCCTCGCCGGAACGGTGCCGGCTGGTCGGCGGCCCTGCATCGTGAGCGAGGGGCACCTTCGGTCGGGGTAGGTGAGCGAGGGGCGCCCCTCGCCAGAACGCCGCCGGCGGGCCGCGCGGGCCCGTGGAGATCACGGGCACCTCGTGCACGTCCGCCTGGCGCCGACGGTGCACCAGGTGCCCGTGATCACGGGCTGGTCGGGCTGCTCACCCCGGCGACTCTGAGCGAGGGGCACCTTCGCTCGGATAGAGGAGCGAGGGGTGCCCTTCGCCGGCACGGTGCCCGTGATCGTCGGGGCTGGTCGGGCAGTCTCCCGAGCGTTGAGGCGGTGTGCGTGAACGGGCCCCGGCGGTGTCGCGGGTGTCGCTACTGTCGTCCATGTCCGCTAGAATCGAACGCATGAGCGAACGGGTGCTCGGGACGGTGGAGCGGGACGCGATCGAGCGCGCCCGCCTCGCCGAGACCGCCCGCCGCCGCGAGGCCTACGTGCGTCTGGAGCAGGTCGCCGCCCTCGAGGAGCTGCAGGTCGCGGAGCACACCGGGGACCGCTCCACCGGGCGGCTGCTCGAACAGCTGTGGCGGATCGGGGCGGTCGAGGCCAAACGGCTGGTCGACGAGGCCCGCGATCTGTGCGGTCGCCGCTCCATGACCGGCGAGCCGCAGCCGGCCCGGTTGCCCGCCACCGCGACGGTCGCCGCCGCCGGGCAGATCGCCCCGGCCCATATCGCGATCATCCGGTCCACGATGCGCCGCCTCGACCGCGTCGAGGCCCTGCCCCTGCGGGAGTGGGTCGACGCCGAGCACCGCCTGGCCGACGAGGCCACCCGACTCGGCCCGCGCGGGTTGCAAGCAATCGCGGACCGGCTGCTCGCGCACCTCGACCCCGACGGGGAAGAACCACCCGAAGAGCACGCCGGCGGTGATGACGAGTTGTTGTTCACCCGTCGCAAGAACGGGGTGCTGCTGTTCCGTGGGCGGATGTCCGACCCTGTCGACGGCGAAGCGTTCCTCGGGGTGATCGACGACCTGGCCGCCCCCTGCGGACCGGATGACACCCGTGGACTCGCGCTGCGCCGCATCGAGGGGCTGAAGGACCTCGCCGGCGAGGCTCGCCGCCCTGGCGGCATCGTCGCCGACGAGCCAGGCGACGAGCCGGACGACACAGCCGAGGGCACTGGTGAACGCCCTGGCGAGGGCAGCGGCGAGGGCGAGCACGCCGCGCCGGACACCGACTCGGACACCGACTCGGACACCGACTCGGACACCGACTCGGACACCGCGCGCGACGCGCTGATCCCCGAGCCGCGCCGCCCCGAATCGGGCCGCCCCGAGCAGGCTCGACGTCGGCCGGCACCCGCGAGCCCGGGGCGCGCGCTACTCACGATCACCATCGACCACCGCTGGCTCCGCCAGGCCCTGACCGACAAGGGCGGCTACGGCGTGCTCGAATCCGGGCTCCGCGTGCACCCCGGCACCGTGCGTCGCTGGGCCTGCGACGCCGACATCGTGCCCGTCGTACTCGGGTCGAGGTCCGAACCCCTCGACGTCGGACGCCGCCAGCGCACCGCCCCCGACGCCATCCGCCGCGCGCTCAACCTCCGAGACGTGGGCTGCGCGTTCCCCGGCTGCACCCGACCACCCCGCCGCTGCCAAGTCCACCACCTGCAGGGATGGGCCGACCTCGGAGTTACCGCGCTCGACAACATGTGCCTGCTGTGCCGCTACCACCACCAACTGATCCACCACGGCCACTGGACCATCACCATGCGAGACGGCCGGCCCTGGTTCACCCCACCCTGGATCCTCGACCCCGACCGACAACCCCGACCCGGCGGACGACCACACGTCCCCCTCTGAGGTGCGCCGGGATCAGCGCTCGATCGTGATGTTCCAGCTGTCGAGCGTGCCCCGGTCGATCGCGACGCGGTCGGCGACCGTGAGCGTCCAGGCCCCCGAGACCGACTGCCCGACGAGCGGGGCGAGCGGGCCACCCTGGTTGCTGTCGAGCGCCAGGGCGAGGCCCGGGCGGTTGCGGTCGCACTGGTCGAGGTCGGACAGCACCGCCGTCTGGCCCTGCGGCGAGCGCAGGGTGACGACCAGGTCGCAGACGTACGGGTGGCTGATCGTGGCGTTGACCTGGATCGCCGACACCGTGCCCGAGCCGTCGAGGGTGATCGTGTCGGTGACGCCGACGGGGTCGGAGTCGGGGATCGGCACCGAGCGCTGCGACGCGCCCTCGACCGTGCCGCCGCCGAGGGTGACCACGAGGACGACGACCGCGATCACCGCGACGACCACCACCGCCGCGCCCCCGAGGATCCAGGGCAGCGCCTTGTTCTTCTTCGGTGGCGGCTGCTGCTGCCAGCCGCCGTAGGGCCCGTACCCCGGCTGGCCGTAGCCGGGCTGGCCGTAGCCCTGCTGCCCGTAGGGCTGCTGCCCGTATGGCTGGCCGTACCCCTGCTGCCCGTACGGCTGCTGCCCGTAGCCCGGTTGCCCGTAGGGCTGCTGTCCGTACGGCTGCTGCCCGTACCCCTGCTGCCCGTAGCCCTGCTGGTACGGATCGCCCTGCTGCCCCCCGTAGTACGGCTGGGGCCCGGAGGGCCCGGAAGGCTCCGCCGTGGGCCCGTACTGGGTGGGCTGGGAGCCGAACGACTCCGACCGGTTGGGGTCACCGGAACCGGAACCACCGCCGAAAGGGGAGGACACGCGCGGCAACATACCTCCCACGCCCTGTCGTCAGGGCGCCCCTCGCGAACCCGCTCGAAGGACCCGGAGGAACCGGGCGCATCACTCCCGCGCGTGGGCCCGCAGACGCTCCGACCACGACAGCTGCCGGGGCGGGTCGCCGACGTCGGCGTAGGTCACGCCGTCGATCTCGCGCACGGGGTGGACGCCGAGCACGTGCTGCGGCGAGGTCGGGCACTCCCCCGTGTCGAGGTCGAAGCGGTACCAGTGCCACGGGCAGACGAGCACGTTCCCGTCGCGCACCCAGCCCTGCTCGAGCGGCCCTTTGTTGTGCGGGCAGACGGCGTCGACGACGCGCAGGCCGTCGGGGACCGCGAGCACGACGAAGCGCCGGCCGTCGTCGCTGGTGACGACGCCCGGCGCCTCGACGCGCACGAGGCTCATCGACGTCCGGACGCCCGCAAGGAAGCCAGCGACTCCCCGCCCACGAACCAGTGCTCCGGTTCGCACTCGGTGACGACGACACGGACGTTCTCGGCGGGCGCGCCGACCGCGCGGGTCACCGCGGCCGTGACCTCCTCCCCCAGCGCGGCGAGCTGCTCGGGGCTGCGGCCCCGGGCGAGGGTGATCTGGACGAGCGGCACGGCGGCCTCCGGGGGTCAGGACGAGCAGGCGAGCTCGACCGTGCCGAGACGGTCGATGGTCACGGTGACGACGTCGCCGGCGACGACCGGCGTGGCGGCGGTGAGGCCGCCGGAGAGGACGACCTCGCCGGCCGCGAGGCCCTCGCCGGTCGCGGCGAGGCGGCGCACGAGCCAGGCGACGGCCGCCGCGGGGTGCCCGAGCGACGCGGCACCCGACGCCGTCGCCACCAGCTCCCCGTTCTTCTCCAGCAGCACCCCGACGAGCCGGACGTCGACGCCGGCGGCGGGCACCGGCGTGCCGACGACGAAGCGGGCCGCCGAGGTGTTGTCGGCGACGACGTCGGCCATGGTGAAGCGGTAGTCGCGGAACCGGGAGTCGAGGATCTCGATGCCGACGGCCAGCCCCGACGTCGCGGAGAGCACGTCGGCGGCGGTGACGTGCTCGCCCGCGAGGTCGCGGCCGAGGACGAAGACGATCTCCGGCTCGGCGCGCGGCTGGATCAGCTCGCCGGTCCGCAGCGGCTCCCCGAGGTCCAGGGCGCCGGTGCCGGGCAGGAAGCCGAAGACCGGGTCGGACACCCCGACCTGGGCCTGCTTGGCCCGCGAGGTCACCCCCAGCTTCCAGCCCACCCGCGGCCCGGCCTGCTCGCGCAGCACGCGCTGCACGGCGTAGCCGGTCTCGAGGTCGAGGTCCGTGACGTCGTCGGTGAGCGGGTCGATCGCGGTGCGCTCGGTGACGGCCTTGGTCAGCCGGTCGGCCAGGTCGTGCACGTCGACAGAAGTCATGGTCCAGCTCCGCTGCGCTTCGTGTCCGTAGCCATCAGGACTCCTTCACCCGGATCGTCACCGGCCCGAGACGGTCGAACTCGGCGCGGAACACGTCGCCCGCGGCCAGCGGGACCGCCGCGTGCAGCGCGCCCGTCATGATCATGTGGCCGGGCTCGAGCGCCACCCCGGCCTCGCCGAGGACGTTGGCCAGCCACGCCACGACGGCCAGCGGGTCGCCGAGGGCCGCCGCACCGGCGCCGGTGTCGACGAGCTCCCCGTTGCGCGTGAACGTCATGCCGATCAGCCGTGTGTCGAGTCCCGCGAGCGGCACCAGCCGCGAGGACACGGCGACCGCGCCGTTGGAGGCGAGGTCGGCGACGGTGTCGGCGAGCTTGATGCGCCAGTCGGCGATCCGGGAGTCGACGATCTCCATCGCCGCCGCCACCCCGGCGACGGCGGGCGCGACGTCGGTCGGCCCGATGCCCGGGCCCTGCAGCCGCTGCCCGAGGACGAAGACGATCTCGGCCTCGACCTTCGGCTGGATGAAGCGGCTCAGCGGGATCGCGTCGCCGTCGCGGTAGACCGTCGAGGACAGCACCGGCCCGTAGTCCGGGGTGTCGATGCCGATCATCTTCTGCATCGCCGCGGAGGTGACGCCGACCTTGTGCCCGACGACCCGGTCGCCGTCGGCGAGCAGCAGCGGCACCAGCTCCTGCTGGATCGCGTAGCCGTCGGCCATGTCGAGGTCGGGCTCGGTGTCGGTGAACGGCGCGATCGGCACGCGCGTGCGCCGCGCCTCGTACAGCGCCCGCGCCTTCGCCTTCACTGAATCTGCCGGGGGGTCGGTGACGGCCACTCAGCTCTCCTTCTCGAGTACGGGTGCCTGTTCGGACCACCCCAGGCGACGGGACACGGCCTCGCCGGCCTCGACGACCGTGCGGGCCAGGCGCTTGCGGGGCATCGCGCGGAACCGACTGACCGGCGCGCCGATGCCGATCGCGGCGACGACCGCCCCGCGCGCGTCACGGATCGGGGCGGCCAGCGACGCGACGCCGACCTCGCGCTCGTCGACCGCGTCGGCCCACCCGCGGGCACGGACGGTGGCGAGCGCGCGGCGCAGGTCGTCGGGCTCGGTGAGGGTGTGGGGCGTGTGGCGGGTCAGCGTGGCCGTCGCGAGGTAGCGCTCGCGCACCGGCTCGGGCGCGAAGGCGAGCAGCACCTTGCCCGAGCTCGTGCAGTGCACTGGCACGCGGCGCCCGGTCTCGGTGAACAGCCGCAGCGCGTGGCTGGACTCCAGCCGGTCGACGTAGACGACGTCGTGGCCGTCGAGCATGCCGACCTGGGCGGACTCGCCGGTCTCCTCGCGCAGGTGGGCGAGCACCGAGCCGGCGGCGGCGTGCAGGTCCATGTGCACCCGCACGGCCTCGCCCAGCTCGAAGACCACGAGCCCCAGGCGGTAGCCGCCCGTGCGCGGGTCCTGCTCGACGAGCCCTTCGGCCGCGAGCGTGGTGAGCAGCCGATGCACGGCGCTCTTGCCCAGGTCGAGACGGCGGGCGAGCTCGGAGACGCCGAGCGACTCCTCGCGCGTGAGGAACGCCTTGAGCAGCCGGGCGGCGTTGGTGACCGTCTGCAGCGGCGCGTCGGTCACGCCGGCTCCTGCGTGAAGGCGTCGAGCAGCACCTTGCGCACGGCGTCCGGGTCGGGCGTCGCCCCGGGGCGCAGCGCGGCGTCGACGGCCTCGCCGACGGCGGTGTCGAAGGGGCGGATCGCGCGGGCTAGCAGGATCTGGGCGCGGGCGAGACCGGCCACGGCCGCGCCCTCCATCTCGTCGACCAGCGCCTCGCGGCCCCGCGCCCGGTCGCGCAGGCGCTCGAAGTCGCGCGCCGTCGCGGAGTGGGCGCTGGCCAGCCCGGAGCCGACGTGCCCCGCGTGGTGCGGCGAGAGCCCCGAGCCCGGCTGCGTGACCACGTGGTAGACGACGGTCGAGATGCCCAGCGCGCCGCGCACCTTGTCCGACGCCGGCCCGTCGGACTCGTCGATGAGCCCGAGGGCGGGCACGACCACCGGGTCGTAGAAGCGCACGACCCACTCGAGCCCCTCGGCGGACCCCGGGAGCTCCACCTCCTGGCCGCGCGTCGGGCCGAGACCCTCGGTGGTCGCGAGGATGTGCAGGTTGCGCGCGCCGACCGCGGCCACCGTCACCCGTCCGGCCGCGACCAGCGGCAGACGCCCCTGCACCGCCGGGGGGAACGTCCCGGCCTGCTTCAGGTAGGCGCGGTGGATGCCCTCGACGTAGCCGGCGACCGCGCGTCGCATGGCCATCGGGTCCGCCACGTCGCCCCTCCCGTCAAGCCCCGGCGTTCCGGAAGTCGGAACGCGTTGTCTTCCTTCCGGAACGCTAGGGCGGTTAGCGTCGCGGCGTCAAGGAAGCCGGCCCCGCCCGGAAAGGGCATCTCGCATGGGAATCCTCCGCCTGGCCCACGTCGACGTCCGCACGCCCGATCTCGATCTCTCGGCGGCGTACTACACCGAGGTCATGGGCCTGCAGCAGGTCCAGCGCACCGACGACTGCGTCTACCTCAAGTGCTGGGACGAGGAGGACCACCACTCGCTGCGGATGCGCTACAACCCGCGCACCGGCATGGACTCCTTCACCTTCCGCGTCGAGGAGGAGGACGACCTCCACGAGCTCGAGAAGAAGGTCGAGGCCTACGGCTGCCCCACCAGCCGCGTCAGCCGCGGCGAGGCCGTCGGGCAGGGCGAGTCGCTGCGCTTCGAGGTGCCGTCGGGCCAGATCATGGAGCTGGTCTGGGACATCGAGAAGACCGGCAACATGCTCGGCAAGCACAACCCGTCGCCGGTCCCGCCGCCGGACCTGCCCGGCATCGCCCCGCCGCGGATGGACCACATGCTGGTCAACGCCGAGGAGGTCGCCGAGTCGGCGGCGTTCTTCATCGACGTGCTCGGGATGCGCATGACCGAGCAGGTCCTCGACGGCAACGGCCACCAGCTCGGCGTGTGGCTCGCGGGCAACACTCGCTCCCCCCACGACATCGCCATCGTCAACGGCCCCAACGGCGCCCTGCACCACTGGGCGTACTGGCTCGACGACTGGGACCACATCCGCAAGGCCGCGGACACGCTGGCCTTCAACGGGGTGCAGATCGACCAGGGCCCGACGCGCCACGGCGTCACCCGCGGCAACACCATCTACTTCTTCGACCCGCTCGGCATCCGCAACGAGGTCTTCACCGGCGGCTACTGGGTCGACCCCGACACCGAGATCCTCACCTGGACCGAGGACAACTTCGGCAAGGGCCTCTTCTACTACGAGAACGTCATCAGCCAGCGGTTCCTGCGGATGCACACGTAAAGGACTCGTCGACCATGGCCACCACCTCCGACCGGATCATCCGGTTGCAGCACGTCGAGGTCCGGGTCCCCGACCTGGAGCTCGCCACCGCCTACTACACCGAGGTCCTCGGCCTCCTGGAGACCGCGCGCGACGAGCGCGACGGCGCCCCGCGGGTCTTCCTCAAGTGCTGGGACGAGCGCGAGCACCACTCGGTGATCCTGCGCGAGGCCCCCACCTACGGCCTCGACCACATGTCGTTCAAGCTCAACGAGCCCGAGGACCTCGACCACTTCACGGCGAAGCTCGAGGCCGCCGGCGTGCCGGTGAAGCGCTTCGCGGCCCGCGAGCTGGGCCCGGGCTGGGGCGAGGCGATCCGCTTCGACGCCCCCTCGGGTCACCTCGTCGAGCTGACCCACGGCACCGAGCGGATCGGCAACATGCTGCCGAAGACGAACCCGCCGCCCCGCCCGCAGGACCTCATCGGCATCGCGCCGCCGCGCCTGGACCACCTGTTCGTCATGGCCGAGGACGTCGAGGCGTTCACCGCCTTCTTCACCGAGCTGCTCGAGTTCCGGCTCACCGAGCAGATCCTCGCCAACGACGGCCACCAGCTCGCGACGTTCCTCGAGCACTCCCACACCCCGCACGACATCGCCGTCATCACCGGCCCTAACGGCGCGCTGCACCACTTCGCGTTCTGGATGGACGATTGGAACGGCATCCGCGAGGCCGCCGACGCGCTCGCCTACCACGGCGTGACGATCGACGTGGCCCCCACGCGCCACGGCGTCACCCGCGGGTACACGACGTACTTCTTCGACCCGGCCGGCAACCGCAACGAGCTCTTCACCGGCGGCTACTGGGTCGACCCCGACTTCGAGCCGATCACCTGGACCGAGGAGGAGATGGGGCGCGCCATCTTCTACTACCACCGCCAGGTCAACGAGCGCTTCTTCACGGTGCACTCGTGACGAGCACCGACCCGCGCTCGGTCCACCGCTACGAGGCCCCGGACTACCTGTCCCGCTACCGCTCGCGCCGCGGCACCGAGGCGTCCGCGCCCCCCGAGACCGCTCCGACGACGGACAACACGCCGCTCTACCTGCGCCGCTTCCGTGAGCGCGGCTCCGCACCCGTCGACACCGGGACCGTCGAGTACGAGGGGAAGACGTTCACGCCGGCGCTGGCCGAGGCGAGCCGCGGCAAGGAGGTCGCGGCGCCGGTCGAGCGCCGCGCGTCGGAGAAGATCGTCTGCGAGATCTCGATCATCCGGCACGGCATCACCCAGGGCTACTCCACCGACGCCGGGCTGACGCCCATGGGCGGCTGGCAGGCCCACCGCCGCGGTCACGAGCTCGCGCGCCGCTTCGACCACGGCGACAAGGTGCGCCTGGTCTGCGCCGACACCAACCGCGCCCGCCAGACCGCCGACCAGCTCTACAACGGGGTCACCGACGGCCTGCAGATGTGGGGCATCGACGCCGAGATCACCGAGAAGGAGCCGATCCCGGAGCTGCGCAACTTCGGGGTCTGGACCCCCGACGGCCTGCGCGACGTCACCTCGGCGTTCCGGCAGTACCAGGCCACCAACGAGACCCTCGAGCGCCTCGCCGTCGGCGACCGCCCGCGCTGGCTCGTGGAGATCGACCGCTTCTACCGGACCCAGCTGGGCGGGGCGGACCCGATCCAGGAGTGGCTGACGATCCCGATGATGTACTTCGAGCCGCCGGCGATGTGCGTCCGACGGTTCTGGCGCGGCTTCCACCGGCTGATCACCGAGTCGACGCAGCCCGACGGCTCGCTGACCCACCGCCGCATCCTCGCCGCGACCCACTCCGGCCCGATGCGCGCGTTCGCCACCTGGGCGCACGGCTACGACCCCGGCGAGCCCCTGAACACCGAGGAGATCCGCGTCAAGGTGCGCGAGGGCGCCCGCAGCGCGTTCGTCTCGTACCGCAACCGGGTCACCGAGGTGAACGTGCCGCCGCCGGACGAGTTCCCGCAGTGGGAGGCCTGAGCATGACGGTGCTGTCCCTTCCACCACTCGACGTCGACCACGGCCCGGCCGACGACGACTCCCCGCTGCGGTCGGTCTCGACGGCGGTGTCGGTGCTCGACTGCTTCGCCGACGAGGCCGAGCTCGGGGCGACGCGCGTCGCCGCCCGCCTCGGGATCGCCAAGAGCACGGCGTGCCGGATGCTGGCGGCGCTGGCCACCGGCGGGCTGCTCGAGCGCACCGGCTCGGGTCGCTACCGCCTGGGCCTGCGGCTGTTCGAGTACGGGCAGCTCGCTGTCGACCGCCTCATGCTGCGCGACGTCGCCCTCCCGGCGATGGGCGAGCTGCGCGAGCTGCTCCGCGAGACGATCCAGCTCGGCGTCAGCGTCGGCACCGACGTGCTCTACGTCGAGCGCGCCGAGTCGGCCGCCATGAACGTCCGGTTCCGCAGCGAGCACCGCCGCAACCCGGCGCACTCGTCGAGCGCGGGCCGGGTGCTCGCGGCCGCGGACCCGGCGCTGATCACCGCGATCCTCGAGCGCGGCCTGCAGCGCTACACCCCGTTCACCGTGGTCGACCCGCTGCGCTACCGGCAGATCCTCGCGATCACCCGGGAGCAGGGCTACGCGACCTCCCGCGAGGAGTTCGAGCCGGGCTGGTCGTCGATCGCCGCCCCGATCACGCTCACCCGCGGCGGGCGCCCGCACCCGGTCGCCGCGCTGTCGGTGGTCGGGCCCACCTCGCGCGTGCTGGGACCCCGCAAGCCGGCGGTCGTCCAGGGCGTGCGGCGAGCCGCGGCGCGGGTCTCGGCGGACCTGGAGCGGGCGCGGGGTTAGGGTGTAACGCCCGTCACCTCGTCGGCGAGGGACGGTGTTGAGCGACCGGCTCAACACCTTCGGCCGAGAAGAGCGTGACCATGCCTGCAGTTGCTCGCCGACGGACTGCGGCGTCGTGAACGACCGCAGGCTCTGGACGGTCGTGGTGCTGCTGTTCGGGCTGCTGCTCCTGGGCGCCGTCACCGACTTCGGCGAGCTCCTCGAGCGGGTCGGCGTCCTCGGCATCGGTGGGCTCTGCGTGACCGCGCTCGGACTCGCCTACCTCTACCTCAGGGGCAGCGAGAACTGGCAGCAGACACTGCAGCACTTCCTCCCCGGGAACCCGCCACCCGCCGTCGCGGGGCAACCGGGCGGCGAGACGCCCGACCCGGAGCACCCCGACGCCGGCGACGCACCGGCCGAGCCGCCGGCTGTCCACGAGGACGCGGGCCGGCCGGCGGACGCGGGAGTCGATCGTCGTGACGTCCTCATCGGCGGTGTGCTCGCTCTGCTGGGGCTCGGCCTGACCGTGGCTGCGCCCGCGATCAACGATCGGTTTCGTGCACCCGGACCCGCTTTCCGCGCTGCCGCGTCGGCAGCGGTCAACGGCACCGGTGTGCTGCCGCTCCCCCGACCGGCCGGCGTCGAGGCCGGTGACGTGCTGGTCGCGCAGGTGCACGGCCGTAGTCGGGACCCGTTCCGACCACCCGCCGGCTGGACCCGTGTGGCCTCGGTGTCGGGGTCCGGCGACACCATGGAGTGCTTCTGGAAGCTCGTCGGCGAGCAGGAGCCCACGTCCTACCCGTTCGACGGCCACCAGCCGAACGGCAAGGGGGGCGGCATCACGGCGTGGTCGGGCGTCGACCAGACCGACCCGATCGCCGATAGCCAGGTCGCGGAGAAGGGCGAGACACCGGAAGTGGTGCTACCTGCGGTGACGTCACCGTCGCCGACCACGCCAGTGATCATGATGGTGGGATCGATCGGGGCAGTGGGGGTCGCGATGCCGGGAGCGATGGACACCCGGTGGGCGGAGGTCTCGCCGCCCGGCGAGTTCGTGTCGACCTCTGTCTGCGCCACGTCGGTGGGCCCGGCGCCGCCGGGAGGCGGCGACGAGGTCGCGCGCATCGGTATCGACCCCGGGTACGGCGGCTGGGTCGGGATCCTCGTGGCCCTGCGGGCGGCCTGAGGCCCGCCGGTACCGCGACGACCGTTCGCCCCACCGGAACACCGTGATGCCCGCCCCGCCGCCGCGTCCCTAGCGTCGGTCCCATGCAGCGCAGCACCGACCGCGTCCTGACGACCCACGTCGGCAGCCTCGCCCGCCCCGAGGCCCTGCTCGACACGATGCGGGAGAAGGAGCACGGGCGTCCCTACGACGCCGACCTCTTCGCCCGGCAGGTGACCGAGGCCGTCGCCGACGTCGTCGCCCGGCAGCGGGAGGTCGGGCTCGACGTGGTCACCGACGGCGAGATGGGCAAGGTCAGCTTCGCGACCTACGTCCAGCGCCGGCTCGACGGATTCTCCCCCGACTCCGGCGAGCGGCTGCTCCCGCCGTCGTGGCAGGTCGAGATCGACGCGTTCCCCGGGTACTACGAGGACTACCTCGGCAAGTACTCCAAGACGGTGGCGCCCATGCAGAGCGTCGCCTGCGTCGGCCCGGTGCGCTACACCGGCCACGAGGAGCTCCAGACCGACCTCGCCAACCTGCACAAGGCCCTGGCCGGCGTCTCCGGCGTTGTCGAGGCGTTCATGCCGTCCACCTCGCCGCGGGGCTTCGGGCGCAACGAGTACTACGGCACCGACCGCGAGTACTACGAGGCCGTCGGCGAGGCGCTGCGCGAGGAGTACCTGGGGATCATCGACGCCGGGTTCCTGCTGCAGATCGACGACCCGTGGCTCATCGAGATCCTGTCCGACCCGACGCTCGACGCCGCCGAGCGCGACCGCACCGCGCGCGAGCACGCCGAGATCGTCAACCACAGCCTGCGCGACATCCCGACCGAGAAGATCCGCCTGCACACCTGCTACGGGCTCAACCACGGCCCGCGGATCCACGACATCGGCATGGGCGAGGTCGCCCCGTACATGCTGGGGATCCGGGCCGGGGGCTACTCCTTCGAGGTCGCCAACCCCCGCCACATGCACGAGTGGAAGATCTGGCAGGACCTGCCGCTGCCCGACGGCGCGGTGCTCATCCCGGGCCTGCTCGGGCACGCGCAGAACTACGTGGAGCACCCGGAGCTGATCGCCGACATGATCGGCTGGTACGCCTCGGCCGTCGGGCGGGAGAACGTCATCGCCAGCGCGGACTGCGGGTTCTCCTCGCGCGCGAGCTACGCCCCCGAGGTGCACCCGACGGTGGTGTGGGAGAAGTTCCGCGCGCTGTCGCAGGGCGCGGAGATCGCCACACGGCGTCTCTGGGGCTGAGGGCCCGCTCGGGAAAGGGGAGGCGGGGTGCGCCGACGTCCCCCCGGGCGCCGGCCGGCCCCGCCTCCCCCTCCCGTCGCGCGCCCGGCCGCGTGATCCGGGCGAGCGCGAGGACGTCCGAGCGACCCCTCCGGTCCCCCGACGACCGTCGTCCCGCCCTCGGGAGAAGCCTCGCGGATCGCCGCGAGCGGGCGCATCAGAAGAAATGACTAGCCCGGCAGGTCACGGGCGCCCGCCGCTGGACGCCGCCGATCGCGCGCGCCTAGCGTCGTCGCCGTGCCAGGTCAGGGGGTGTCCGAGGGCGGTGGCGCGGCGGCCGTCGCCACCGAACCGCCGCCGTGGCGCGCCACCGACGCCGCGGTCCTGGCGCGGTGCTGGGAGCGCGCCCGCACCGAGGGGGCGCTGACCGTCGTCCTCACCGGCGACGCCGGCGCGGGCAAGACGCGGCTGGTCCGCGGGCTGGCCGAGCGCGCCGAGGCCGACGGCGGGATCGTGATCGCCGGGGCCGCGGTCGACGTGGGCGAGCAGCTGCCGCTGTGGCCGGTCGCCACCGGGCTGCGGCGGCTGCTGCGCGGGCCCGACACGGCCGCCGACGGGGGCGCGCCGGACACGGTGCCCACCGCGCGGGCGGCGCTGGCGTCGTGGCGCGACGAGCTCGCCCCGCTGCTCGACCCCGGCCCCGGGGCGACGCCCCCGTCGGGCGGGCACCTGCTCGAGCTGGTGCGCCGGGTGCTCGTCACCCTCGCCGGCGAGGCGCCGGTCCTGCTCGTCGTCGACGACCTGCACTGGGCCGACCGCACCACCCGCGAGCTCGTCGTCTCGCTCGTCGCGCACCTCACCGACGAGCGGGTCCTGCTGGTGGCCACCGCGCGCTCGGAGGCGCTCGACGTCGCCCACCCGCTGCGCCGCATGCTGCCCGAGCTCGCCCGCGACCGGGCCGTGCGGGCGATCGAGCTGGCGCCGCTGCCCCACGCGCGCGTCGAGGACATCGTGCGCGACGCCGGCGGCGACCCCGCGCTGACCGAGCTGGTGTGGCGGCGCTCGGCGGGCAACCCGTTCATCGTCGCCGAGACCCTCGCCGCGGTCGCCGACGGCGCCGCCGACGGCCTCTCCCCCGGCCTGCGCGGGCTCGTCCTCGGGCGGCTCTCGGGCCTGCGGCCGCTCGCGCAGAGCGTCGTCGCCGCACTCGCGCTGGGCGAGGAGCCGGTGCCGCACCGCCTGCTCGCCGAGGTCGTGCGCGCCGACGAGGACGACCTGCTCGCCGCCCTGCGCGAGGCGGCCGAGGCGGCGATGGTCGTCGTCGACGCGGACGTCGAGGGCTACGCGCTGCGCCACGGCCTGATGCGCGACGTGGTCGCCGCCGAGCTCATGCCCGGAGAGCGCCGGGGCCTGCACCGCCGGTACGCGCTGGCCTACGACGCCGTCCTCGGCGAGGTCCCCGACGTCCCGCCCGCTGCGTCGCTGCGCCGGGCTCACCACTGGGCGCGCGCCGACGACCCCGAGCGCGCGCTGCCCGCGGTGGTGCACGCCGCGACCGTCGCCGAGCAGATCCACGAGTTCGGCACCGCGTACCGCCAGTGGATGGCGGCCCTCGCCCTCGCCGCGGCGCGCGCCACGCCGCCCTCCGCGCGGCTGCTGCCCGGCCACCGCCCGCCGGCCCTGCCCGCGGCCGGCGCGGACGACCCGGAGGCCGGCGACCTGCTCGCCCGCGCCGCCGACACCGCCCGTCTCGCCGGCGAGTACGACGCGGCGGTCGACCTGCTGCGCCGCCTCGTGCCGGACCCCGCCACCGCGGGCCGCGCCGAGCTGCCGACGGTGGTGCGGCTCGGGCGCTCGCTGCTCGACGCGGGACGCACCGGCGACGCGGTGGCCGTCCTCGACGACGCCGGGCGCGCGGCCGACCGCGTCGGCGACGACCCGGCGCTGGCCGCCGTGCACGCCGCCCACGCCGACGCCCTGCTGATCACCGGCGACGTGCGCGGCGCCCGGCGCGAGGCCGAGCGGGCGCTCGCGGTGTCGCGACGGCAGGGCGAGCACCCCGAGCAGGCACCGATGCTCGCCACCCTCGGGTCCGCGCTCGCCTACCTGGAGAACCCCGACGCCGGGCTCGCCGCCGTCGCCGACGGCCTGATGATCGCCGAGCGCACGGGCGACGCCGCCGCGGTCGGGCGCGCCTACCAGGCCTGGGCCGACCTCCTGTCCGGCCCGCTCGGCGAGCTGCACGAGGGCGTCGAGATCGCGCGGCAGGGCGTGGCCCGGATGCGCGACCTGGGGCTCGCCCGCTCCGCCGGGGTCCGCCTGCTGGCGACCAGCGCCAACGGCCTGTTCCGGCTCGGGCGCTGGGCGGAGGCCTCGGACGCCGTCGACGAGGCCTGGGCGCTCTCGCCCACCGGCGCCGACGCGCTCGAGGTCCGGCTCGCGCGCTGCCGCCTGCAGGTCGGGCGCGGCGAGTTCGTCGAGGCCGACGAGGACCTGCGCGCGGTCGACCTCCTCGCGCTCGACGGCACGGGCGAGGACGCGTCGGCGCCGGACGACCCGCCCCGCCGGGGCACCGTGGCGTCGCGCTACCGGGTCCCGCTGCTGACCCTGCGCTCGGGGGTGGAGATGTGGCGCGGGCGCCCGGACCTCGCGCGCGGTCTCGTCGCCCGCGGCCTCGACGTCGCCGAGCACACGCCCGACGACGTCTTCCTCGTCGCCCCGCTCGTCTGGCACGGCCTGCGCGCCGAGGCGGAGGCGGCCGCGCGCGGCATGGCGACCGACCGCGCCGCCCTCGACCGCCTCGCCGGTCACGTCGTCCACCTCGAGCGCCGGGTGCCCCACACGGTGCCGGCGCTGCGGCGCACGGTGCTCGCCTACGTGCGGATGTGCCGCGCCGAGGCCGGGCGCGCCGCCGGTGCCTCCGACCCCGACGCGTGGGCGCAGGTCGCCGAGATGTGGGGCGCGCAGCTCAACCCCTACCCCGCCTCGTACGCGATGCTGCGCCGCGCCGAGGCGCTGCTCGCGACGGGCGCGCGCCGCGGGGAGGCGGCGCGCGCGCTGCGCTCGGCGGCCGGGACCGCGACCGCGATGGGCGCCGGGCCGTTCCTCGACGAGATCGCGGGGCTCGCCCGCCGGGCGCGGCTCGACGTCGCGCACGCGGGCGACCCGCCGGTGAGCCACGCCGGCGCGACCACCGCCGCCGCCCGGCGCGCCCCCGAGCTCGCCGCGCTCACCTCCCGCGAGCACGAGGTGCTCGCCGTGCTCGCCGACGGGCTGTCCAACCGCGAGATCGCCCACCGCCTCTACATCAGCGAGCGCACCGTCGCCGTCCACGTGTCCCGGGTGCTCGCCAAGACCGGGACCCGCTCGCGCACCCAGGCCGCCGCCCTGCTCCAGCGCGTCCGCGCGCGTCCCTCCGGCCCCGAACGAGGTCCCCGTGCCTGAGTCGACCGACGCCCTCGCCGGCAACCTGCAGTCGCTGGCCGGCCTCACCCGCCCGCGGCTCACCGACGTCCCGTCGGTCGTGGACCGTCTCGAGAAGATCGCCCACGCGTCGGCGACCCTGACCCCGCGTGGGGACGACGACGGGATCGCGTGCTTCTCCCGCCTCTACCTGCGGATCACGCAGGACGTCCTCGCCTCCTACGAGCAGCGGTCGCTGTTCCGGTGCGGCGACTTCATCCTCGAGCTCGACGGGGCCTTCGCCCAGCGCTACCTCGACGCGCTGGCCGCCCACACCGCGGGCGGGTCGCCGGCCCCGGGCTGCTGGCAGCTGCTGTTCGACCGGCGCCGCGACGAGGACGTCGCCCCGTGGCGCTTCGCCGCGGCGGGGGTGAACGCGCACGTCAACTTCGACCTCGCGTTCGCCCTGCTCGACGTGTGGGAGGCCCACGCGGACGAGCCGCTGGGCACCGTCGAGGAGCAGTACGACGACTACCGCGCGATCAACACGATCTTCGAGCGGAACATGGACGCGCTCTGCAACGAGTTCGACGCCCCGTGGTCGGACGTCGGCGGCGACGGGTCGTTCTTCGACCGCGCGGGCAACGTGCTCGGCGACCTCCTCGTCGTCGGCACCCGCGACCTGGCCTGGACGTTCGCCGAGCGCATGTGGCGCCACCGCGCGACGACCGGCTACCGCAACGTCCCGACGGCCACCCTCGACGCGGTGGCGAGCGGCCTGGCCGCGGCACTCATCTGACCTTCCCTCTACCGTCGGGGCCGTGCCCCGCCGCAGCCCGCCGCTCCCGCCGCGCGACGGGCTCGACCCGGCGCGGGTGCGGATGCCCGACGAGGGCCCGTGGGCGACGCTGCGCGAGCACCTCGTCGACCGGCTGCCCGTCCCGCCCGCCCGCGTCGACGCGATGCTCGCCGAGGGACGCATCGTCGACCACGACGGCCCGCTGGCGCCGGATGCGCCGTTCGTGCCCCGGTCGGTGATCTGGTTCCACCGCGACCTGCCCGACGAGGCGCCGGTGCCCTTCGACGTCGACGTCGTGCACCGCGACGACGAGATCGTCGTCGTCGACAAGCCGCACTTCCTCGCGACGATCCCCCGCGGGCGCCACGTGCGCGAGACCGCGCTGGTCCGGCTGCGCCACCGCCTCGGGCTCCCGATGCTCAGCCCCGCGCACCGCCTGGACCGGGTGACCGCGGGCCTCGTCCTGTTCGTCGTCGAGCCCGCGCGGCGCGGGACCTACCAGAACCTCTTCCGCGACCGGCGCGTCACGAAGGCCTACGAGGCGATCGCCCCGCACGATCCGGCGCTGACCCTGCCGCGGGTGGTGCGCAGCCGGATCGTCAAGGAGCGCGGGGTGGTCACCGCGCAGGAGGTGCCCGGCGAGCCGAACGCGGAGACGCTGGTGGAGCTGGTCGAGGCGAGGAACGGGACAGCCCGCTACCGGCTCACCCCGCGGACCGGCCGCACCCACCAGCTGCGGGTGCACATGGCCTCGCTCGGCCTGCCGCTGCTCGGCGACCCGTTCTACCCCGTCGTGCGCGACGTCCCGCTCGACGACTTCCGCGCGCCGCTGCAATTGCTCGCGCGCGAGCTGGCGTTCCCGGACCCGCGCACCGGCGAGCAGCGGGAGTTCACGAGCCGGCGCACGCTGCAGGCCTGGGACGACCCGGCCGGCTGGGCGGCGGGACCGTGACCGACCCCCTGGTCGTCACCGCGCTGTTCGACGCCGGGAGCCAGGCCGAGCTCGACGCGCGCCGGCGCCGCTGGTTCCCGGCCGGGCGGCGCGTCGTCGGCGCCCACCTCACGCTGTTCCACGCGCTGCCGGGCGAGCGGATCGACGACGTGGCCGCGGTCCTCACCGACGTCACCGGACGCGCGCCGATGGCCGCCGAGATCGAGGCGCCGATCTCGCTGGGACGGGGCGTCGCGCACCCGGTGGACGCGCCGGGGCTCGCGGCCGTGCACGGTCGCATCCAGCGGGCCTTCACCGGCGACCTCACGCGCCAGGACGCGGCGCGACTGCGGGCCCACGTGACGGTGCAGAACAAGGTCGACCCGGAGACCGCGAGGGCGACCCTCGCCGAGCTCGCGGCGCAGCACCGCCCCTGGACGGCGACGATCACCGGGCTCGGCCTGTGGCACTACCGCGGCGGGCCGTGGGAGGCGGCGGGCGAGTTCGCCTTCTCCGGATGACGGGCCGGACGACAGAACGGCCCGTCCCCCTCGCCGGGGACGGGCCGTGGTCGTGCTCGTGGACCGCGCGTGCCGCCTAGAAGTAGGTCTTGCGGCCACCCACGCCGCGGCCGACGGCGCCCAGGATCGTCAGGATGAGGCCGACGACCGCGAGGATGGCGCCGATCGTGTAGAGGATCGAGATGCCGGTGACGGCTCCGATGATGATGAGGATGACGCCGAGAATGATCACTGCTTCTCCTTGAAACGAAGTCCCTCGGGGTGGGGCCAGCCTGATACCCGGCGGGATCGAGCAGGAACCTCGGCATTCGGAGCATTCCTGGCTCACCCGCGGGGCGCATTCCATCACCCTCGGAACCCATTTCCGGGCGGGACACGACGAACACGCCGACCCGATCGGTCACCGTCGACGTCCAGGAGCGTGACCGTGGACCCAGCGCCGGCCCCCGAACGCACGAACGGAGCTTTCGCCGCCCGAAAGCTCCGTTCGTCGCGACGGCCGACCGGCGGTCGGCCCAGCGTCGCTAGTCCGTCCGGACCGTCAGACCCCACCCGGTCAGCTGACCCTGGTCGATGCCGACGCCGTCGACGACCTGCAGGCGCCACTGGCCGCCGGCCTGCTGGCCGACGTACGGGGCGAGCGGGCTGCCCGGGGTCGCGCTGTCGAAGTTCAGCTGGAGGCCCGGGTTCTGCCGGCTGCAGTCCTGGGGGTCGGCGAGGGTCACGGGCGTGCCCTGCGGCGAGATCAGCGTGACGGTGAGGTCGCAGGTGAACGGGTGCGCGATCGTGGCCTCGACGTGGATGTCCTGCACCTGCCCCGAGCCGTCGAGCGCGATGACGTCGGTGACGCCGGCCGGGTCGGAGTCCGGGATCGTGACGTTGGGGGTGGAGACCCCGATCAGGGTGCCGCCGCCCGAGAGCAGCACGACCACGCCGACGATGCCGGCGACGAGGAGCAGCGCGATGCCCCCGAGCAGCCAGCCGATCCAGCCGCGCCGGCGGGGCGGCGGCGGGCCCGCCGGGGCGTAGCCGGCACCGGGGACGGCGCCGGTGGGGGGCGGGATGTAGGGCGGCGGCGGGTAGGCGCCGGGGGTCGGCGGCGCGTAGCCCACCGGCCCGTACCCGGGCTGGCCGTATCCGGGCTGGCCGTATCCGGGAGGCGCCCCGCCGTACATCCCCGGCGCCTGGCCGACCACCGTCGTGGGCTGGGCCGACGCGGGGACCTGGCCGACGACCGAGGTCGGCTGCGACGACTGCTCGCCCTCACCGGCGGGGACGGGGGACGGCGGGACGACGGTGCTCATGGGGTGCTCCGGGGGGAAGAGCCGAGGGCTGTCTCGACGCACAGTAATCAGCACTCGGCCCCATCGGCGCGTTCTTCACTCGTTCAGCCCAACAACGACTTCGCACGGTGAGTGATGTGGCTCGCTGGCCGAGAAAGCTTTGACGTCCTACTATTTGCGGAGCGCCGACCTGGACTGCGAGGAAGCATGACGGACGAGCTGTACGTCCCGACCCACCCGATCCGCTTCGTCACCGCGGCGAGCCTCTTCGACGGGCACGACGCGGCGATCAACATCATGCGGCGGATCCTCCAGCGCCAGGGCGCGGAGGTCGTCCACCTGGGACACAACCGCTCCGTGGACGAGGTCGTCACGGCCGCGATCCAGGAGGACGCCCAGGGCGTGGCGATCAGCTCCTACCAGGGCGGTCACGTCGAGTACTTCTCGTACCTCGTCGATCTGCTGCGCGAGCGCGGGGCCGGGCACGTGAAGGTCTACGGCGGCGGTGGCGGCGTCATCGTCCAGGACGAGATCGACCAGCTGCACGCCCACGGCGTCGCGCACATCTTCTCCCCCACCGACGGCCAGCGCCTGGGCCTGCCGGGGATGATCAACACGATGATCGAGGCGTGCGACGTCGACCTCGGCGCGCAGCCGCCGTCCAGCTGGGACGGGGTCTTCACCGGCGAGCCGGCCACCCTCGCCCGCGCCCTCTCGGTCGCCGAGGCGGGCGCGCTGCCCGACGAGGTGCGCGAGCGCGCGACCGCGGCCGTCGAGGGCAAGTCCGTGCCGGTCCTGGGCATCACGGGCACCGGGGGCTCGGGCAAGTCGTCGCTCACCGACGAGCTGGTGCGCCGGTTCCGCCTCGACCAGGAGGACAAGCTCCGGATCGCGGTGCTCGCCGTCGACCCGACGCGGCGCAAGGGCGGCGGCGCGCTGCTCGGCGACCGCATCCGCATGAACTCGCTCGGCGGGGCGCAGGTCTACTTCCGCTCGATGGCCTCGCGTGGCCAGAAGGGGTCCAACTCGGGGGGCACGCTGCCGGAGAACCTCGGCGACGCGATCCTGCTGCTGCGCGCCTCGGGCGCCGACCTCGTGATCGTCGAGACCCCGGGCATCGGCCAGGGCGACGCCGGCATCGTCGACTTCGTCGACTCATCGCTCTACGTCATGACGCCCGAGTTCGGCGCCGCGTCGCAGCTCGAGAAGATCGACATGCTGGACTTCGCGGACGCCGTCGCGATCAACAAGTTCGAGCGCCGCGGGGCCGACGACGCCCGGCGCGACGTGTCCCGCCAGCTCGTCCGCAACCGCGACGCGTTCTCGTCGTCGTGGGAGGACATGCCGGTCTTCGGCACCAGCGCCGCGACGTTCCACGACGACGGCGTCACCGCGCTCTACGGCCACCTGCGCACCATGCTCTCCGAGCAGGGGCTGACGATCGGCGAGGGCCGCCTCACGATCCCGGACTCCAAGGTCTCCACCGACTTCGCGGCGTCGATCCCGCCGGAGCGCGCCCGCTACCTCGCCGACATCGCCGGCACGGTGCGCGGCTACCACGACGAGACCGCCGCGATGGTGACCGCGGCCCGCCGCCGCGCGGCCCTGCGCACCGCCGCCGAGGCGCTGGGCGACCGCGAGGCCGGCGAGCTGCCCGCCGTGCTCGCCGAGGCCGAGCGCGATCTGCCCGGCGAGGCCGCGGCCCTGCTCGACGCCTGGCCGGAGACCCTCGAGGCCTACGCCGGCGACGAGATGGTCGTCCACGTGCGCGACAAGGAGCTGCGCACGCAGCTGACCCGCGAGACGCTCTCGGGCAACAAGGTCAACCGCGTCTCGCTGCCGCCGTTCACCGCCGACGAGGAGGTCCTGCGCTTCCTGCGCCGGGAGAACCTGCCCGGGCACTTCCCGTTCACCGCCGGGGTGTTCTCGTTCAAGCGCGAGGGCGAGGACCCGGCGCGCATGTTCGCCGGCGAGGGCGACGCGTTCCGCACCAACCGACGCTTCCACTACCTCTCGCAGGACTCGCCGGCCAAGCGCCTGTCGACCGCGTTCGACTCGGTGACCCTCTACGGCCACGACCCGGCGACCCCGCCCGACGTCTACGGCAAGGTCGGCACGTCGGGGGTCTCGATCGCCTCGCTGGACGACATGAAGGTCCTGTACTCGGGCTTCGACCTCACCTCGCCCACGACGTCGGTGTCGATGACGATCAACGGCCCGGCGCCCGCGATCCTGGCCTACTTCCTCAACACCGCGGTCGACCAGCAGGTGGACGCGTTCACCGAGGAGAAGGGCCGCGAGCCCAGCGACACCGAGCGCGCCGAGCTCGCCGAGCACGCCTACCGGAACGTGCGCGGCACGGTGCAGGCCGACATCCTCAAGGAGGACCAGGGCCAGAACACCTGCATCTTCTCCACCGAGTTCTCGCTGCGGATGATGGCCGACATCCAGGAATGGTTCATCCGCCACAAGGTCCGCAACTTCTACTCGGTGTCGATCTCCGGCTACCACATCGCCGAGGCCGGGGCGAACCCCATCAGCCAGCTCGCGTTCACGCTGGCGAACGGGTTCACCTACGTCGAGTCCTACCTCGCGCGCGGGATGGACATCGACGACTTCGCGCCCAACCTGTCGTTCTTCTTCTCCAACGGCATGGACGCCGAGTACTCCGTGATCGGGCGGGTCGCGCGCCGCATCTGGTCGGTCGCGATGCGGGAGCGCTACGGCGCGAACGAGCGCAGCCAGAAGCTGAAGTACCACGTGCAGACCTCGGGCCGGTCCCTGCACGCGCAGGAGATGAACTTCAACGACATCCGGACGACGCTGCAGGCGCTCTGCGCGCTGTACGACAACGCGAACTCCCTGCACACCAACGCCTACGACGAGGCCGTGACCACCCCGTCGCAGGAGTCGGTGCGCCGCGCGCTGGCGATCCAGCTGATCATCAACCGCGAGTGGGGCCTGTCGATGAACGAGAACCCGCTGCAGGGTTCGTTCGTCATCGACGAGCTCACCGACCTCGTCGAGGAGGCCGTGCTGAAGGAGTTCGACTCGATCGCCGAGCGCGGCGGCGTGCTGGGCGCGATGGAGACCGGCTACCAGCGCGGCAAGATCCAGGACGAGTCGATGCTCTACGAGTCGCGCAAGCACGACGGCTCGCTGCCCATCGTCGGCGTCAACACCTTCCTGCCCCCCGACGACGGCGAGCAGGAGGGCCACGAGCTCGAGCTCGCGCGCGGCACCGAGGACGAGAAGAAGGGCCAGCTCGAGCGCGTCGCGGACTTCCGGTCGCGGCACGCCGACACCGCACCCGAGGCCCTGCGGCGCCTGCAGGACGCGGCGACCTCGGGCGCGAACGTGTTCGACGAGCTGATGTCGGCGGCCCGCGTGTGCACGCTCGGCCAGCTCACCGACGCGTTCTTCGAGGTCGGCGGGCAGTACCGCCGCAGCATGTGACGGTTACTGGCTGGTATCTCGCTCCTGGCGAGGGATACCAGCCAGTAACCCGCGTACGGAGCGCCGAGAGATCGCGGCCTGATCGCGCCCGAGTCCTAGACGAGTGCCAGCAGTCCCGCAGCTTCTTCAGGCGGCCGCGTCACGTCGACGGGGACGACCGCGATGGCCCCCAAGAGGCGACCATCGGACCGCACGTCCACGCGCCGTGGTGGGGCAGGCTCGAGGGCGGGATGGACGAGGATGGCGACGGACTCGTACGCCGTCCCGTAGGTCAGTAGCTGGTGCACGTCCCCGGAGCTGATGGCGCGATCGACGTATTGCTTGTACTTGGCGTCCACGGGACGGGGCTCGGGGCCCTGCAGGACGGCGTCGGGGATGAAGGAACGGGTTGAACGGCCGGTCTCGGCCACGGTGATCGACCTGTGGTGCGGGGCCGAAGCACCGAGCTTCGTGGAGGCGTCGGCGCAAGCTCGAGCGACGCCGCGCTCCCACAGACGATTCATATTGATCAGCAGACTCCCGGCCCGCCAACGGCCGGGGACGACCATGTCGTCGACCCCGCCATCACCGAGCAGGAGGCCGGCCCACCGCAGTGCGCTCCGGTAGCGCGCGTTGAGCGAGTGGTAGTGCAACCGTCGGAGCCTGGCGAGAGCGTCGCCGCGGGTCGCGGGGGGAAAGGCATCGCGGATGTCCCTGATCCTGCGCCGACGCTCCCCGATCGAGACCGACGAGGCCACGTCCAGCGCGGCCCCACAGATCAGGTTCTCGGAAATGTCGATACGTCGGTCGACCCGATGGATGTGGAGGCGATCCACCTGGCCGTAGCGACGCCCTATCTGGCGCGCAACGTCGAGTCGGCCGCGCAACACAGTGTCCACGGCCTCCTCACCGCGATAGTCGCGGAGCAGGCCGTTCGCCACGAGGCGCGAACACTCATGGAGCAGGGCTTCGACCACGACGTCTCGTAGACCGGGAACCCCCACCGACCAACCACGGCTCCGCTCGACGTGCACGGGTACCGAGCCGGCGTACGCGATCCAGACAGCCGTCGTGACTCCGTCGACCAGGAGCTTGGGCTCGACCTGCAGGCGGCACCCCTCGAGCTCCAGGACCCCGCACACGGGCCCCACCTCGAGAATGGAGCGCTCACCGGCCGAGACCACCCGCAGGAGCTCGGGTCCCACTTGGGCGATGGCCTCGTGGTCCCCCGGAGCGAGAGGGGCCGGCAGCACGACCGTGGTGTTCTCGTCGGTGACGACAACGGGTCGATCATCCACCGAGGGTGGCTTCCGTGGCTCCGAACTCCTTCGCGAGACGGACGAGCAGTTCCTCGGGCTCCACGACGACGAAGCCGTGACCCCTGACGAGGTCGTCGCCGAGAAGACGGCGCAGCACCACGGGGTCTCCCGCTGCCGAGTCCTCGAGTTGCGGCGCGAGGTCCTGGTAGAACGCGTCGGCCACCGCCTGGGGCGAGTCGACCGGCAGATCGTCGGCGAGGAGATGCGCGTGACCGAGGCAGTGGTCGGCGCCGAGGTGCTCCACGATCCGACGGTTGAGCTCGGTGAGGAAGGTGCTCAGGTTCAGCGGTCCGACGAGACCCTCGACCTGGGCGGGTTCTGGCGGCACCTCCACGAACGCGAAACGGCGGCGGACCGCCGCATCGATGTGGGCGACACTGCGGTCCGCCGTGTTCATGGTCCCGATCAGGACGATGTTCTCGGGCACCGAGAAGGGCCGTCCGCTCACGGGTAGGCGCACCGTCACGTGCTCCCTCTTGTCCCGCTCCAGCAAGGTCACGAGCTCGCCGAGGACTCGCGAGAGGTCGGCGCGGTTGATCTCGTCGATGATGAGGAAGAATCTCGATCGCGGCGCCTTCCTCGCTGCGGTGCACACGCGGAGGAAGACTCCGTCGGTGAGATCCAGGGCAAGACCGCCGCCTTCGACGACCACCGGCTTGTAGCCCTCGACGAAGTCCTCGTAGCCGAGTGACGGATGGAAGGTCGTCATGCGGACCTTCGCATCATCATCGCCGTCGAGCATCTCGCTCACCGCGGCAGCGCGCGCTTCGCGCCCACCCATCTCTGAACCGTCGGTACCCGACATCGCGAGGGCCGCGCTGAGCGCGAGGCGGGTCTTGCCGGTCCCGGGCGGTCCGTACAGGACGATCTGCCCCTTCCGCTCGGCGGCGCGGACCACCTCGGCGACCGCGTCGGGCCACTCGCCGCGCAGGGAGCCGGCGGAGCCTGCCGTCTCTCCACCCGCTGCGGGACCGGGACGCGGACCCTCTCCGCGGCCGCCCGAGATCTCTGTCCACTGCGCCGGCGAGACGTTGTTGAACGTCGGGACCCAGCCCCGCGCCGGCACCGACAGCTTCTGCGCGTAGGACTCGTCCCAGTTCACGGCGACCTGGTGGCGGTACTCGGGCAGCTCCGCGGCATACCCGTATCCATCGGGGGTCACGAGGCCGACCGCGAGGACCTCGCTCGTCCCGCGGTTCGCGACGATGCGCGCCCCGGCGGGCAGGTCACGGAAGCGCAGGAGCTGACGCGCAAGCTTGCGTAGTGGTGTCGGCCCCATGGACCGGTACGCCTCCTCGAGGGCGGCGACGAGCTCGTCGTCGGACCCGAATTCGCGCAGGTCCCCGATGGCGTCCCACCCGACCCGGATGACGCCCTGCTCCCGGCACTCGGGCCACAGCCGGGCCTGCTCACCCGGGGACACCTTGAGGATCGGCGCACTCCCGGTCCGCGGGTCGATGTGGGTGTAGAGGAACTGGAGGACCTCCTCGGACCGCCAGGTCGAGAAGGGGGCGGTCTCCCGGACGAGCTCGAGGAGCTGTCGGTTCAGGGCCCACGACGTCGCGTCGCCGACCGGGACGCCGCCGAACAGCCGGATGAACTGCCGCAGGTGGTCGCCTGAGTACACGTCGAGGAAGTGCTGCGGCGCATAGATCGCGAAGGTCTTGGTGACCAACGCCGGTCCCCATCGCAGAAGTGCGAGGTCGTCGAGCTCGTCGAAACGCCCAGCACGGGCGGCGTCGATCCCTCGCACGTACTCGGCGCGAACGCGAGACCACGCCTCGTGCGGCTCGAGACCCTCCAGCGGACCCGCGAGCCACCAGGCACCGCTTCCCTGCCGGTAGATGATGTGCTTGCGCGCGCTGCCGCCCTTGATGCTGCCGAGGTTCGGCGTGCGGTACTCGAGCTCCTGGCAGTAGGGGACGCTCTCGCCTCGCACGCCCAACGCGTAGCTCTCCAGCGGGAGGGAGGGCCAGCTGTCGACCGGGAAGCGATCGAGGACGCGTTCACGTTCCTGATCGGCGTGCTGTTCGACGACCTGCGTAGCGGGCCGTCCGTGGTGCTCGAGAGCTGCTGCGAGTTCGGGAGCGACGGTCACGAGCCGGAGTATGGACGCCGCGCGAGGTACGTCCTCACAGGCGGTCGAGCTGCTCGTCGAGGGCGGCGACGAACCGGTCGACGCCCTCGTCGCCGCCCAGGACGCCCGTGTCCGCGGCCACCCCGAGGCGCACGCGCCCGGCGTAGCTCAGGATGCTGACGCCGAGGGCGAGCCGGCCCGAGCAGGGCACCCAGAACAGCAGGTCGCGCACCGGCGTCCCGGCGAGGGTGAGCTCGCGGACCGGCCCGGGGACGTTGGTGATGATCAGGCTGGCGGCCTCGGCGTAGCGACCCACGAGCGCCTGGGTCCACGCCGCGCGGCCGTGCCCCGCGGCGGCGATGCCGATGAAGGTCGCGAGCGCCTGGTTCGTGCGCTTGATCGCGGCCATCGTCCGGTGCATGCGCTCGACGCGGCGGCCGGGGTCGGGCTCGTCGGTGGGGATGGTCGGGAGCACGAGGCCGAACTCGTTGCCGAGCCAGTGCGACACGGGGCGGTCGAGGCGGCGCAGGTTGGTCGGCATCACCGCGCGCAGGCGCGGGGTGTCCTCGCCGAGGAACGACCGCAGCGCGCCCGCGACCGCGGCGCACAGCACGTCGTTGACGCTTCCGCCGTGCTCCTTGCCGGCCCGCTTGACCACGTCGAGGTCCACGCTCCGGCTCCAGCGCGCCGCCTTCGCCTCGCCGAGGCGGCCCCGCAGCGCGGTGTCGGCGTCGGCAGGTGGGCGGGCGATGAGCGCCGTCGACCGCCCGATGGCCCGGCCGGTCGCCGCGAGCTCCCGGGTGCCACCGGGCCGGGAGGACCCGGCGACCGTGCGGGTCAGCCGGCGCAGGCGCTGCGGGACCTCGCGGCGGACGAGGCGGACGTCGCGCACGCCGTGCCGGCGCTTCGGCGGGGCGGCGTAGGCGACGGGCGTGCCCTCCTCGGTGCCCGGCGCCCCGTCGGCCAGGGCGTGGAAGAGGTGGTTGAGCGCGACGCCGTCGGCGAGCCCGTGGTGGATGCTGACGACCACCGCGGTGCCCTCGCCCGCCCAGCCGGTGAGCACGTGGATCGCCCACCAGGGCCGGTCCTCGGGCAGCGGCCGCGACATGAGCTCGCCGACGTGGCGGGCCAGCGCGTCGTCGTCGCCCGGCGCCGCGAGCGCGACGGTGTCGATGTGGGCGCCGAGGTCGGGCTCGTGGTCGACCCAGCGCACCGGACCGAGACCGCTCGCGGGCCACGTCGGGCGCTGCCGCAGACCCGGGTAGACCGCGACCCAGCGCTCCCGCACCCGCTCGCGCAGCGCCGCGATGTCGACCGGCCCCTCGCAGAAGAGGATCCCGTGCACCACCATGCGGTTGGTCGGCTGCTCGAGCTGCAGCCACGCGGTGTCGATGCCCGACGCCCAACGATCCACTGTTCGTGTGCCTCCGCTCACGGTGTGATGGCGGTACCGACGGTATCGGACACCATCGGGGCGCTCCCTGGGGCACCCTGGAGACATGAACGTGATCGACGACGAGGGCCGCCGCATCCCGCTCCCCGCCACGATCGACCGGGTGGTCAGCCTCGTCCCGTCGCTCACCGAGGCCGTGGGGGTCACCGAGCCGGGCCTGCTGGTGGGCGCGACCGACTGGTGCACGCACCCCGACGACCTCGACGAGCACGGGATCACGCGCGTGCGGGGCACCAAGAACCCCGACATCGAGGCGATCGTCGCCCTGCGGCCGGACGTCGTGCTGGCCAACGCCGAGGAGAACAAGCCCGCCGAGCTCGAGAAGCTGCGCGAGGCCGGGCTCGCCGTGTACGTCACCGACATCCGCACGGTCGACGGCGCCCTGCGCTCGCTGGAGCGGATGCTCGCCGCCTGCGGCCTCGAGCGCCCGGCCTGGATCGACGGGGCGCGCGCGGCCTGGGACTCCCTGCCGCTGCCCGACGCTCCGCGCCGCGCCGTGGTGCCGATCTGGCGCAAGCCGTGGATGGCCGTCGGCTCGGACACCTTCACCGGGGCGGTGCTGGCCCGTCTCGGGGTCGAGAACGTGCTCGACGACAGCCCCGAGCGCTACCCGCGCTTCGACCCGGCCGATCTCCCCCCGCACGACCTCGTCGTGCTCCCCGACGAGCCCTACCGGTTCACCGCCGACGACGGCCCCGAGGCCTTCGATGCCCCGTCGGCGCTGGTCAGCGGGCGGCTGCTCACCTGGTACGGCCCCAGCCTGCTCGAGGCGGCGCGCCTGCTGCCCGCGGCGCTGAGCGCCGCCGGGAACCCGGCGGCGGCGCGCTGACGCGTCAGCCGGCGATGGCCCGCCGCACCTCGTCGTGGGACCCCTCGACGTCGATGCGCGCGAGCGCGCCGGCCAGGCGGCCGATCTTCTCGGGCCGGTCGCCGTAGCGGGCGAGGTCCGGCGCGCTCTCCCCCAGCCCGAGGGCCGCGGCGGCGCGCAGCGCCCGGGTGTCGGCGAACGGGGCGACCTCGTCCCAGAGCACCTGCACCTCGCGCAGGAAGACGTCGACCGCACCGTCGTCGACGCCGGGCAGGGCGGTGAGCAGCTCGCGCTCGCGGGCCGGGTCGTGCCCGGCGTGCTCGCGCAGCGCGCGCAGGTCGCCGCCCCAGTCGTCCGCGAGCGCGGTCGCGAGCGCCACCAGCGTCGCCGCGGAGCCCGACGCGCTGTCGTCGCCGTCGCCGCGGTCGACACCCTCGACCGCGGCGCCGAGCTCCTTGGCGACGTCCTGCTCGTCGGCGGCGGCGAGGTCGGTGGCGGTGTGCCAGCGGTTGGTGAGCTCGTGCGCCGCGCGGGCCGCGCCGCTGGTCTCGCCCCGCGGCGCCACGACGACCGCTGCGACGAGCAGGCCGAAGAGGCTGGCGGGGTTGTCGGTGCGCCCCAGCCCGATCTCCTCGGCGAACCCCCGGCCCTCGCGCGCGAGGACCGCCCGGGCGGTCAGCTTCTGCTCTTCACGCAGCGTGTCGTCCATGGGACCGGGGCTACCCGCACTCACGTCGTCGTGACGCCCCCGTCGACGGTGAGCGTGGTGCCCGTGACGTACGACCCGGCCTCCGAGGCGAGGAACACCAGCGCCGCCGCGAGCTCCTCGGGATCGCCGATCCGCCCGGTGAGCACCCGCGGCATCATCGTCTCGAGGTAGCCCTCCTGGTAGCTGTCGGTCATCTCCGAGGTGAAGAACCCCGGCGCCAGCGCGTTGACGCGGATGCCCTTGCGCGGCGTCCACTGCTGGGCGAGGTCGCGGGAGAGCCCGATGACGCCGGCCTTCGACGACGCGTAGGCCGCCTGCGGCAGGCCCGCGGTGGTCAGCGCGAGGATGCTGGAGACGTTGATGATCGCGCTGCCGGGCTGCATGTGGCGCGCCGCGGCCTGCGCCATCCAGTAGCTGCCGTTGAGGTTGATGTCGATGACCTCGCGGAACTGCTCCGGGGTCTCCTTGGTGGCCGGGTAGGCGGTGCCGATGCCGGCGTTGTTGACCAGCACGTCGAGGCGGCCGAACTCGCTCATCGCGGCGTCGGCCAGCGCTCGGCAGTCCTCGGGTGACGAGACGTCGGTGCGCACGGTGACGCAGCGGCGGCCGCGCTCCTCCACGGCCTTCCGCGTGTCCTCGAGCTTCTCGGTGCGCCGCGCCCCGAGGACGACGTCGGCACCCGCCTCGGCCAGGGCGGTGGCGAACACCACGCCCAGCCCGGAGGAGGCGCCGGTGATCACGGCGACGCGGTCGTCGAGGCGGAAGCGGTCGAGGATGCCCATGGTCACAGGACCGTAGGCCACGTCGGCTCCCTAGGCTCGGGCGGTGATGTGCGGGTGAGCGGGGTGCTGACGGGCTTCCTCGTCATCGGCGTCGTGGTCGCCGTCGGGGTGCTCGTCGGACGTCTCGGGGTGCTGCCCGACGGGGCCACCGAGACGCTCTCGCGCACCGCGTTCTTCGTGGCCAGCCCCGCGCTGCTGTTCGTCACGCTCCTGCGCGCCGACGTGGCGCGGGTGCTCTCGGCCGGGCTCGTCGTCACCGCGCTCGCCGCGGTCGCGGTCTGCCTGCTCTACATCCCGGTGGGGGTGCTGCGCCGGCGCCCGCGCGGCGAGACCGTCGTCGGCTCGATGGCCAGCGGCTACCTCAACGCCGGCAACCTCGGCATCCCGATCGCCACGTACGCGCTCGGCAGCGCCGCCGAGATCGCCCCCTCGCTGATCTTCCAGCTGGCGGTGCTCACGCCCGCCTACACGACGCTGCTCGACGTGGTCGCGGCCCGGCGCCGCGGCGAGGACCCCGGGGTCGGCGGGGCGCTGCTGGCGCCGCTGCGCAACCCGCTGCTGCTCGCGACGGTGGCGGGCCTGCTGCTCAACGTGGCCGGCGTGCACGTGCCCGAGGGCCTGCTCGAGCCCGTCGAGCTGCTCGCCGACCTCGCGGTGCCGGCGATGCTGCTCGCGTTCGGCCTCTCGCTGGCGCACGCGCAGCGGCCCGGCCGCGACGACGACCCGGTGTGCCTGGGCGCGGTGATCGTGCTCAAGAACCTCGTGCACCCGTTCCTGGCGTGGCTGATCGGGTCGGCGTTCGGGCTCGAGGGCCCGGCGCTGCTCGCCGTGGTGGTGAGCGCGGCCCTGCCGACCGCGCAGAACGTCTTCGGCTACGCCGTGCGCTTCGCGACCGGGGTGCCGCTGGCCCGCGACGCGGCGCTGCTCACCACCGTCGTGAGCGTGCCGGTGCTGCTGCTGGTGGCGCTGTAGTCATGTGAGCGAAGTTCGGGGCCATAGCCCCGAACTTCGCTCACATACGTTGTCAGGCCGCGGCGAGGGCGCGCTCCGGGTCGGCGGCCTCGACCTGGGCCTCGCGGCGCCGGCCGCGGACCTCGAGGCCACCGGACAGCATCAGCACGGCGAGCCCGGCGACGGCCAGCGTCGCGCCGACGATCGTCGGGGCCAGGTAGCCCAGGCCCGCGGCGATGACCATCCCGCCGAGCCAGGCGCCCAGCGAGTTGGCGATGTTGGACGCCGACTGGATCGCCGCCGAGGCCATGGTGGGCGCGTCGCCGACGAGATCGAGGATGCGCGTCTGGATCGCCGGGCCCAGCGCCAGCGAGAACATGCCGGCGCCGAAGAGCGACAGGATCGCCAGCACCGGGTGGTGCACCGTGACGACGAAGCTCACGAGCACGCCGGCCAGCGCGAGCAGGCAGACGTACAGGGTGGCCATCGGCGCCCGGTCGGCGGCGCGCCCGCCGAGCACCGACCCCGCGGTCATGCCGAGCCCGACCACGGCGAGCAGCACGGTGACGGTGGCGGCGGAGAAGCCGCCGACCTCGGTGAGCATCGGGGTCACGTAGCTGTAGCAGGCGAACATCGCGCCGAAGCCGAACACCACCGCGGCCAGCGAGAGCACGACCTGCGGGTGGCGCAGCGTCGCGACCTCGGTGCGCAGCACGCCCTTGCCGGTCGCGGCGGGCGCGGCGGCGGGGACGAACGCGGCGACCCCGGCCACGGCGACCAGGCCGATCACGCCGACCACCGCGAACGTCGCGCGCCACCCGGCGGCCTGGCCGAGCAGGGTGCCGAGCGGGACGCCGACCACGTTGGCGATGGTCAGGCCCAGGAAGACCCGCGAGACGGCGGTGGCGCGGCGGTCCCGCCCGACCATGGCGGCCGCGGCCACCGACGCGGCGCCGAAGAAGGCGCCGTGCGGCAGGCCGGTGAGGAACCGGACCGCCATCAGCGAGCCGATCCCGGGCGCGACCGCGGAGAGCAGGTTGCCCACCGCGAAGACGCCCATCAGCGCCATCAGCACGGTGCGGCGGGGCAGCTTCACGGTGGCGGCGGCGAGCAGCGGCGCGCCGACGACGACGCCGGCGGCGTACGCGGAGATCAGGTGGCCGGCCTCGGAGACCGGGACGCCGAGGCCGTCCGCGACCTCGGGCAGCAGGCCCATGATCACGAATTCGGTGGTGCCGATGCCGAAGGTGCCCAGGGCGAGGGCGAGCAGGGCCAGAGGCACGGGGAGCTCCTCGGGGAAGACAGGCTGTTTCCGTCGTCATCCACCGTCCGAGCGCCGGCGCCATAAGTCGAAGAAGCTCACAACGGAAACGCATAAGCTGAGCTGATGCCGACGCTGCGCCAGCTCGAGTCGTTCGTCGCCGTCGTCGACGAGGGATCGTTCACGCGGGCCGCCGACCGCCTGTTCGTCACCCAGCCCGGCCTGTCGCAGCAGATCGCGGCGCTCGAGAAGGAGTTGGGCGGGTCACTGTTCAGCCGCCTGCCGCGTGCGGTGGCTCTCACCCCGACCGGGCGGGCCCTGCTCCCCCACGCCCGGGCCGCCGTCACCGCGGCGCAGCGCGGCCACGCCGCCGCCCGCCAGGTCACCGGCTCGGAGGGTGGCGAGCTGCGCATCGGGTGCGTCTACTCGGTGAGCCTGGGTCTGCTGCCCGGGGTGCTGCGGCGGTGGCGCGCCGAGAACCCCGACGTCACCGTGCGCCTCTTCGAGCACCGCCACGGCGACGCCCTGGCCGCCGCGGTGCGCGAGGGCCAGGCCGACATCGGCGTCGGCCCCGTGCCGGCGCAGTGGCGCGGACGCCTGCGCTCGCTGGGGCGCGAGGAGATGGTCGTGCTGCTGCCGCCCAACCTGGGCCCCGACGACGTCATGGCCCCGGCCGCCGGCGAGATCGCGCTCAGCCGTCTCGAGCACGTCCCGTGGGTGCAGTACGCCCCGGACCACGCGCTCGCCGACGTCCTGCTCGACGCCTGCGAGCAGGCGGGCTACCGGCCGCAGGTCGCCGTGCGGACCGAGCAGACCGCGGTCGCCCCGCTGCTCACCGCGGCCGGCATCGGGCCCTCGCTGGTGCCCGCGGCGATCGTCCCTCCGGTGTTCGCGGGCACGATCGCGCGCCCGCTCCCGCGCGTCGAGCGCGAGCTCGCGGCCTACACCGGCGCCGAGCCGGACGCGCTCACCAGCCGCTTCGCCGGGGATGTCGCCCGTCACGCCGTCCTCGTGCCCGACCACGTCGCGGCGGCGCTGCGCGGCCCGGCCGTGCTATGACACGGGCTGCCCCGATCGACCAGGAGGTCACCCCGCATGGATGCACGCCCGACGACCGCCGTCATCGGCGGCGGGACGATGGGCGCCGGGATCGCCCACGTCCTGCTCGCCGCCGGGAGCCCGGTGGCGCTGGTGGAGGCGGACTCCGCCCGCGTGGACGCCTCGCGGCAGGCGGTCGTGGCGAGCCTCGACGGCGCCGCGCAGCGCGGCAAGCTGCCCGAGGGCACGAGCCGCGACGACCTGCTCGCCCGCCTGACGATGTCCACCAGCGTCGACGAACTGCCCGCCGACGCGGCGCTCGTCGTCGAGGCCGTGCCCGAGCGCGTCGACATCAAGCAGACGGTCCTGGGCGGGGCCGCGCGCGCCTGCCCCGACGCCGTGCTCGCGTCGAACACGTCGTCGCTGTCGATCGGGGCGATCGCCGCCGAGCTGCCCGGCGACCGCGTCATCGGCATGCACTTCTTCAACCCGGTGCCGGCGCAGAAGCTCGTCGAGCTGGTCGTGCACCCGGGGACCTCGGAGGCCACGACCACGGCGACCCGGGAGTGGGTCGAGGCGCTGGGCAAGACCGCGATCGTCGTCAACGACGCGCCGGGCTTCGCGACCTCGCGGCTCGGGCTGACCGTCGGCCTCGAGGCGATCCGCATGGTCGAGGAGGGCGTGGCGAGCCCGGAGGACATCGACACCGGCATGCAGCTGGGCTACCGCTGGCCGATGGGCCCGCTGCGCCTGACCGACGTGGTCGGGCTCGACGTGCGCCTCGCCATCGCCGAGCACCTGACGCGCGAGCTGGGCCCGCGCTTCACCCCGCCGCAGCTGCTGCGCGACAAGGTGGAGCGCGGCGAGCTCGGGCAGAAGTCCGGGCGCGGCTTCTACGACTGGAGCTGACCCGATGGACCTCGACCTGCAGGGCCGGGTCGCGATCGTCACCGGCGCCTCGCGCGGGATCGGCCTGTCGTGCGCGCGGACGCTGGCCACCGAGGGCGCGCACGTGGTGCTCGTCGCGCGCGACGCCGACGCGCTCGAGGCGGCGGCGGGGCGCGTGCGCTCGGCGGGGCCGGCGTCGCGCGTGGTGCCGGTCGTCGCCGACACCACCGACGACGCCTCGGTCCGGGCGATGGTCGCGCGGGTGGTCGACGAGCTCGGCGGGGTCGACGTCCTGGTCAACGCCGCGGCCCGGCCGGCGGGCGGCGCCCCGATCCCGTCGCTCGCCGAGCTCACCGACGACGCGGTGCTCGCCGAGGTCGACACCAAGGTGCTCGGCTACCTGCGCACCGCGCGGGCGGTGGCGCCGCACATGACGGCGCAGGGGTGGGGGCGGATCGTCAACGTCTCCGGGCTCAACGCGCGCCGCACCGGATCGATCGCGGGGACGATCCGCAACGTCGGGGTCGCGGCGCTGACCGCCAACCTCGCCGACGAGCTCGGCCCGCACGGCGTGGGCGTCGTCGTCGTGCACCCGGGCTACACCGAGACCGAGCGGACGCCGGGGATGATCGCCGACCGGATGGCCGCGAGCGGGCTCTCGGAGGCCGATGTGCGCGCCGAGCTGGCCCAGGGCACCAGCCTGCGGCGGGTGATGACCGCCGACGAGGTGGCCGACGTCGTCGTGTTCCTCGCCTCGCCCCGGGCGGTCGCGGTCACCGGCGGGGCCGTCGCGGCCGCGGGCGGCGAGCGCGGCGTCGTGCACTACTGAAGCGCGCGGAGCCGACGGCCCCCACACGGACGAACCGGCGCCCCCTGAAGGGGACGCCGGCTCGTCTCTGGGAGGAAGTGTCAGCTCGGGACCCGCACGGTCCCGGTCGTCCCACCGACCGCTTGTCTGCGCTCAGCGGCGTGGAGTCTGGTGTGGATCAGCTCCCGTGCGCGGTGCGGCGCCGGGTCGACCGGGTCCTCGTGATGCGGTGCGGGGTGTTCCCTGCGTCCAATCCATCACCTCGATCCAGTCGGTCACCTCGGGCGCGTGCGCGGTGCGGACCAGCCCTCAGCTCGTGTGATCGGCACCACAGCGACACCGTTGACGGTACTCGCGGCGCCGCCCCGGTCAAGGGCTTCCACGTTCGAGGGACAACAGCAATCGCTTGCGTGCGATCCCGGGTCCGCCACCTGACGGATGGCCCGCGGCATTCACCACGCGGTGACACGGAACGAGCAGGCTGACCGGATTACGCGCGTTCGCGGTGCCGACGGCCTGGGCCGCCCGCGGTCGCCCGATGGCCGCGGCCAGCGCCCCGTAGGTCGTCACCTCGCCGTAGGGCACCTCGCTCAGCGCCGCGAAGACCGCCCGCGAGAAGGGCGTGCCGGGCGGGTCGACGGGCACCGCGAAGCGGCGCCGCTCGCCCGCGAAGTACTCGTCGAGCTCGCCGGCGAGGTCGTCGAGCCCGGCGCACGCGCCGTCGTCGGGCGTGCCGAAGGCCGGGTCGGGGGCGAGCTCACGCTGGTCGTGGACGTGCAGGCCGACGACGGCGTCCCGGTCGGCGTCCCAGGTCAGCGTGAGCGGCCCGATGGGGCTGTCGACGACGCGGAAGGTGCGCACGCGTCCCGGTCTACCCCACCGGGTAGGCAGGACATGTGCGAGCCATCGGAGTGAACTCCCACGGAGGACCGGACGCCCTCGAGGTCGTCGAGCTGCCCGAGCCCCACGCCGGGCCGGGCGAGGTCCGCCTGCGGGTGCGGGCGGCGGCGGTGAACCCGACCGACACCCTCGCCCGCGACGGGTCGCGCGCCTCGAGCGCATTCGATACAGCACGCCGATGGGGCAAGGACCCACCGCCGTACGTGCCCGGCATGGACGCCGCCGGCGAGGTCGACGAGATCGGCGAGGGCACCGACACCGAGCTGCACGTCGGCGACGCCGCGATGGCGATCGTCGTGCCCGACGGCAGCCACGGCGCCTACGCCGAGCACGTCGTCGTGCCGGCCGGGTCGGTGGTGCGGGCGCCGTCGACCGCGTCGGTCGTCGAGGCCGCGACCCTGCCCATGAACGCGCTCACCGCGCGCCTGGCCCTCGACACGCTGGCGCTCGCGCCCGGGCGGACGGTGGCGGTGACGGGCGCGGCGGGCGCGCTCGGGGGCTACGTCGTGCAGCTCGCGAAGGCCGACCGGCTCACCGTCGTCGCCGACGCGTCGGAGGCCGACGAGGACCTGGTGGCATCGCTGGGCGCCGACGTGGTGGTGCGCCGCGGCGACGACGTCGCCGCCCGGATCCGCGACAGCCAGCCCGGCGGCGTGGACGCGGTGGTCGACGGGTCGCTGCAGGGCGACGCGCTGCTCGACGCCGTGCGCGACGGCGGGAGGATCGCGACCGTCCGGGGGCACCGGGGCGCCGACGAGCGCGGCATCACCTGGCACCCGGTGCTCGTGCGCGACGTCGCGACCGACCACGCCGCCCTCGACACGCTGCGCCGCCAGGCCGAGGAGGGCGTGCTGACCCCGCGCGTCGCCGACACGATCCCGGCGGAGAAGGCGTCCGAGGCCCACCGACGCCTCGAGGCCGGCGGCGTCCGCGGCCGCCTGGTGCTGACCTTCTGATGGCCTACGTGAGCGAACTTCGGGGCTATAGCCCCGAAGTTCGCTCACATGGCTAGCCGAAGGTGTCCATCAGCTCGGTCACGCAGAGGACGAGGAACAGCACGGCCGCGCCCACGAGCAACGTCGTCGACAGCCACCCGTTGCGCCACTCGCGCGGCGTGCGGCTGCTGTTGAGCAGCCACAGCAGCGTGATCGCCAGGAACGGCATGAAGAACGCCCCCAGCGCGCCGTACGCCACGACCAGCGCGAACGGCCGGCCGAGGAACAGCAGCACCATCGGCGGGAACGTCAGCCACAGCAGGTAGAGCCGGAACGGGATGCTGCGCTCGGCGTCGTCGCTGAGCTGCCCGGCGGCGGCGAGCTGGTCGGGGGTCTTCGCGACGGCCTCGCGCCGGGTGCGCACGAAGTCGGTGACCAGCAGGCTCACGCCCTGCCACACCCCGAGCAGCGACGAGAACGACGTCGCGAAGAACCCGACGAGGAAGAGCGTCGCGATCACCGGGCCGAAGCGCTGCTCGAGGATCGCGTCGAGGTCGAGCAGGCCGCGGTCGCTCTCGACCAGCGCGATGTTCGCCGTGTACAGCAGCTCCGCGCCGACCACCAGCATGGCCGCGACGAAGATGCCGGTGGTGATGTAGGCAACGCGGTTGTCCAGGCGCATGACCTTGATCCACGAGCTGTCGCGCCACCCCTTGGCGTTCACCCAGTAGCCGTAGGCCGCCATCGTCACCGTGCCGCCGACGCCGCCGACCAGCCCGAGCGTGTAGATGCCCGAACCCTGCGGCAGCGTGGGCAGCAGGCCCGCGAGCATGGCCGGGACGTCGGGCAGCACGAGGATCGCCAACCCCACCACGACGACGAACATGACGCCGACGAGCACCGTCATGATCTTCTCGAAGAAGGGGTACGAGCCGAACCACACGAGCACCAGCCCGACCAGGCCGCACGGGATGCCCCACGCCGGGATCGAGCCGCCGAACATCGCGGCGAGCGGCAGCGCCGACGACGTCATCGCCGTCGCGCCGTAGACGAAGCCCCAGATCACCACGTAGACGATGAAGTAGACCGTCGTCCACGGTCCCAGCGAGCGCCAGCCCGCGAAGATCGTCGAGCCGGTCGCGAGGTGCCAGCGTCCCGTCGCCTCGGCCAGCGCGACCTTGACGACCACCCCGAGCACCACCGCCCACAGCAGGGTGTAGCCGTACTCGGCGCCGGCGACCAGCGTCGCGACCAGGTCACCGGCGCCCACACCGGTGGCCGCGACGACGATGCCCGGTCCGACGATGCTCCAGCGCCGGCGGGTCTGCTGACCCCCGACGGCGTCCTCGGTGTCCCGATCGGTCATGCGGGGCAGTTCACCACGATCCGACCCGTTCTAGGGCGTGCGCGCCCCGACGTGCTCGTCGAGGAACGCGGCGACCCGGGGTCGGGTGACCTGCGCGCCGGGGCTGCCGAACGGGAAGTCGAAGACGTGGTCGGCGTGCGGCACCTCGACCAGCCGGCCCGGGACGCCGGCGGCGCGCAGCGCGCGGTCGTAGGCCCGGACGCGGTCGGGGAAGACGAAGTGGTCGGCGGACCCGAGCACGAGCAGGGTCGGCGGCAGGTCGGGGCGGACGAGGTCGATCGGCGAGCCCTGGCGCGTCTCCCGTGGCCGTGCGGCGGACCGGCCACCGAGCACGGCGTCCTGCAGCGAGCGGTCGACGAGGCGCAGGTCGGTGACCGGGTAGTACGCGATGACGGCGCGCGGCCGCGGGGCCGCGAGCTCGCCGGCGAGGATCCCGGCGGTGGTGCTCAGCGCGAGCGTGGCGCCCGCCGACTGGCCGGCGATGACGATCCGGTCGGGGTCGAGGCCCTCCTCGGCGGCGTGCGCGGCGGCCCAGGCGGCGGCCGCCGCGACGTCACGGCGCTGGCCCTCCCCCACCGGCGCGGGCGGGGGCAGGCGGTACTCGACGCTGACGACGGCGTGACCTCGGTCGGCGAACCAGCGGTTGAGCGCCGTGCGGTCGTCGCGCTCGCCCCGGACCCAGCTGCCGCCGTGCACCCAGACGATCACCGGGTGCGGGCCGGGGCCGGCGGGCCGGTAGAGATCGAGGTGCAGGGGGCGCCCGAGCTCGTCCCGCGCGTACTGCTCGGTGCGGTCGGGGCGCCCGTCCGGCTGGTCGACGACGGTCAGCGCGGCCCACCAGTCGATGCGCTCGCCACGGGTCTGGCTGACGAGGACGCCGGCGAGGGCGGCCGCCGCGACGAGGGCGACCGCCGCGACGACGGCGCCGTCCCGCGCGCCGAGGGCCCAGCCGGCGGCCCCGAGCCCGACGCCGAGGACCGCCGCGAGCGCGGCGTGCAGCGGGTACTGGCCGGTGACGAAGGAGCCGGCGAACCCGATCACCGGCAGCTTCGGCGCGTACGTGCCGACGGCGACGACCAGCACGCCGAGCAGCCACACGATCGCCACCGTGCGCACCAGCCACACCAGCACTCGGGTCCCCTCCGCGTCCGCCGGCGATCACCTCACCACGCGGGTCTCCGCGCGCGGCGCGCGCCCGGTTCGCGAGGTGTGGCGCGGGTCCTTCGTGGCGGCCCGTGTGGAGCGAACGGGCGGTTCGCTGCTTCTAGGCGTCCGAAGTCCCCGTTGATCACCGGAGGGGCGGCCGGCGGGGGCGGCGTCGGGAGATCAGCAGTGCGCTGTGCCCCCCGGATCGCCCGGTGAGGTGCATGACGCACTGCTGATCTTGGAGACGCGAGCTCTGGTCTCGACACCGGCACCGGCGCCTCGCGTCCCCGGCGTGTCGCGCCGGCGAGCGTGTGGCGATCCTGGCGTCAGACGCCAGGAAAGCCGCATTGCTCGCACCGCCCGCCGTGATCGTGGGGGCTTTCCTGACGGTGAGCGCCGGCGTGGCCGCCACGCTGACACGCACACCGCTCAGCCGAAGGCGGCGGGCACGCGGGCGCCGGGCGGGGCCGTGAGCACGCGGCGGGCGGCGACGGCCACGATCGCGAGCAGGGCCACGAGCGCCGCGACGACCACGGCGAGCGGCGGGGCCATGGCGACGATCGCCCCGAGCGCCCAGACCACGGACGCCGCGTAGGGCACCGCGCCGGCGCCCCGGGCCACGACGCCCGACGCGATCGCCCCGGTGACGAGCAGGACGAGCGCGCCCAGCACGGTGGCGACGCCGCCGGCGCCCGGCGCGCCGAGGAAGGTGCCGGTGGTGGCCGCGCCGACGACGGTCGCGACGCTGACCCAGCCCGCGTAGAGGGCGACGGGGCCGTGCAGCGTCAACCGGTCCGCGGCGTCCGCCGCCGGGTGCGCGGTGAGGCGGGCCAGCGCCGCCGCGAGCACGACGAGCAGCGCGACGATGATCACCTGGGCGAGGACGACCGCCTGCGCCGAGAACGCGAGGATCCAGCCCGCGTTGAGCAGCGTCGACGCCACGAGCCACCACCCCGTCGCCCGGTGCACCGCGCGCTCGGGCTGGCCCGGCAGCACCTGGCGCACCGCCAGCACCAGCAGCGCCGCGTAGATCAGGCCCCAGATCGAGAACGCTGCCGGGACGGGCATGACGACCGTGGTGTTCTCGCGGGCCACGACCCCCACCGACAGCCCGAACGCCCCCGACCCGCCGAGCCCGCCGGCGACGACCTGCAGCAGCGCCCCGGCGAGCAGCGCCCCGGCCCGCACGCGGTCGGCGACCGTCGCGCCGGTGATCACGGAAGTCACGGCAACATCCCTCCATCGTCGAATCTCTCGATAGTGGAGATTACTCGCCGGGTCGATAACATGCACGGCGAGAGGAGGTGAGCCCGTGACCGGAGAGCGCGACGCTCTCGTGCAGCTCCTGCAGGACTACGCCGACGAGGCCGGGCGGCTCGGTCACGCGTTCGCCGCCGACCAGGGCCTGCACCGCACCGACGCGGCCGCGCTGCTCGCCGTCCTGCGCGCCGAGCGCGCCGGCGCGGCGCTGACCCCGGGCCGGCTCGGCGAGGAGGTCGGGCTCTCCTCGGGGGCCACGACCGCCGCCGTCGACCGCCTCGAGCGTCTCGGTCACCTCCACCGGGTCCGCGACGACACCGACCGCCGGCGCGTGACGCTGCACCACGACCCGGCCGGCGCGGCCGTCGGACGCGCCTTCTTCGGTCCGCTCGCCGCGCGTCTCGACGCCGTGCTCACCGGCTACACGCCCGCCGAACTGGCGGTCGTCCACCGTTTCCTCACCGACGTCGTCGCGTCGGTCGCCGAGCACCGGGCCGAGATGACGGAAGAGATCCCACCAGGATGAGCTCCCCGATCGGCGCGCGGGCCCGGCTGGGCGTGGCCGTCGTCGCCGTGCTGGCCGTCCTCGCCCTCGTCGTCACGCTCATCGTCGTCCTGGCCGACAGCGAGATCGCCGCCCGCCCCCGCTGCACGATCACCGCGCCCCCGGACTCCCCCGGCCTGCCCGCGACCTGGTCGCTCACCCCGGAGCAGGCCGACAGCGCCGCCACGATCGTCGGCGTGGGCCGGCGCCTCGGCGTGCCCGACCGCGCGGTGACGATCGCGCTGGCCACCGCCATCCAGGAGTCCACCCTCGCGAACCTCCGCGGCGGTGACCGCGACTCCCTCGGGCTGTTCCAGCAGCGCCCGAGCCAGGGGTGGGGCAGCGAGGAGGAGATCCTCGACCCCGTCTACGCGTCCACCGCGTTCTACGAGGCGCTGCTGCAGGTGCCGAACTGGCCGACGATGGACATCACCGTCGCCGCGCAGACGGTCCAGCGCAGCGGCTTCCCCGAGGCCTACGCCGACCACGAGCCCGAGGCGCGTCTCATGGCGGTGTCGCTGCTCGGGCAGGCGCCGGCGTCCTGGACCTGCGTCGACCTCTCGGCGACCCCGGCCGCCGACCCCTCGAGCGGCGCGGTCGCCGAGCTCGCCGCCGCCGAGCTCGGCACCCGTCGCCTGTCCGGGGCGCAGGAGCCGGAGGCCGGGTGGGCGATCGCCACCTGGCTCGTCGCCCACGCCCAGCGCCTCGCGCTCGAGAGCGTCACCTACGACGGGCAGACGTGGACCGTGGCCTCGGGCGCCTGGGCGCAGACCGGGCCCGCCGACGGGCAGCTGTCCCTGCGCCGCCTCGGCCAGCCCTGAGTTACGCCAGGAGCAGGAACGCGCCGGCCCCGAGCAGCGCGAGGACGGCGAGCACGATCAGCGCGACGCCCAGGCGCCGGACCGCCGACCACGGCTCGTGCTCGCCCGGGCCGGGGCCCTCGTCGGGGACGTCCTGGGGCCGGGTGCCGGTCGGCCCGGGCCCCGCGGCGACGGCGGGGCGGTTGATCACCTCGGTGCGCAGGGTCGTGTCGGGGGCGACGAAGCGACGCAGGTCGTCGGCGAGCTCGCGGGCGTCGTGGTGGCGCATCGCGGGTTCGAGGGCGAGCGCGCGCAGCACGACGGCATCGAGGTCCGGCGAGATCTCCCGGCTCAGCTGCCGGGGCGGCACCGGGGACTCGCGCAGGCGCTGCGAGGCCACCTCGACCGAGCTGGGGCCGCGGAACGGGGGCTGCCCGGTGAGCAGCTCGTAGAGGGTGCACCCCACCGCGTAGAGGTCCGAGCGGCCGTCGAGGGGCTCGCAGCGGACCTGCTCGGGCGAGAGGTAGGCCGCCGTCCCGACGACGACGCCGGTGTTGGTGAAGCCCTCGACGTCGGCGACGCGCGCGATGCCGAAGTCCATGAGCTTCACGGTGCCGTCGGTGCAGCGCATGACGTTGCCGGGGTTGACGTCGCGATGCACGACGCCGCGGTCGTGCGCCGCCGCGAGCGCCTCGCACACCGGCACCAGCAGCGACGCCGCCTCGTCCGGCGGCAGCCGGCCCCGGTCGCGGAGCTCGTCGCGCAGCGTGCGCCCCTCGACCAGCTCCATGACGACGAAGACCTCACCGCCGCCGGAGGCCCCGACGTCGTGGACGGCGACGACGTGCGGGTGGTCGATCACGGCCGCCGCGCGCGCCTCGTCGCGCAGCCGCCAGCCGTACTCGGCGTCGCCCCGGTACTCCGACGGCAGGAGCTTGACCGCCACCGTGCGCCCGAGCTCGCGGTCGAGCGCCCGGTGCACCTCGGCCATCCCGCCGCGCCCGATGAGCCCGCGGAGCTCGTAGCGGTCGGCGAGCACGCGGGATGCGGAGGCGGCTTCGTCGGGCGCCCTCACATCCGACGCGTCCGGGCCGCGTCGCCGCCCGCGAGCAGCGCGTCGAACACGTAGCGCTGGTCGACCATGGCCTGGCGCATGTCCTCGGTGCCCGCGCTGCCGTCCTCGATCTCGGTGGAGACGCGGTGCGCCGACCGGTAGCGCTCGACGAGGTCCGGATGGTCGACCGAGATCATCTTCGCGCGCTCGGAGAACCGCTCGACGGGGTAGCCGCGCTCGCGCATCACCTGCTGGACGAGCAGGTCGGCGTCGCGCAGCCCGGTGGACGGGTTCTCGACGAAGCTCGACTGCGCGGTCTCCCACGCCTTGCCGAAGCGGTCGCGCTCGCCGCCGTCGAGATCGCGCACCTCGAGCTCGCGGCGCCGCTTGAGGCGCGCCCGCAGCTCGCGCTCGCCGTCGCGCTGGCCGTACTCGTCGATCACGCGGTCGTACTCGTCACCGAACTGGCTGCGCAGCGCCGCGCGCCGCGACCGCGAGCGGGCACGGGCCACGAGGACCAGGACGATCCCGGCCACCAGGACGACGGCGGCGACCACGACGACGATCAGGACCGGATCCATGCACCCCTCCGCGCTGGCACTGCTGCGGTAACCGCAGCCAACGACCACACCCCCTCATACCCTCATCGCCGGGCCCGGCCCGAGGGCAGCGGGAAGTGCCGCTCATCAGCGCTATTCGATCACCCGCACGCTCATCCCGCGACCACCATCCAGCCCAGCACCGGTGTCGACTGGAGCAGCACCAGCACGCACATCCCGGCCAGGAAGACGAGGCTCCAGAGCAGGACACGGCGCAGGATCTCGCCCTCGCGCCCGCTCATCGCGACCGCCGAGGCCGCGATGGCCAGGTTCTGCGGCGAGATCATCTTGCCGAGCACGCCGCCCGAGCTGTTCGCGGCGGCGAGCAGGATCGGGTCGAGCCCCGCTCCCCGGGCGGCGGTGACCTGCAGCGCGCCGAACAGCGAGTTCGCCGACGTGTCCGAGCCGGTGACCGCGACGCCGAGCCAGCCCAGCACCGGCGAGAGCACGGCGAAGAACCCACCGGTGCCCGCCAGCAGCCCGCCGAGCGTGAGCGTCTGGCCCGAGGTGTTCATGACGTAGGCCAGCGCGAGCACCGCCATCACCGTGACGATCGCCGTGCGCAGCTGCACCAGCGTGCGCCAGTAGGCCGCCACCGCCACCCCGGGCCGCACGCGCAGGACCACGGCGGTGAGCACGCCGGCGATGAGCAGGATCGTGCCGGCGGACTCGAGCCAGTTCAGCGTGAAGGCCTGGGTGGACACCGGTTTCCCGGCCTCGGTGAGGACGTTGAGCCCGGGCCAGTTGAACTTCGTCGTCGTCGCCCCGAGGGCGTCGTCCACGACCGGGATCTGCTGGATCGAGAACAGCGCGATGATGATCAGGTAGGGCGCGTAGGCCAGGAACACGTCGCGACGGGTGTCCCGGCTGTGGTCGTCGTGGTCGGAGCCCGCCGGGGCGTCGGTGGCGGCGCCGCCGCCCCCACCGGCCCGGCCGCCCGCACCGCCGTCCCCGCCGGCGCCGCCGTCCCCACCGGAGGACACGCTGACCGTCTCGCGGGTGTCCTGCGACGCGCCCGCCGGGAGCTCGGCGTGGCGCGGCGGCCGGATCCGCACGAGCAGCACGACCGCGCCGGCCGCGAGCAGCGCCGCGACGATGTCGGTGAGCGCGAGCGAGATGAAGTTGGACGTCGCGTACTGCGCGGCACCGAAGACCACCCCGGCGACGAGCGCCACCGGCCAGGTCTCCCGCAGGCCGCGGGCCCCGTCGACGAGACCGACGAGGACGAACGGGACGAACACCGCGAGGATCGGGGTCTGGCGCCCGACCATCGCCCCGAGGGCCTCCTCGGGGAGCCCGGTCACCGAGGCCAGCGTGGTGATCGGCACCGCGATGGCCCCGAACGCGACCGGCGCCGTGTTCGCCACCAGGGCCACCACCGCGGCCTTGAGCGGGCTGAACCGCAGGGCCATGAGCATGACGGTGCAGATCGCGACGGGGGTGCCGAAGCCCGCGAGCGCCTCGAGCAGCGCACCGAAGCAGAAGGCGATGATGACCGCCTGGACCCGCTGGTCGTCCGAGACCGACCCGAACGACCGCCGCAGCACGTCGAAGTGCCCCGTCGACACGGTCATCTGGTAGATCCAGAGCGCGTTGATGACGATCCAGAGGATCGGGAAGAACCCGAAGACCGCGCCCTCGGTACCGGCCAGCAGCGCCTGGCCGACCGGCATGCCGTAGGCGAGGATCGCGACCGCCAGCGCGACGGCCAGACCGATCAGCGACGCGAGCCACGCCCGCATGCGCAGACCGCCCAGCAGGACGAACAGCGTGAGCAGCGGGAGCACCGCGACCAGCGAGCTCAGTGCCAGGGACCCGCCGAGCGGGGTGTCGTTCTGGACGTACACGGTGCGCACCTCCCGACCCGCCCGGCACCGCGCCGCGCGTGGTGGCGCAGGGTGCCCGTTTCCTCGCCCGCTGTCGACACGAACGGGTGTCGAATCTCGGTGAGGCGGCTGGCGATCGCGCTCCGCGAGGAGCACCCTGCTCTCCGTGACGACGACCCCCGAGGGAACGACAGCGACGACCGGATCGACCGACCGCCGCTTCTTCGGCCATCCCCTGGCCCTGGGCACCGTGTTCTCGGTCGAGCTGTGGGAGCGCTTCTCGTTCTACGGGATGCAGGCCGTCATGGCGTACTACCTGTACTACGCCGTGACCGAGGGCGGGCTCGGGTTCCCCGAGGCGTCCGCGACCAGCATCATCGGCGCCTACGGCGGCCTGGTCTACCTCGCGGCCGTGGTGGGCGCGTGGGTGGCCGACCGCCTCCTGGGCGCCGAACGGACGCTGTTCTTCTCCGCGATCGCGGTCATGGCCGGGCACCTCGCCCTCGCGGTCCTGCCCGGGGTGGCCGGCGTCGCCGTCGGGCTCGTCCTGGTCGCGCTGGGCAGCGGCGGGGTGAAGACGTCGGCGACGACGGTCGTCGGCTCGCTCTACGACCGCAACGACCCGCGCGCGGACGCCGGCTTCTCGATCTTTTACATGGGCGTCAACATCGGCGCGCTCGTCGGGCCGCTGCTCACCGGCCTGACCCAGGAGCTCGCCGGCTTCCACTGGGCCTTCGGGCTCGCGGCGATCGGCATGGCGCTCGGCCTCACGATCTACACCCTGGGCCGGCGCGGCCTGCCCGCGAGCGCGGCGGTCGTGCCGAACCCGCTGCCGGCCGGCGCGTGGGTGCGCCCCGCCGTCGTCGCGGTCGCGGTCGTCGTGGTGATCGCGCTCGGCTTCGCCACCGGCGTGCTGTCGGCGGCCACCCTGTCGACGAGCGTCGCGATCGTCGTCGCGGTGATCGCCGTCGTGATCTTCGCGATCCTGCTGAGCAGCCCGGAGGTGGACGACGACGAGCGCAGCCGCGTACGGGCGTTCATCCCGATGTGGCTGGGCAGCGTGGTGTTCTGGTCGCTGTTCCAGCAGCAGTTCACCGTCGTGACGCTCTATTCCGACACACGTCTGGACCGGAACCTGTTCGGCTGGGAGATGCCGATCGCCTGGGTCAACTCGATCCAGCCGTTCTGGGTCATCGTGCTCGCCCCGCTGTTCGCGGTGCTGTGGACCAAGCTCGGCGACCGGGCCCCGTCGACGCCGGTGAAGTTCGCCCTCGGCGCGGGCGGGATGGGCGTGGCGTTCCTGCTGTTCCTGCCCTGGGCCGGCGGCGGCGTCAACACCACGCCGGTGCTCGCGATCGTGGTCATCCTGCTGGTGTTCGCGCTCGCCGAGCTCAACCTCTCGCCGGTCGGGCTCTCGCTGTCGACCCGCGTCGGCCCGGCGACGTTCCGCAACCTCACGGTGGCGCTGTTCTACCTGTCGGTCTCGCTGGGCTCGGCGCTGGCGGGCACGCTCGCCGGCTTCTACTCCCCCGAGAACGAGGGCGCCTACTTCGGCGTCACCGGCGCCGCGGCGATCGTGCTGGGCCTCGTGCTGTTCGCGCTGAGCCCGTGGATCCGGCGGGCGATGCGCGGCGTGCGGTAGCCGCCCGTGGACGCCCCGCTGGACGCGCTCGAGGAGCACCGGCCCCACCTGCTCGCCGTCGGGTACCGCCTGACGGGCTCGCGGGCCGACGCCGAGGACGCCGTCCAGGACGCGTGGCTGCGCTGGGAGCGGCTCGGTCCCGGCGGGCGCGGTGCGGTGCGCGACGTGCGGGCCTGGCTCGCCACCACCGTCGCGCGCCTGTGCCTGGACCAGGTGCGCTCGGCGCCCGCGCGCCGGGAGCGCTACGTCGGGCCGTGGCTGCCCGAGCCGCTGCTCACCACGGGCCCCGACGAGGTGCTCGACGCGGTGGTCGCGGCGGCGGACGTGCGGATGGCGACGATGCTCGTGCTCGAGCACCTGACCCCCGACCAGCGCGTCGCGCTCGTGCTGCACGACACCGTCGGGCTCGGGTTCGACGAGGTGGGCGCGGTGCTCGGCACCACCGCGCCCACCGCCCGGCAGATCGCCCACCGGGGCCGGCAGCGGGTGTGCGCCGCGGCCCGCGAGGGCGAGCTGCCGGTGCCCGTGGCCGAGCCCGAGCAGCGCCGCGTGCTCGACGCCTTCCTCGCCGCCCTCGCCGCCGCCGACGTGCCGACCCTGGTCGCCGTGCTGCACCCCGACGCCGCGCTGCGCACCGACGGCGGCGGGGTCGTCAAGGCCGCCCGGCGGGTCGTGCGCGGCGCCGACAAGATCGCGCGCCTGCTCGTCGCCCTGGTGGCGGAGGCCGGCCCGGAGACGCTGGCCGCCGTGCGGCCGGTGACCGTGAACGGCGAGGTGGGGATGCTCGTGCCGTCGGCACCGCCGATCGTCGGCGTGCTCACGGTCGCCGGCGGGCGGGCCGTCGGCGTGCACGTGGTGATGACCCCCGAGAAGCTCAGGTCGTGAGCGGCACCTCGCACGAGGCCGCGAACCCCTGCGCGTGCAGCCCGAGGGCGGCGTTGGCGCGGGCGCGCTGGTTCTCGACGGCGACGTGCTGGGTCAGCTCGACGAGCCCCGCGTGGCCGAGGCGGGCGTCGAGGTCGGCGACCTGGGCGTCGGTGACCGTGATCGGCTGGGCGGTCATCGCGTCGGCGTAGGCGAGCACGGCGCGCTCGTCCTCGTCGAACGCGGGGTCGTCGGGCGCGCCGTCGGCGGTGGCGCGGCGCAGGTGGTCGACGTCGAGGCCCTCATGGATCCAGAGCATCTCGCCGAAGTCGACGCACCAGGAGCAGCCGACGCGGGTCGCCGTGCGGTACACCGCGAGCTCGCGCAGCCGCCCGGGCAGGACCGTCGCCGAGCGCTCGAGCAGCGACTCGCTGATCGCCGCGGTCCAGAACAGCCGCGGGTGGTGGCGCAGGGCCGCGAACGGCTCGGGGACCTCGCCGAAGCGGCGGCGCGCGAACCCGTAGGCGAGGCGGCCGAGGACGCCGGCGTCGCGGTCGCCGACGAGGGGGATGCGGGCCATGGGGTCTCCTTCTCCGGGGTGTCGGGAGGTGGACGGCGCGGGCCCCCGGAACGTGACACCGTGTCCGGCATGGAGGCCTCCGACTTCGCCGACGTCCTGTCCTCGGTCCGCGAGTTCGTGCGCGAGGAGGTGGTGCCCCGCGAGGACGAGATCGAGGCGGCCGACGAGGTCCCCGAGAAGCTGCGGGCGCAGTGCAAGGCGATGGGTCTCTACGGGTTCGCGATCCCCGAGGAGTTCGGTGGGATCGGGCTGTCGATGGCCGAGGAGGTCGAGCTCGCGATGGAGCTCGGCTGGACCACGCCGTCGCTGCGCTCGCTGTTCGGCACCAACAACGGCATCGCCGGCCAGGTCCTGCTCACCGGGGGCACGGACGAGCAGCGCCACGAGTGGCTGCCGCGCCTGGCCACCGGCGAGGTCGTCGCGTCCTTCGCGCTCACCGAGCCGGACGCCGGCTCCGACCCGTCCGCCCTGACGACTCGCGCGGTCCGCGACGGCGAGGATTTCGTGATCACCGGCGCCAAGCGCTGGATCACCAACGCCCCGCTCGCCGACGTGCTCATGGTCTTCGCGCGCACCGACCCGGACGCCGCCCCGGCCAAGGGCATCTCGACGTTCCTCGTGCCCACGTCGGCGGCCGGGGTCTCGTTCTCCGAGCACGACGCGAAGATGGGCCAGCGCGGATCGTGGACCTGCGAGGTCTACCTCGACGACGTCCGCGTGCCGGCCGCGAACCTCGTCGGCGGCGAGGAGGGCCTGCACCGCGGGTTCGTCACCGCCATGCGCTGCCTCGCGCACGGGCGCCTGCACATCGCGGCGCTGTGCACGGGGATGGCCGCGCGGCTGGTGCACGAGATGACCGAGTTCGCCCGCGAGCGCGAGCAGGGCGGGCACAAGATCGCCGCCTACCAGCTCGTCCAGGGTCTCGTGGCCGACTCGGTCACCGACTGGCACGCCGGGCGCGCCCTGGTCCGCGAGGCCGCGAAGGCCTACGACGAAGGCTCGGACACCACGCTGGGCCCGTCGACGGCCAAGTACTTCTGCTCCGAGGCGATCGGGCGCATCGCCGACCGCGCGGTCCAGGTCCACGGCGGCTCGGGCTACATGCGCGGCGTGCCGGTGGAGCGCTTCTACCGCGACGCCCGCCTGTTCCGCATCTACGAGGGCACGAGCCAGATCCAGCAGGTGATCATCGCCCGCGGTGTGCTGGGAGGCGCTGCGCGCACGTGAGCGATATGGGTCGCCCGGGCGACCCGTATCGCTCACGTGCGAAGCTTCGATCATGGCGCTCGACGGCCGCGCCCTCGCGGCACTCGTCCGGCCCGGCGCGCGGATCGCGCTGGCCGACGGCACCGGCAGTCCGCGCGCCGCGTACCCGCTGCTCTCGGCGCTGGCCCGCGAGCGCGGCGACCTGCGCCTGGTCACCGGCTGGCTGCCCGGCCCCGCCGACGGCCTCGAGCTCGACGCCTTCGCCGACGCCCGCACGGTGATGCCCGGGTGGGGGCTGCGGCGCGCCGCGGACGCCGGGCACGTGCGGGCGGTGCCGGCGCGCCTGTCGGCCGTGCCCGCCCTCGTCGCGGGTCCCCTGCGCCCCGACCTGCTCGTGCTGGCCGCCGCGCCCGGACCGTTCGGCCCGGTGCTGGGCAGCGAGGTCTCCTGGATCCGCGCGGTGATCGATCTCGGCGTGCCGGTCGCCGTGGTCCTCGACCACGAGCTCCCCCGCGCCGCGTCCGGTCCCCCGCTGCCCGACGAGCAGGTGTTCGTGCTCGGCGAGGTCGGCGAGGGCCCGCACGCGCTCGCCCCGGCCGTGCCCAGCGCCGAGCACGAGGCGATCGGGCGCCACGTCGCGGGCCTGCTCACCGACGGGGTGCGCCTGCAGTGGGCGCCCGGCCAGCTCGGCGCGGCGGTGGTCGACGGGGTGCGCGCGGCCGGCGTACGGGTGCGCGCCGACTCCGGGCTGCTCGGCGACGGCGTGATGGCGCTCGAGCAGGCCGGGCTGCTGGTCGGCGACCCCGTCGCCACCTACCTCGTCGGCTCGCCCGAGCTCTACGCCTGGGCCGACGCCCGCGGGCGCGCCGGGCACCCCGTCGTGCACCGCATCGAGCACACCCACGACCCCGGGCGCCTGGCCGCCGACCCGCCGCTGGTCGCGGTCAACACCGCGGTGGAGATCGACCACGACGGTCAGGTCAACGTCGAGGGCACCGCGACCGCCCTGGTCGGCGGCATCGGCGGGCACCCCGACTACGCGGGGGCCGCGGCCCGGGCGGCGCGCAGCCTCTCGGTGATCGCGCTGGCGTCGTCGCACCGCGGGCGCTCCACCCGCGTCGAGCGGCTCTCGCGCCCGGTGAGCACGGCGTCCCACGACGTCGACGTCGTCGTCACCGAGCACGGCCGTGCCGACCTGCGCGGCCTCGACCGCGACGAGCGCCGACGGGCGCTCGACCCGTTGTTCCCCGCCTAGGGTGGGTACGCCTGGGCGACAGGACGCGTCCACCCCGCCGACCCCCGGAGGACACCCCATGGCCGACGGCACGCCCGCCCCCACCGCCGCCCGCGCCCACCTCGCGGCCGTGCCCGACACATCGGTGACGCGCACGCCGCCGCTGCCCTCGGAGACCGCGGGCGAGCCCTGGGCGGCCCCCGACCTGCTCGCCGCGCTCGACGCGGGCGACGAGGAGGCCGTGCACGCGTGGGTGCGGGCGCACACGCCGGAGCCGGCCAGCCTGCTGCTCTACGGGCTCTACCTCGGCGCCGGCATCGTCGGGCTCATCGAGTGGCCGTCGGTGCTGCTGGCCGTGCTGAGCCAGCTCGTCGTCGACCGGCGCTTCGGCGGCGTGGAGTCGCTCGCCGCCGAGCTGCGCGCCCGGGTGGAGGCGGCGCGGGCCTGATCAGGACCGCACGAGGCGGGCGATGGCCGCGGAGGCCTCCTGGACCTTCTCGGCCGCCTCCGCGTCGCCGGCCTTGGCGGCGTCGACCACGCAGCCGCCCATGTGCTCCTCGAGCAGGCCCAGCGCGACGTTCTGCAGGGCCCGCGTCGCGGCCGAGACCTGGGTGAGCACGTCGATGCAGTACTTGTCGTCCTCGATCATCCGCGCGATGCCGCGGACCTGACCCTCGATCCGGCGCAGGCGCCGCAGGTGATCGTCCTTGCTGTCCGCGTAGCCGTGCATGACCCTCCTCGCGCCGGGGTGCCGGATCGAGGCTACCCGGCCGAGGACACCGGCCGGAGGTGATCGCGGACCGCGCCCGCGGCGGCGGACACGATCTGCCGCGCCTGGTCGTAGCCCGGGGGCTGGCTGGACATCACGGCGACCATGTAGCGGCCGTCGATGATCGCGACCGAGTGCACCTCGGCGCGGGAGGCGATGCAGCACATCCAGCCCTGCTTGACCGGGGTGCCGCCGTCGAGGAAGCCGTAGCCCTGGTCGAACCCGTCGCCCGCGGTGCGCGGGGCCTGGCCCATCGCGCCGAGCACCAGGTCGCGGTCCTGCGCGGGCAGGTCGACCTGGACGTGGCGCAGGAGCTTCACCATGTCGCGCGCCGAGGTCTGCACCTCGCCCCACTGCGAGGTGTCCTCCGGCGCGCTCGTGTCGTCGAGGTCGAGCGCCCGCGCCACCCGCGTGATCGCGCCGGGCCCGTCGTACTGGGTCCACAGGGCGTTCATGGCCGGGTCGGAGCTGACGGTCAGCGCGGCGTGCACCAGGCGCAGGTCGCGCTGGTTCAGCGTCATCTCGCCGTCGCGCTGGCGCTGGAGCATGTCGACGACGACGAACAGCTTCGCCAGCGACGCGGTGTCGAAGGTCTCCTCGCCGCCCGAGCCGGGTGCGAGCTCGCCGGTCGCGATGTCGACGGCCGCGACCCCGACCGTCGCGCCGCTGCGCTCGCCGGCCTCCTCGGCGGCGGAGACCGCGGTGGCGAGGTCGACGCGCGGGGCCTCGGGCGCGGCCGCCGGGCCGACCGACTCGACCGGCTCGGTGCCGCCGGGGATCTGCTGGAGCAGGCGGTCGGCGGACGCCAGGGGGTCGGCCGTGCCGGTGTCGAGGGTGTCGACGGTGACCATCGTCCCGGCCACCAGCGCGCCGGCCACCGCGGCGCCCAGCCCGAGCGTCAGACTGCGGCCCCGGCGTGGCGGGGTGGACCGGCGCGCCGGCCGGGAGGGCGCGGGGGCCTCGACGTCTGCCGGGAGCGCCACGGGCAGGCCCGGCGCCGTCCCGGTGGCGCGGGACGCGCGGCGCCGGGTGTCGGTCGGCGCCGGGGCGGCGGGACGGGCGGTGCGGGGCTCCCCGGGAGCGGCGTCGGGAGCGGCTCCGGGGACGACCTCGGGGGCGACGTCGGGGCGGACGTGGCGCCCGGACGGGCGGGCCTGCGCACCCGGTGGGGGCGGGGCGTCCGGTCCACCCGCGTGCCGGCCGTGGCGGCCGGGCTGCGGCCGGTCGGCGGGCGGCGGGGTGGGTACCCGCGGTGATGGCGGCACCGACGAGCGCGGCGCCGGCGGCGCCCACGCCGTCGGCGGCGGGGACGACGGGGACGACGGGCGCGGCGGCGCCGCCCGGCGCGGGGGCGGCGCGACGTGACCGGCGTGCGCCGTCGGGGCGGGTCCCCGGCGGGCGGGCGGCGGTGCCGTGAGCACGGCCACACCGCCGGTGGGGGCCGGCGCGTCGACCGGGGCGCGATGGCGCGGCGATACCGCGACGAGCCCGCCGGAGCCGGTCGGACGGGGGTATCCCGGTGCTCCATCCGGCCCCGGCCGCGGCGGCGGCCGGTGGGAGGTCACGGTTGCATCACACCACCTCGCTCCCCGTGATCGTCGACCCCCCGCCCGATCCGGTGCCGCGGTTTGACAGAGATACCCCCCAGGGGTACCAACGGGATCGAGAGAGGGAGGTCCGATGAGCGCACCGCCGGCGCCGTCCGCGTCGACCGCACCGACCCGCGACACCCCGTCGCCGGGCACGGAGCGCGTCGACCTGGCGATCACCGGGATGACGTGCGCCTCGTGCGCCGCCCGCATCGAGCGGCGGCTCAACAAGCTGGACGGCGTGAGCGCCGGCGTCAACTTCGCCACCGGCACGGCCACCGTCGAGCACCCGCCCGCCGTCGGCGTCGACGACCTCGTCGCCACGGTCGAGAAGCTCGGCTACGGCGCGACCCCGCCCGCTCCCCCGTCGGCCGCCACCGCCCCCGGCACCACCGCCCCCGACCACGCCGACGTCCTGCGCGGGCGCCTGCTGGTCAGCCTCGCGCTGACCCTGCCGGTCGTGGTGCTCGCGATGGTGCCGGCCTGGCAGTTCGCCAACTGGCAGTGGCTCTCGGCGATCCTCGCCGCCCCCGTCGTGATCTGGGGCGGGCAGGACGTGCACCGCGCCGCCTGGACCAACCTGCGCCACGGCGCGGCCACGATGGACACGCTGGTGTCGGTCGGGACGCTCGCCGCGCTGGGCTGGTCGTTCTGGGCCCTGTTCCTCGGCGACGCCGGGATGACGGGCATGACCCACCCGCTCTCGCTCACCGCCGACGGCGGGCCCGACGCGATCTACCTCGAGGTCGCCGCCGCGGTGACGACGTTCGTCCTCGCCGGGCGCTGGTTCGAGGCCCGGGCCAAGCGCCGCGCCGGGGACGCGCTGCGGTCCCTGCTCGACCTCGGCGCGAAGGACGTGGCCGTGCGCCGCGACGGGCGCGAGGAGCGTGTCCCGGTCGAGCGGCTCGTGGTCGGCGACGAGTTCGTCGTGCGCCCCGGCGAGACCGTCGCCACCGACGGCGTCGTCGTCGAGGGCCGCGCCGCGGTCGACGCCAGCGCGATGACCGGGGAGTCGGTCCCCGTCGAGGTCGGCCCGGGGGACGCGGTCAGCGGCGCGACGGTCGCCGTCGGCGGGCGGCTCGTGGTGCGGGCCGACGCGGTCGGCGCCGACACCAAGCTCGCCCGGATCGCCCGCCGCGTCGCCGAGGCCCAGAACGGCAAGGCCGCCGCCCAGCGCCTCGCCGATCGCATCTCGGCGGTGTTCGTCCCCGTCGTCATCGCGATCTCCCTGCTCACGCTCGCCGTCTGGTTGCTCGCGGGCGGCGGGGCGTCGGCGGCGTTCACCGCGGCGGTCGCGGTCCTGATCATCGCGTGCCCGTGCGCGCTGGGCCTGGCCACGCCGACCGCGCTCATGGTCGGCACCGGCCGCGGCGCCCAGCTCGGGATCCTGCTGCGCGGCCCGGAGGTGCTGGAGTCCACGCGTCGCGTCGACACCGTCGTCCTCGACAAGACCGGCACGGTCACCACCGGCGAGATGAGCCTGGGCCGGGCCGTCGCGCTGGCCGGCGTCGACGAGGACGAGCTGCTGCGGCGCGCCGGTGCCCTCGAGGACGCCTCCGCCCACCCGGTCGCCCGGGCCGTCGCCGACGCCGCCCGCGCCCGCCTCGGTGACCTCCCCGCCGCCGTCGACGTCACCAGCCGCGACGGCCTCGGGGTCACCGGGACCGTCGAGGGCCGCGCGGTCGTCGTCGGGCGCGGACGTCTGCTCGACGAGCTGGGCGTGGCCGCCGACGGGGCGCTCGCGGACGCCGTCGCCGCGGTCGAGGCCGACGGATCGACGCCGGTGTGCGTGGCGTGGGCCGACGGGTCCGGGGTGCTGCGCGCCCGCGGCGTGCTGGCCGTCGCCGACACGGTGCGGCCGACGTCCGCCGACGCGATCGCGGCGCTGCACGCGCTGGGACTGCGCACGGTGCTGCTCACCGGCGACCACGAGACCGTCGCCCGCACGGTCGCCGCGCAGGTCGGCATCGACACGGTGATCGCGGGCGTGCTGCCCGACGGGAAGGCCGACGAGGTCGCCCGCCTGCAGGCCGGGGGCGCGGTCGTCGCGATGGTCGGCGACGGGGTCAACGACGCCGCCGCCCTGGCGCGCGCCGACCTGGGGCTCGCGATGGGCAGCGGGTCGGACGCGGCGATCGAGGCCGGCGACCTGACCCTGGTGCGCGGCGACCTGCGGCTCGTCCCGGACGCGCTGCGCCTGGCCCGCCGCACCCTGCGGACCATCGAGGGCAACCTCTTCTGGGCCTTCGCCTACAACGTCGCCGCGCTGCCGCTGGCCGCGCTCGGCCTGCTCAACCCCATGATCGCCGGAGCCGCGATGGCGTTCTCGAGCGTCTTCGTGGTGGCCAACAGCCTGCGGCTGCGCCGGTTCACGCCGTCCCGCCGACCGTCCGGCGTGATCTAGTCTCGGCCGCGTGCGGCACGCGTTCGGCACCACCTTCGACGTCGACGGCGTCTACCTGAACACCCCCTCGATCGGCGTCCCGCCGCGGCCCGTGGTCGACGCCGTGTCGGCGGCGGTCACCGCGTGGGGGCGGGCGGAGACCAGCGCGCCCCAGTTCGACGGCGCCGTGGCCACCGCGCGGGCGGCGTTCGCGCAGCTCACGGGCTTCCCGACGTCCTCGGTGGCACTGGGCACCACCGTCTCGGGGCTGCTCGGGCTCGTCGCGGCCTCGCTGCCGCCGGGGGCCCGGGTGCTCACCGCCGACCGCGAGTTCACCAGCGTGACCTTCCCCTTCGTGTCGGCCGGGCACGAGGTGGTGGAGGTCGACCTCGACGAGCTCCCCGAGCGCACCGGTGCCGCGGACGTCGTCGCGGTCAGCGTGGTGGCCTCCGTCGACGGCGGGCTGGTCGACCTCGCGGCCCTGCGCGCCGAGGTCGGCCCGGACACCCTCGTCGTCCTCGACGCGACCCAGTCGCTGGGCTGGCTGCCCGCCGACCTCGGGTGGGCCGACGTCGTCGTCGCGGGCGGCTACAAGTGGCTCCTCGCGCCCCGCGGCGCGGCGTGGATGGCGCTGTCGGACCGGCTCGCCGAGCGCGTCGTGCCCGTGCAGTCCGGCTGGTACGCGGGCGGCTGGGACGCGATCTATGGTCTCCCGCTGCGCCTGCACCCCGACGCCCGCCGCTTCGACCTCTCCCCCGTGTGGCTCGCGCAGGTCGGCGCGGCGGTGTCGCTGCCGTGGCTCGCGTCGCTGGACGCCGAGGCGGTCCGCGACCACGCCGTCGGCCTCGCCAACCGCGTGCGGCGCGGGCTCGACCTGCCCGCGGGCGAGTCGGCGATCGTGGCGGTGCGCCACCACGGCGCGGCCGACCGCCTGGCCGCCGCGGGCGTGCGTTGCGCCGTGCGGGGCGGCGCCGCCCGCCTGGGCTTCCACCTGCACAACACCGAGGCGGACGCCGACACGGTGCTCGAGGCGCTGGGCTGACCGACTCGCGGGGTTACTGGCTGGTATCTCTCGGTGGGCGAGAGATACCAGCCAGTAACCTTCACAGCCCGGTCAGTCGCGCGGGTACTGCTGCGGTGCCGTGACGCCGCAGTGGCTGCACGACTCCGTGGGGAAGCGGGTCGGGGTGGTGGGTGGCTCCGCCGGGCCGCGGCGGGGACGGAACAGCACCGCCGAGAGGAGCGCGCCCGCCACCAGCAGGCCTGCGGAGATCATCATCGCCGTCCGGTAGCCCGCGGAGAAGGCGGGCGGGTCGGTGTAGACCTGCCCGGAGATGCCGGCGACCGCCGGGATGAGCGCGACCGCGAGGAGCCCCGCGGCACGGGCGATGGCGTTGTTGACGCCGGAGGCGATGCCGACGTGGCGGTCGTCGGCGGCGTCGAGGACGGTCGCGGTGAGCGGGGCGACGGTGCCCGCGAGCCCCAGCCCGAACAGCGTCACCGCGGGCAGCACGTCGACGAGGTAGGACGCGCCGGGCCCGATGCGAGCCAGCAGGAGCATGCCGGTGGCCGCGAGCAGGAGCCCGATCGTCATCGGCCAGCGCGGCCCGATGCGCTGCGCCAGCCGCCCGGAGCGTGCCGAGAGGAGCAGCATGATCACGGTGATCGGGAGCATCGCGGTGCCGGCAGCGAGCGGGCTGAACCCGGCGACGACCTGGAGCTGCAGGACGACCAGCACGAAGTTGACGCCGAGCGCCCCGTAGACGAGCAGGGTGACGACGTTGGCGCCGGTGAAGCGGGCGTTCGCGAAGAGCTCGCCGGGCACGAGCGGCGCCCGCGAGCGGCGCTCGACGAGCACGAAGGCGACGAGGGCGAGCACCCCGGCCACGCCGGTCGCGATCACCGTCGGGGTCACGCCGTCCTCGCCGGCGGCGGTGAGCGCCCAGGTCAGCGCGCCGAGCCCGGCGACGGCGAGCACGGTGCCGGGGACGTCCAGCTGGTGGGCGGCGTCGGGGTCGCGCGACTCGGGGACGTGGCGCAGGGCGACGGCCACCACGATCGCGGCCAGCGGCAGGTTGATGAGGAACACCGCGCGCCAGGTCCACTCGACGAGGAAGCCGCCCAGGAACGGGCCGACCGCGCCGGCCACCCCGCCGAGGCCCGACCAGGCCCCGATCGCCGCCGCACGGTCACCGCCGTGGAACGACGCCGAGATCAGCGCGAGGCTGCCCGGGGTGAGCAGCGCGCCGCCGACGCCCTGCAGCGCGCGCCCGGCGATGAGGAACTCCACCGACGGCGCGAGCCCGCACAGCGCCGAGGCCAGCGCGAACCAGACGACGCCGATGACGAAGATCTTGCGGCGGCCGAAGCGGTCGCCCAGCGAGCCCCCGAGCAGGATCAGGCCCGCGAGCGTGAGCGTGTAGCCGTTGATGGTCCACTGCAGCGCGGCGAAGCTGGCGTCGAACTCGTCGCCGATCCGCTCGAGGGCGATGTTGACCACCGTCGAGTCGAGCATCGCGAGGCCCGAGCCCAGCACCGTCGTCAACAGGATCCAGCGGCCCCGGGCGGAGCCCATGCGGACGTCCTCGGCGGCGGTGTCGCTCACCGGGCCAGCATGACCGCCTCACTGGTACGTGACGAGATCCGGGGGCGGCGCGAGACCGAGCGTCTCGGCGGGCGTGAGCGTCGGGGTGTCCTCGTCGTAGAAGAGCTTCTGCGGCAGGTCCCCGTCGCGGGTCGAGCGCGAGGCCCCCGTCCGGCTCGCGCAGCAGGGGCTCCCAGACCCGCGCGGCGGTGAGGAAGTCGCTCGTGCCGGGCTGGACGTCGAGTACCAGCAGCTGCTGCCGGGCCCGGGCGGCGTCGAGGTAGGTGCGCGCCGCGTCGAGCGTGATGTCGGTCGAGTAGTCGCCGTCGGGGCCCGGCGTCGCGCTCGCGACCGTGGGGGCGCCCCGGGGCGGCGAAGTCCGCGGCGACCTGCGCGAGGCGCGCGCCGGCCTCGTCGGGGGTGCCCTCGCCCAGCACGCCGAGCGCGTCGGTGCCCGCCGTGCCGTAGAAGGCGACGACCCGGTGCTGCGGGAAGATCGTCCGCCCGCCGCGGGACAGCTCCCGCGGGGGTGGCGACGGCGCCGCGACCGGCGCAGCCCGCCACGGCCAGCAGGAGAGCGAGGACGAGCAGGCAGGGACGAGAGCGCGGCACGAATTCCCCGACGGTCGCGACCGGATGGACGAATGAGTCCTCCTGTGACGCTAGGGAGCGCTGTGACGAAAGACGATCCGCCGAGGAAGCGGACCCGGGACCGTGCGCGACCCCCGTTACCGTGCACCCATCGTGACGACCGGCCTCCCGACCTCGCTGCCGCTGCCCTTCGACGGCCTCGACCAGCTCAGCACGGGCCAGACGCAGGCCACCCTGGTGATCCTCGGTGGTCTCGTGGCCCTGCTCGTCGTCGGCGTGCACGGCACCTGGCGGATCGCCCGCAACATCGTCACGATCGCCCACGAGGGCGGCCACGCCCTGGTCGCCATCTGCTCCGGGCGGACGCTGACCAAGATCCTGCTGCACTCGGACACGTCGGGCGTCACCGTCTCCAAGGGCCGCCGCGACGGGCCGGGCATGGTCGCGACGGCCGCCGCGGGCTACGCGACGCCGCCGATCCTGGGGGTCGGGGCGGCGGCGCTCGTCGCGGCGGACGCGATCTCGGCGATGCTCGTCATCGCGGTGATCCTGCTGCTCGCGACCCTGGTCCTCATCCGCAACGCCTACGGCGTGTTCTCGGTGGTGCTCACCGGCGCGGTGTTCGTGGTGGTCGCGGTCTACGGCTCCGCAAACGTGCAGTACGGGTTCGCCTGCTTCGTGACGTGGTTCCTCATCATCGGCGGGCTGCGCACGGTGCTCGAGGTGCAGCGCAAGCGCTCCCGGCGCCGCGCCCCCGACTCCGACGCCGACCAGCTCGAGCGCCTCACCGGGCTGCCGGCCGGTCTCTGGGTGGCGCTGTTCCTGACCGTCGGCGTGTTCTCGCTGCTCGGGGCGGGTCGCCTGCTGGTGGTCTGGCCGCCGGTGTGAGCTAGTGTCCTGAGTCGGAAGTTGTGAAGCGGTTGTAGGTTGGGGTTCATGGCTCGTGGACCCCAGCCGGTGCCGATCGATCTGTCCGACGACGAGCGTGAGCAGCTGACCTCGTGGGCGCGGCGGCG